>JAJRDA010000009.1 GCA_028678665.1 Methanomicrobiales archaeon | reverse complement strand
TGGAAGGAGATGGGTACTCCTCAGTCAGGGGCGACAGCCAGCGCCTGTGGCGACCGGGCGGTCGCGTCTGTGAACGAGCTCCTGGCCGGCCAGGGGACGGCCACCCTAGGGAACGTCAAGGAACAGCACGGGATGTACCAGGTGAACGTGTCCTACCAGGGCGAGGAGATCCCGCTCTATTCCTCCCCGGATTGCTCGATGCTCTTTAACGAAGGCCTTGATATCACGGTTCCCCCGCCCACACCCACCCCGACCCCGGAGCCGGTGAAGACGGATCGCCCGTCCGTGGACCTCTACGTCATGTCCTTCTGCCCGTACGGGACCCAGGCCGAGGCCACCATGAAGCCGGTCGCGGACCTGCTCGGGAAGAAGGCCGACATCCACCTCCGCTACATCACCACCGTGACCGGTAATAACGTGACATCGGTGTATTCCCTGCACGGAGCCGTGGAAGTGGAGGAGGACCTGCGCCAGGTCTGCATCCAGAAGCATGCGCCGCAGAACCTCTGGGCATATCTCACCAGGTTCAATGCAGAATGCTACCCTCTCGCGCAGAATACCACCGACATGCTGAAATGCTCGCAGAACATCACCGCATCCCAGGGCATTGATGGGGTGAAGATCCAGACCTGTGCCACCGGCACCGAAGGGATTGGCCTCCTGAAAACCGACGAGGGGTCCGCCATCGCGAATGATGCGACCGCATCCCCCACGCTGCTCATCAACGGTGTGGAATATTCAGGGTCGCGGACACCGGAATCCTACAAGGAGGCGATCTGCGGGAGCTTCACGACCCTGCCTGCCGACTGTTCCACGGTGCTGTCCAGCCAGCAGGCTGCAGTGGCCGGTTCGTGCTGAGGCACCTGCAGGGGGACCGGAGAACATACTC
The DNA here is from genome assembly GCA_028678665.1 of Methanomicrobiales archaeon. Lineage (GTDB taxonomy): Archaea > Halobacteriota > Methanomicrobia > Methanomicrobiales > JACTUA01 > JAJRCY01. The sequence continues at coordinate 25,792 of JAJRDA010000009.1, read as the reverse complement.
TTCCCCTTTTTTCCTCCGGGTCTGACTGACGCGAATGGTCCTGAGGGGGAGCTTGCGCTCCCCCGGGGATGGGACAAAGCATCGGTTTCCTCAGTGAGTTCAACTCCCCGGTGAGGATGCACCCTCCCGTCCTCCGCCTGGAAAGTATATGAATCCCGGAATCGATTTCTATTCAGTAATTCTATGATGCGGAACACCACTTCAGCACGGGGCAGCACGCCGGCCCGGGAGACCGGAGCGCAGGCCTGGAGGACACGGGCCGTGGTGGATCCCCTGTTCATTTTTATCGCCATGGGCGCGGTCGGGGTCCTCTTCATCGTCGCGAGCGTGGTTATGCCACCCGGATCTGTGCCACCGGCATCGCAGCCACCATCAGTCACGCCTTATCCCACGATACCGGTGGTCACCACCCCCTTCACAACCCCCACGACCATCCCCACGACAACCCCCGTGGATCCCAACCGCCCATATGTGGACCTGTACGTGATGTCCTACTGCCCCTACGGGACCCAGGCGGAGACGGTCATGAAACCGGTGGTGGACCTGCTGGGATCAAAGGCAGATATCCGGATCCGTTTCCTCACCCAGGTGACCGGTTCCACGGTGGATTCGGTGAACTCCCTGCACGGCCCGTTCGAGGCAGAGGAGGACCTGCGCCAGGCCTGCATCCAGAAGTATTACCCGGCATCGTTCTGGACCTATCTCGCCCGGTTCAATAGCCAGTGCTACCCCACCTCCCATACGTCGTCGACTGCATCCACCTGCTCCCATACCGTCATGTCCGGCCTCGGGATTACGGCGGCAACGATCGATACCTGCTCCACCGGGCCTGAAGGGATCGGCCTCCTGAGAGCCGATCAGCTCTCCAGTGCGGCGAAGGGTGTCAACGCATCCCCCACGCTGTTCATCAAGGGCGTGAAATACACGGGCGCAATGTCACCCAACGCGTACAAGCAGGCCATCTGCAAGGCGTTCATCACCCAGCCTACGGAGTGCACGACCGCACTCAGCAGTACGGCGACCGGGGCCACCGGCACGTGCTGATGCCGGGCTGAGAAAGGATCCCTCCCTTTATTCCTGATTTCAACCACCGGAGGTTTCAGGATCTCAGGTTGGGAGGGGGCAGGCCCAACCGTGGGCCCTTCCCGATGAGGATAACCTGGTCTTCGGTTTTCTGGATCTCTGAATGTCGGGGATCATTGGCATGGTGCGGGAGGGGGCTCTGCCCCCTCCCGGTCTCTCCCTGATGAGGATAGTCCGATCTTCGGTGAATCGTACGGGATGGATCGATGGTCTCAGAGAACCGGCAGGGGGTGCCCACGCGGCGGGGGCGGTGAGCCCCCGAGAGCGTCTCACCAGTATCAGATGTGTGCGAAACGCCGTGTCGGTATTTTGAATATCCAATTCAGGAATGGAAAAAGAAGAGAAACCGGAGCCCGCCTCTACACCAGCTTCACGTCGGCGATGTTGTGCTGGCGCTGGGAGAGGCGTTTCGCCTTGAAGATATTCTTCCCCTCCTTCCCGATGGCGATGCCCCGGTCCTCCTCCCGGACGGTGACCTTGGCAATCCGCTCCTCATCAGTCCCCTCGAACTCAAGAGTGGTGACCTGGGCAGGGAGGAAGCAGTTCTTGATGAACTGCTCGGGATTGGAGGTGTACTCCACCACCTCGATCCTCTTCCCCATGACCTCCATCGCGTTCTTGATGGAGGCGCCCTTCTTGCCGATGGCCCGGCCCATTTCGCCGGGGTTCACGACAAGGATGATCCGGTTGTTGCGGTCATCGATGATGCAGTCCCGGCTGGAGGCGCCCGTCAGCTGCTCGAACTGCGACATCAGGCGCATGCAGTCCTCGGTGAGCACGATCTCGCCCATATCAGGCCCTCTTTAAGGAAAGGATATCCGACTCACCGGCTTCCTCGATGGCAAGGGCAGAGACCATGAAGGGTTTCCCGCAGGCCATGCCCAGCTGGACGCCGGATCCCTCGAAGATGTGGACCGGGACGTCCTTCTTTCCGGCAAGGATCTTCTGGAACCGGTCCGGGCAGTTCTTTGCCACCACCACGAGCTGGGCCTTGCCCTCGTTGATGCAGTCTTCCGTTGCGTGCTGTCCGAGGAGGACCTTTCCGGTTTTGATGGCCCTCCTGAGTGAAGTGTTGAAATCCATGATTCAATCTCCTGATTTGAGTGGTTTTGCAATGAGTTTCACGTCGCCGGTACCCAGCTGGATGGGCTGGCCGACGATGATGTTCTCGGTGACGCCGTTCAACTCGTCCACCTCGTTCGCCACCGCCGCGTCCAGCAGGTGGTTCACCGTCACCTCGAAGGCCGCCCGGGAGAGGACCGACTCCTTCTCCCCGGCGATCCCGTGGCGGCCGATCTGTTTCACCTCGCCGTCCATGCACATCATGTCGGCGACGAGCATAAGGTGGCGGACGTCCACGAGGATACCCTGCTCGCCGAGGGTCGAGAGCGCCTCGTCGATGATGGAGTTCCTGGCGGCCTCGATCCCCAGCACGTCCGCGATCTCGCTGATGTTGTTTGAGCGGGTGCGGGCGGTCTCCACCCCCTCCACCTCAAACACGTCCTTCAGGTTGGAGCCCTCGGTATAGAGGATATACTCCCCCTCCTCCTTCCGTACCACGACACGCTCGATGTCATCGATCCCCTGGACGATCACGTTCCTCACGTGCTCGGCCAGCTGGAAGAGGTTCTGGTAGGACTCCCGGTCCTTGGGGATGAAGAGGAGGAGCGCCCGGTCGGCGTGCACCTCGCATTCAAAGTCCCGGTAGTGCCGCCGCTCCCGGATCTTCTTCGGGGCGTTCTCGACGATCGTTTCCACCCCGATCTTGCGCTTGTCGCAGACCGCGGTATTCAGCTGCACCACCACCTGCATGTTCTCCATGTCGATGGTGATGTCCCCGAACTCGTGGAGCGGTGCGGCCTCGATCTGCCAGGAGACCTCACGGGCCCGGTCCCGGTCCTGGGCGTACTCGGGCTTCAGGTGGATCGTCATCGTGGGGGTGGAGGGCGCCTTCCTTGCATCCATGATCTCGATGAGCCGGGGGAGCCCGAGGGTGACGTTGATCTCGGCAACCCCTGCGTAGTGGAAGGTCCGCATCGTCATCTGGGTGCCGGGTTCGCCGATGGACTGGGCGGCCACGATCCCCACCGCCTCGCAGGCCTCGATCCGGGTATTCTGGTACTCCCGCACCACCCGGTCCAGGATCCGCTTGAACTGTGCCTCGGTCACCGATCGATCGCCCAGGTACTTCCGGAGCTCGTTCCGGGTCTTCTCGGGAAGCTCCGCCCCCGCGATCCGCTTCTCCATGCTCTCTTTCATGCTATACCTCCTCCTTGATCTCGGACTCTATGATGCCCTTCACGTCCACGGGTGAGCCGAAGCTGCTCTTGGAGGGGTCGGTCCCGTCCTCGCCGTACCGGAACTGGATGATCCGGCCGCCGGTGGTCCGCACGGTGCCGTCATAGGCCACCTTGAGATCCTGGAGCGCGTTGATCATCCGGCGCTGCAGGTACCCGCTCTGGGAGGTCCGCACCGCCGTGTCCACGAGACCCTCGCGGCCCCCGATGGCATGGAAGAAGAACTCGGTGGGGGAAAGCCCGCTCTTGTAGCTGTTCTGGATGAAACCGTGGGCAGCCGAGCCCCGGTCACCCTTCCGGAAGTGGGGGAGGGTCCGGTCATCGTAGCCCCGGATGATCCGCTCGCCACGGACTGACTGCTGGCCGATGCAACCGGCCATCTGGGTCAGGTTCAGCATGGAACCCCGGGCCCCTGAGACCGCCATGACGACGGCGCTGTTCTCAAGACCCAGGTGTCGGCCGGCGATCTCGCCCGTCCGGTCCCTGGCCTTGCCCAGCACCTGCATGATCTGCATCTCCAGCGTCTCGTCCAGGGTCCGGCCCGGCATCGGCTCCAGCTGGCCGTCCTGGAAGATCTTGATCCGGCGCTCCACGTCCGAGGCAGCAGTCTCCAGTACGTCCCGGATCTGTCCCTGCTCGGTCCTGGGGAGGTCCTCATCGTCGATCCCGAAGGAGAACCCGTCCAGCATGATGGACCGGATGGCAAGACGTGTCATGTCGTCGATGAAGTCGGCGGCCCGCCTCATGCCGTACTGGCGGATGACCCGGTGCAGGATCTGGCCGTCAAAGGCACCGATGGCCTTCTTGTCGATGGTGCCGGCGACCAGGTGCCCGTCAAAGATTTTCACGTACGCGTCCCGCTCGCAGAGCTCCTTCTTACAGGTGTCGCAGGACTCGCAGGAGGAGGCCCGGAAGACCATGTTCAGCTCCGTCGGCAGGATACAGGAGAAGATCTGCTTGTTGGACCAGTACGGCACCCCATCCTCCACCTTCCCGGGCTCGGGGAGGTTCTCCATCGGGTGGTGCATGAGCAGGTACAGGACCATCTCCTTCCGGAACCAGTGGGTCTCGTGGGTGAGGAGGAAGATGCCCGAGACATGGTCGTGGATCCCGCCGATGATGGGCCCCCCGAACCGGGGCGAGAGGATGTTCTCCTGGACGGAGAGGAGGATCTGGGCCTCGGCCCGGGCCTCCTCGGTCTGGGGCACGTGCAGGTTCATCTCGTCCCCGTCAAAGTCGGCGTTGTAGGGCGGGCAGACGGCCGGGTTCAGCCGGAAGGTCTTCCCGTCCATCACCCGGATGCGGTGGGCCATGATGGACATCCGGTGCAGTGACGGCTGCCGGTTGAAGAGCACAATGTCCCCGTTCCGGAGCTGCCGTTCCACCGTCCAGCCGGGTTCAACCAGATCCACCGTGGCCTGCAGGTTCTGATCCGAGAGCCGGATGCGGCGGTTGTCGGGCCGGATCACGTAGTTGGCCCCGCAGGGCGAGGTGGTGGTGGGGCGGACGGGACCATTCAGTGCATATTCCTTCACTTCCGCAAGGTTGAAAGGCGTCACCCGCACGGGCACGGTCATCTCGCGGGCGACGGCGAGGGGCACCCCCACCTCCGTGACGCCGATGTTCGGGTCCGGCGAGATCACGGTACGGGCCGAGAAGTTCACCCGCTTCCCGGAGAGCGAGCCCCGGAACCGGCCGTCCTTGCCCTTCAGCCGCTGGGAGAGGGTCTTTAACGGTCTCCCGCTCCGGTGCCGGGCCGGCGGGCATCCCGCCACCTCGTTGTCCAGGTAGGTGGTGACATGGTACTGGAGGAGCTCCCAGAGGTCCTCAATGATCAGGTGGGGGGCCCCCGCGTCCTGGTTCTCCTTGAACCGCTGGTTGATCCGGATGATGTCCACCAGCTTGTGGGTCAGGTCGTCCTCGGACCGCTGGCCGTTCTCCAGGATGATGGAGGGGCGCATGGTGACCGGGGGAACCGGGAGCACGGTGAGGATCGTCCACTCGGGTCTCGCCACCTCCGGGTTGATCCCCAGGAGCTTCAGGTCGTCGTCCGGGATCTTTTCGAGGCGCGCCCGGATGTCGGCGGGCGTCAGCTTGTGCTCCATCTTCTTCCCGTCCTCGGTCCACATCTCGGAGAAGGTGGTGGGCTTCTCGAAGTTGATTTTCAGCTGCTGTTCCCCGCAGTGGGGGCAGAGCCGCTCCTTCTTGATGTCCTTCTCCTTCAGGATGTCCCCCGTGGCCTCTTCCTCGGTGCCGATGACCCGCTCGATCTCGACCGCCTCCAGGAGCAGCCGGCCGCAGGCGCGGCAGGTGGCCCGGAGGAGCTTCCGGATCAGGCGGGTATAGCCGACGTGGATCACGGGTTTTGCCAGTTCAATGTGCCCGAAGTGGCCCGGGCAGTCGCTCGCCTTCTGGTCGCAGGTCTTGCACCGGAGCCCCGGGTCGATGACGCCCAGGTTGAGGTCCATGAGTCCCTGGGGGTACGGGTAGCCGTCCTCGTCGTAGGTGTCCGCCCAGATGATCTTCCGTACACTCATCTTCCGGATCTCCTTCGGCGAGAGGAGACCGAACTCGATCTTACCGATTCGTTTTGGGCTTGGCATTCTCTCCCCTCCTACACCATGTCCTGCAGTTTCAGCCGTGGAGCGATCCCCATGGACTTCATCTCGTCCAGCAGGAGCTTGAAGGCATAGCTCATCTCCACGGGGTAGATGTCGGTCTCGCCGCCGCATCCCAGGCACCGGGTCAGGTTGCGTTTCCGGTCCAGCATCGCTATCATGCCACAGTGGCCGCAGACGTACTGGGTCACCTTGTCTGACTCGTCCAGCAGGCGTTCCTTCAGCGCCATGGCGGCCCCATGGCCAATCATCACATCCCGCTCCATCTCCCCGAACCGCAGGCCGCCCTCGCGGGCACGCCCCTCGGTGGGCTGCCGGGTCAGCACCTGGACAGGCCCCCGGGACCGGGCATGCATCTTGGAGGAGACCATGTGGTACAGCTTCTGGTAGTAGATGACGCCCACGTATACGTCAGCCTTGAACACCCGGCCCGTGATGCCGTCATACATCACCTCGCGGCCGGTGTGGGAGAACCCGAGGTTCTTGAGGGAACTGCGCAGGTCGTTCTCGGACTCGCCGGAGAAGGCGGTACCATTGATCCGCCGGCCTTCCAGCGACCCCACCTTCCCGCCCAGCATCTCCAGCATGTGGCCGATGGTCATCCGGCTGGGGATGGCGTGGGGGTTGATGACGAGGTCGGGGGTGATGCCGGACTCTGTGAAGGGCATGTCCTCCTGGGGGGCGATGAGGCCGATGACCCCCTTCTGGCCGTGGCGTGAGGCGAACTTGTCCCCCACCTCGGGCACCCGCAGGTCCCTTGTCCGGACCTTCACCAGTCGGGCGCTGTTCTCACCCTCGGTGATGATCACGGTGTCGATGATCCCCCGCTCGTTGGACCGCATGGTGACGGAGGTGTCCCGCCGTTTCTCGACGGCAATCAGCTCGCCGGAGGGCTCCTCCAGGAACCGGGGCGGGGAGGTCTTTCCTATCAGCACGTCCTTCTCGACGACCACCGTCTCCGGGTTGATGATGCCGTCGGTGTCCAGGTGCTGGTAGAACTCGGCGCCGTGGGCCCCGGTCACCTCCTCGTCCGGGATCTGGATCTTGTCCACCTGGCCGCCGGGGTAGCGCCGCTCCTCGCCCTCGTAGGTCCGGAAGAAGTGGGACCGGCCCAGGCCCCGGTCGATGGCCGCCTTATTGAAGATCAGGGCGTCCTCGATGTTGTAGCCTTCATAGGAGAGGATGGCGACGACAAAGTTCTGGCCCGCGGGCCGGTCGTCGGATCCGATGCACTCGGATGTGGTGGTGTGCACGAGGGGCTTCTGCACGTAGTGGAGCAGGTGGCCCCGGGTGTCGGGCCGGAGCTTCATGTTGGCGGTGGCGAACCCGAGGGCCTGCTTCACCATCCCTGCACCCATGGTGACCCGCGGGGACGCGTTGTGCTCCGGGAAGGGCACATGGGCCGCGGCGATCCCCAGGATCAGGGAGGGTTCGATCTCCAGGTGGGTGTGGTCCGGAGTGATCTCCTTCTCGTGGATGGCGATGAAGAGGTCCTCCTCCTCTTCGGCATCGATCAGCTCGATGAACCCGGCCTTGATCAGGTCCTCGAACTGGACCTTGCCCTCCCGCAGTTTGGCGATCTCGTCGTTCGTGATCAGGGGTTTGCCACCCTCCAGCACGATCAGGGGGCGGCGTGCCCTGCCCCGGTCGGTATGGATCACCACGTCCCCGTTGTACTCCTTGAAGGAGACGTTGATCTCGGTGGAGATCTCTCCCCTGCGCCGCATGCTCCGGACCCGGGCAATCAGGTCCTTCGGGCTGTCCACGAGGCCGATGAGGGCCCCGTCCACAAAGACCCGTGACCGTTTCATGCTGCCTCCTTCTTCAGCTGCTCCACGCCCATCTCGTAGAGGATTCGCTTCACCTCGTTCTCGTCATCGACACCGCGGGAGATCTCCACCATCTGGGCGAAGTTCTTCACAAGGCCGCAGTTGGGCCCCTCGGGAGTCTCGCTGGGGCAGATCCGGCCCCACTGGGTGGGGTGCAGGTCCCTGGCCTCGAAGTGGGGCTGGGAACGGGAGAGGGGGGAGATGACCCGCCGCAGGTGGGAGAGGACCGACATGTGGTCCACCCGGTCCAGCAGCTGGGAGACGCCCGTCCTCCCGCCCACCCAGTTGCCGGTGGCCAGGGGGTGCAGGAGCCGCTCGGTGAGCACGTCAGCCCGGACGGCGGTGGAGATGGAGAGGTCCCGGTGGCGCATGCTGGCCCGCTCCAGCTGGTACTTGATGTCCCGGGTCAGGCGGTTCAGGGAGATCCGGAAGAGGTCCTCCATCAGGTCGCCGGCCAGCTTCAGGCGCTTGTTGGCGTAGTGGTCCTTGTCATCGATCCGGCGCCGCTGGAGCACGAGATCAAAGCAGGACTCGGCCATCCGCCCCAGGAAGTGGGCCTTTGCGAGGCGCACCGACTCCACCGCCTGGCGGTAGCCCTCGTCCTCCTCCTTCAGGTTCGGGGGCATCAGGTAATTCAGGTGGGGGAGCAGGTAGTTGTCCACCACGAACTCGGCCCGCTTCTTCTGGTAGTCCCGGGTCTGGTTGGGGGCCAGCTTCTTGCCCACGTACATGATCCCGCTCTCCACCGAGTCGCACTCCGACTCCTCCAGGTTCTGCATCATGAAGGTCAGGATCTCCTCGTCGGTGGAGACCGCCTCCACGACATCATGGTCCGAGACGAGGCCCAGGCCCCGCATCAGGTCCACGAACCGGAGGTGGCCTGCGACAGACGGGAAGGAGACTTCCAGCAGGTTCTTCCGGTTCCGCTCCACCACCACCAGGGCCCGGTAGCCCCGGTACTGGGAGAAGACCTTGGCCACGTAGATCCGCTCGTTGTACCGCTCGGTGAACTCGGTCATGATCTTGTTGGAGGCGAGATCCTCGAGGGTCATCAGCACCCGCTCGGTGCCGTTGATGATGAAGTAGCCGCCGGGATCCAGCGGGTCCTCGCCATGGGCCACCCGTTCCGCATCGGAGAGGCCCCAGAGGTTGCACTTCCTGGACCCCACCATGACCGGGAGCTGGCCGATGTTGGCCACGAACGGCTCCTGACGGGCATCCCCCTGCATGAGGGTCATGGTCAGGTAGATGGGGGCGGCGTAGGTCAGGTTCCGGAGCCGTGCTTCGCTGGGGAAGAGGTTCCCCTGGGACCCGTCCGCCTCCCGCACCACGGGTTTTTCAACGGTGATGGTTCCCAGCTCCACCCAGACGGGCTCCCTCGATTTGCCCCGGGCATCGATGTCAGTTTCAATCACCTTCTGCTCGTTCACCACCTTCTGGAGATTGTGGGTGAGGAAATGGTTGAAGGAGTCAAGCTGGTGGCGTGCCACGTGTTCCTTGGAAAAGTACACTCTGGAGAGTCCAGTTCTGTCGATCAGAGATATCAGCCCCGAAGTTATTTTTTCGGCCTCTTCACGACAAGGCGGAACGATTCAGCCCTGCCGGCGGTCTGGCTCGAACGGATGATCCCGATGACGTTCCCCGGTTTCGCCTTCACGGTCTTCACCGCAGGATCATCATGAAAAATCTTTGGGAGTTGGTCAAGTGAGAGATGATAGGTGGAGAGAAGCGTCCCGATCTCCTCTTCTGTCATGATCCGGTGTTCCGGAACCATGATATGGTCCAGTACATGAAATGTCATACCCTACCCCTGTCCTGATTGCCCTTCCCGCTGACCGGGAAGAACGGCCTTCCCCGCTGGTCGGGAAGGATGGTTTCCGATGCCTTCTCGCGCGTTGCCGAGAGACTGTTGCCGTGGGAGCGGGCTCGGAGGGATTTGAACCCTCGGCCACCTGGTTAAAAGCCAGGCGCTCTACCTAGCTGAGCTACGAGCCCCCGCCACCCGCACACCATCTGGCATTAAATAAACGCAAGAAAACTATATAAACATTCTGACCCTAATAAATAAAGCTCTTCTCCGGTTCCGGGAAACAACTGCCATATCTGCCGCAGATCGCCGAAAAGACCCTCCCGGGCCCATGGGGGCCAATCCCTCTCCCCGGTGAAACCCGGAGCGGCGTGGATGCGGACCGCGCGGGAACCCGTCTCGAAACTGCTATCTGTGATGGGGATCCCAGATCGCTGCAGACACAACCGGAGGCGGAGTTACAGGATGGATCGCGAACGGTTTCTCAAAGGGGTCCGATGGATGGTCTTCCCCATCACGGTGGTCACCTTCGCCATCTATGTGGGTGTCGCCATTGTCCTCTCGCTCCTGGCCCTGATTTCCCTGGTGGACGGGGCGGCACTTCTCCTGGCGATCCCCGGCTCACCCGTTACCTCCGCGGGGCTCCTGGCCGTCCTCCACACTGTCCTGCTCACCATCATCATCGTGGAGATCCTGGAGACGGTCCTCGTCTACTTCCGGACCAGCCGCATCCAGGTGCGCCCCATCCTCATTGCAGGCCTCACTGCCATGGTCCGCAAGGTGATCATGATGGGGGTGGAGTCCTTCAACGCCGTTGATATCATGGCCACCGCCGTTGTGATCGCGGTCCTCACCGCCGCGGTGATCTTCATGGGGAAGGAGGAAGGGGATACCCAGGCCAAAGGCTGATATGGATTTGGAAAATCATACACCAGACTATTTCATCGCATCTACCGACTGGGGGGACGCTCCATGGGGGAGCCTACATGGCCCCCCGCGTGGGCGCCCCCACTATAGAGGATGGGTGGTACCTGGTCTCTTCCGGAATATGCGGAACAGGGGTATCCATGACAGGGTGCGGGAGGGGGCTGTTGCCCCCTCCCGGTCCCTCCCCCAATGAGGGTAACCCGTTTGTCTGTTGATTTTCTATGAGGAGCTTCAATTCAGGACAACCGCCGGGGGGTGCCCACGCGGCGGGGGCGGAGCCTCCAAGAGCGTCTCACCAGCAATCACGCATTCCGGAAAACCGACATCGTATATTTGAAGAATGCCTCGCGGGTCACGGCCGGGGCGGTATCTACCGGAGCAGGGTATCGTTGGGAGAAGAGTTCCCCCCACTGGGTGATGGGAGGAGATGCAGATCCTGCTTCCTATTTCTCGTTCAGGACCTTGGTGAGCTCGGTCCGGAGGTGCTGGAGGCGGTCCTCCTGGACCTTGATGGACTCGCTCATGGACGTCATGGCCTGGGATATCTTGGAGGAGACCTGCTGGTTTGTGTCGTGGATATTGTAGGTGGTCTCCAGGATCTTGAGCAGCCGGGTGTTCACGTCCACGCTCTTTGCGAGACGTGAGTACTCGTCGATGATCCGCTGGTCAAAGCCGGCCTTCTTCGCCTCCTCGATATCCAGCTTGATCATGGACCGGCGCTTCAGCACGTGCTCGATCGTATCGTAGAGCTCGCGGTGGGTGATGGGCTTCAGCACGTAATCCTCGATGTACATCCCGTAGAGCTGGGCCTCTTCCGGCGAGAGCTGCTTGGCCGTGAGCATGAGGACAGGGATATCCTTTGTCGCCTGGTTGCGCTTGACCTGCTCCAGCGTCTCCCAGCCGTCGATGGGCTCCATCATGATGTCCAGGAGGATCAGGTCAGGGGTGACATTCTTCAGGATATCCAGGCATTCCAGGCCGCTGTAGGCGGCCACGGCCCGGTAGCCACCCCTCTCCAGCATGGTCACAAAAACATCGACGATAAAGGGACTGTCGTCAACCACGAGTATGGTATACATCACTCACTCCCCCCGGGACTCCCACCGCAGGGGGTACGGCCCGGTGCGGGGATGGCAGGAGAGACGGGATGGGGGAACCACGGGAACGCGATGCTCTTCCGGTGGAGGTGGAGAAGGCTCTTTCCCTTTTGGACATCAGGATGGGCCCGCATCACTCACTCCATTGACTCATAACTATTTTCCTCACATAAATTTATCCTTTCCCTTCCCCCTCAGGGCTTCCGCGACGGGGTGGCGCGTGTTCTGCCCGAATCCGCCCTGCCGTTTCACCCGCCGGGCCTCTCCTCTCCTGCGATTGCTCCCCTCCCCTGCCACCGGATCCCGGAACGGGTTCCGGACCCCCCCCTGCGGCCGGTGCGGGCGATCCGCGGACCGGATCCCCGCATCTCCCCCGGATGACCCGGATTCAATAGGGAAACCAATATTATTATCTTATGAAAAAACACCAGCTATTTATAATGCAACTTCCACGGGGGAAATTTCGGGAAATTGTCCGTGGCGTACCCCTCTCCCCCCTCCTCCTGGAGCTGAACGAGCTCCAGTACACCGGTATCCTGAAGCTCACCTGGGACACCTCCACCTGCACGCTCGTGTTCCGGAACGGGATGGTGATCCTGGCGGAATATCCCCCCCGGGCCGGTGATGACGCATGGGAGGCGGTCACCCGTCTGGGTAACCAGACGGTGAGCGGTATCCTTTCAGATCTCGATGCCGCCCAGATAAAGCTGGTGACCGAGTTCAATGCCCCCGTTCTCCTCTCGGTGCCGGCCACACCCGGGAAGGTTTCCGGGGGACAGAAGAAAGCGGCGGTTCCCACGGATATCGATATCCCGCCCCAGAAACAGGGGCCGGTATCTGTCCCGGCAGTGAGCCCCGGAGCCCGCAGGCCGGAGGTCGGTCCGTTCCCGTCTCCGCCGGCACAGCCGATCCGGCAGGAACCGGGGAAGGCAAGGAAGCTCCCGGTATTCCCCCCGCCCCGGCAGACTGAGGCAGGCCGCACAGGCGGTCCCGAGCCGCAGTCTCCCCCGACAGCCACTTCCCCGGCGGAACCCCTCACGGGGAAGGCGCCAGCCGGACCATCGGTGGAATCCCGAGGAGCTGGTACCCCTCCCGAAGAGGAACCGACCCCGGGGGGAATGGATCCTGTCACCCTGGCAAACCTGGAGATGGCTGCTCTGGATGACATGGACGTGGACCACATCGCAACGAAAGTCAGGAAGAATGCCAGGGGAATCGTCAAGAAGCTCCACCTGGGCCACCTGATGACCGAGAAGGACGAGTGAGGAGGATCCGTACATGGCCACCGAGTTTGAATCCCTTGCCATCCTCCTCCTGCAGGTGCTGGTGCTGGTCTGTTCCCTGCAGGTCGTCCTCGTCATGATCGTGGTGTACTACCTGACCCGGTTCCAGGATCTGGTCCGGGGGACGTCCGCTGTCCGGGAACCGTACGCGAGAACACGTCCCATCCCGTCCCCGGACCCGGTTCCCCCCCATCCTCCGGCACCCCGAACTGATACACGATCCGCCGCAAAGCCTGCGTATGCCGTGGAGATCCTGGAGGACCGGCGGGACATCAGGGGGTCCATCCAGGCGATCTGTGACAAGTTCAACCTCAGGGACCTGGTCATCACCACAAAGGACGGTCTCGTCGTCGTGTCCCGCACCCCGGGGGTGGCCGAAGAGGCCGCGCGGCTCACCGGCATGTACCGCCGGGGCGGGAGAACCGATGACAAGGGCCTGCACTTCCTCCCGGTGATGCACCGGAGCGACGAGCTGCTGGTGATCCTGCGGGCTGACCGCACCCTCGACGACAACGAGACAAAGGCGATCGAGAAGGATATGGCACAGATCCTGAACTGGTGGCTTTAACGGGGAGAATGAGGCAGATGAACAAATATTTATGGCCTGATATCCATCATTGCATGAGAGAAGGGGTTGAATGATCCGGGCATACACGATCGCCTCCGGGAAGGGAGGCACCGGCAAGACCACCGTTACCATCAACCTGGGAGCCGCCCTCGCCAAGCTGGGCCTTGAGACCTACATCATGGATGCGGATATCGGTATGGCCAACATTGGCCTCCTCCTGGGGCTGGAGGATGCACCGGTCACGATCCACGAGGTGCTGGCGGGGAAGGCCAGCCTTGACGAAGCGATCTATGACGGTCCCAACGGGGTCAAGGTGCTGCCCAGCGGTATCTCGCTGCAGGGATTCCAGCATGCCAACCCCGACAGGTTCCGGGACATCCTTCACGATCTGGTGAACCGGTGCGACTACCTCCTCATCGATGCTCCGGCAGGCATCAGCAGGGATGGGGTGATCCCGCTGGCCATCGCCGATGAGGTGATCCTGGTCGTGAACCCCGAGGTCTCTTCCATTGTCGATGCCCTGAAGACCAAGGTACTCACCGAGGTGGTGGGGGGGCATGTCTGCTGCGCCATCCTGAACCGTGCGGGATCTGAGCACACCTCCATGATCCAGTCCAAGCTGGAGAAGACCCTGGGGGTGAAGCTCGTGGGGGTGGTGCCCGAGGATCCCAATGTCCGGGTGGCGGCGGTCTACAAGACGCCGGTGGTCATGAAGTTCCCGGGGACCGAGGCGTCAAGGGCATTCCGCCGCATCGCCGCGAACATTGCGGGCATCGCGCTGGATGAGGGTGCCGAGACATCGACGGAAGGGTTCGTGTCCCGGTTCGTGAAGATACTGTTCAGGGGGAAGAAATGACCATCGAGGAAATCCTGATCGTACTCCTGGGCGTGGTGGTGATCGTGGAGCTCTTCGTCATGTACCTGATGCGGGTCCGCATGCACCAGCTGCAGAGAGAGATCGAGGAATCATCCAGCCGGGTGGACCTCTCCGATATTGAGCTGGAAGCCCTCACCCGTAATGTGGAAGCCTTCAAACGGCTCAAAATCTAGGGAACGACGGGCCCGGGAGAAGAGCGAAGGTACATAAAGAATCTGCACCAACTCCATAGGGGGGGCCATAGGGTAGCCTGGGCATCCTAGGAGACTGGGGGTCTTCTGACCTGCGTTCAAATCGCAGTGGCCCCATGGTGCACTTCCTTTTTCCCGAAGAGATCATGGCGGGACACCCGTGAAGATCCATCCGCGCTGTATCGACTGCCTCCTGGAACGGGTCAGGTACGAGGCTGCTCTCTCCATCGGAGACACGGAGAGGATCCGGCAGGTGGTGGATGAGTGCCGCACACGGATCGCTCCCTACCGGGAAGGGATCCACCCGGCGCCCGCCGTCGCGTCTGAGATCCATCGCCTGGCCTACGCCCTCCTCTCGGATCCGGACCCGTACCGGCAGCTGAAGGAGCGGTCCCATGCCGAGGCCATGGCCGCCTGCAGGGAAATCCGCGGGGATCTCCACTCCTTCCGGGACCTGGCCCTCGCGGCCATCCTGGCCAATACGTACGATTACGGGATAGCTTCCCACCGGGTCGCCGAAGATTTTCCTGCCTTCTTCCGGAGCCGGTTTCCCCAAGGGCTGTACCGGGACGATACAGGCCGGATCGAACGCCTGGCCCGGCGGGTGGTCTACTTCACCGACAATGCAGGGGAGATTGTCTTTGACACCCTGCTCATCCGCTCCCTGAAGGCGCGGGGTGCCCGGGTGACCCTGGCAGTGAAGGGTGCGCCGATCCTGAACGACGCGACCCTGGAGGATGCCCACCGGCTCGGCCTCGCGCAGCAGGTGGACCTCCTCACCACCACCGGGAGCGGGGATATCGGCGTCTCCTGGGAGAAGATGCCGGGGGATCTGGCCCATGCCCTCGCCGATGCCACGCTCGTCATCGCGAAGGGGATGGCCAACTACGAGTCCCTGACCGAGTATTCCCCCCTCCTCCCGCCCGTTGCGTACCTGATGACCGTCAAGTGCGAGACCGTGGCAGAGAGCATCGGTGCACCGGTCGGCGCGGCCGTGGCAGTCCTGGAAGGGGGAGATGCAGCCCCCGTCACTCCCGGCACCGGATAAGAAGGGAAGCCGCCCGTTCATTCCCCGGATCGAGGGATACCGCCTTCTCGCAGAAGACCCGTGCATCGCGGTGGTGGCCGGTCTCCATCAGCCGGCGGGCGATCTCCAGGATGATGTCCAGGTTGGTGGAGTCGATCCGGTAGCCCCGGAGCAGGTAGCGGAGGGCCTGCTCGTGGTCGGCCTCCAGGAGGGAGAGGTAGTACCAGAGGGCCGGCTGGTTGGGCTTGAGCCGCATGGCGTTCCGGAGGGACCCTGCGGCCTCCTCCGTTCTCCCCAGGTGAAAGAGAGCGATGCCGTGGGCCAGCCAGAGCTCCCCGTCGTACTCGTTCATCGGCAGGATGCGGGTGAAGATATCCAGCGCTTCCTGGTACCGTCCCTTCTTCAGGAGGGCGACTCCCGACTGGAGCCAGGCCCGGAAGCTGTCGGGATCCACCCGGGCGGCCTGCTGGTAGAGCTGGAATGCATCGTCATACTGCCCCATGGCAAAGTGGACATCCCCCTTGCCTATCAGGAAATCGGGGTGCTCGGGAATGACGGTGAGGGCCTTGTTAAAAAAGGCGATGGCCTCTTCGTACTCGTTGATGGAGAGATGGGTGATACCCTCGTGGTACCACCCCAGTGCATACCTCTTGCTCTTGGGGATGTCCTTCATATCGCCCGCAGGTGGTCGTGCAGCCCTGCACTTCCCATTATTGCACAAGCCTTTCTGATTCTATTAAGGCTTCTGTTTTATCCATTGCCCTTCTCTCTCCTGATCCTTCCCCTCTGGCACACGGATGATCTCTTTTTCTCTCCCACGCCCCACATCCGCCCCTGTCCCCTCCTCTCCCCTCATCCTCTCAGAGCGGGAAGAGGTCGGGGAGGCGGCAGAGGTAGGGGACTGCGATGATGGCAATAATCATGGTGAGGATCAGGGTGGAGATGAGTACCACTACCCTGTCCGCATGTGCTTCCTTGCCCCGGCGCCTGAGGAGGGAGTGGACCCCTTCCTTCATGATGTAGCCGCCGTCCAGGGGCACCATGGGGAGGGCATTGAAGATACCGACATTGATATTGATCCAGGCACTCCAGAAAAGCAGGTGTACGAGCCCCCAGAACCCGGCGAACGGCACCTGGAAGAACGCCTGCTCGGGGGAGTCGAACGCCAGGAACCGGAGGTACCCGCCGATATCGAAGGGGAGTACCAGCAGGTACAGGAGGCCGGCCGGCTGCGCCAGGCGATGCATGACGTCTGCCACGGCACTCCCCTGATAGTACGTCACGCCCATAAACCCTGAGGGCGAAGAGGAGACATTCTGGGGCCAGGCGGCCAGCGTGAGGTCGTAGGATCCCGGGACACCATCCTTCTCGACCACGATGGTCAGGTGATCACCGGGACGGGTCCGGTTCATCACGGCCGCCACCTCCGCTTCCGAGTGAACCTCCTGCCCGTTCACGGATTGTACGATGGAGTACTGCGGCACACCGGCCTCGTGGGCGGGAAATCCCTGGTACACCCCGTGGATGATGGGTGCGCTGAGGGGTGCCACCTGCCCCAGGGCCAGGAGGAGGAGCCCTGCGCAGAGGAATCCCACGACCAGGTTGTTGGTGATCCCTGCGCCGAAGATCCTGCTCTTGGGTCCTGCCTGAGCCTTCTCCAGTTCTTCCTCATCCGGTTCCACGAAGAAGCCGATGGGGATCACGGCGAGAAGGACGCCCATCGCCCGGACCCTGATCTGCTCCACCCGGCAGAGGATTCCATGGCCGAACTCGTGAACGGCAATCGTCAGCACGAACGCGAACCA
This sequence comes from Methanomicrobiales archaeon, assembly GCA_028678665.1. Classification (GTDB taxonomy): domain Archaea; phylum Halobacteriota; class Methanomicrobia; order Methanomicrobiales; family JACTUA01; genus JAJRCY01. The sequence goes on along the minus strand of JAJRDA010000009.1, from coordinate 8,383 downwards.
GACGGCGAAGGTGGAGGGCACGAAATCGTTGATCCCGGGGAGGAGCAGGATGTTCTGCGGGGCATAGATCCCGGTGGGTTCAGGGCACGTCTGGTAGGTGAAAAACAGGGCAATGACCAGCATCACCGTCCCGATGGCAGTCACCACAACGACCGTGGCAACCCCCACGGTCCCGTAGATCCTGAGCAGGGTCGACCAGGGGATAAACCGGTCAAAGAAGCTCACCTTTGCGGTCTTCACCGCCATGATGGGGCCGTAGAACGTGATCCGGTCCTGCCAGAGCCCCCTCTTCTTGATCGTATACGCCACAAGAGCATAGGCGCCGATCAGGAGGAGCACCACGAGGAGCCAGTTCATCCTACATCATGGGGGCTGTTATCTGATAAGGGTTGGGAGGGGAAAGGGGATCCCTCCGGCGGGCGGGCACGGATTCCCGAAGGTTCATCTCTCCTCTTCGGGGAGAGCGACGGGATTGGGAGACCCCCCCGGTCCCACCCCCCTGAGGATAACCGACGGGGCAGGTACCTCCCGATCCAACGATGAGAAAACCGCTCCTAGTAATCCCCCAGCTTCCGCTGCTCCCGCTGCGCCTGCAGTGCAGCGATGGTGGCCCAGGAGCGGCGGGCATACGGGGGAGGGTGGTGGTGTGCGTTCAGGTAGGATTCCAGGTGGGCCACAGTATACGGATCGGACGGGTACCCGCTCCCGATCTCCCCATGCACCGATGCCAGCGCGGCGATGGCCTCATCCCGGGTGACCTTGGCCACGATGCTGGCCGCCCCCACGACGGCGTACTTGTGGTCCGCGTGGTGTTCGGAGATGATCCGGCAGGGAGAGCGGAGGCGGGCGGAGACGTCTCTCCCGTACCGCCGTGCATCCACGTCGCAGGCGTCCACGTAGGCGAGATCCGGCCCGAGCCGGGAGATCACCTCGGCGTGGGCGAGGACCATGAAGTCGTTGAGGGTCATCCTCTTCCGGAAGGCATCTATCTCTCCGGCGGGATAGGAGATGACCGCACAGGGGAACCGTGCGGTGATCTCCTGGAAGAGGCGGGCCCTCTGCAGGGGAGTCAGATCTTTGGAATCCCTGGCACCGAGGGACCGGCACTCGGCATCATCATGGCAGGCGACCGCCGCCACCACCAGGGGACCCAGCACTGCCCCTTTCCCTGCCTCATCCACGCCGCAGATCATGGGATCCTGCCAAAGCGCTCCCCCGTCCTCCGGGACACAGCCGGGGACGATCCCCGGTGGGGATGGGGGAATGGACCTGGCCCGTCATTTCAGGACCGAATAGAGGCTCTTTAATTCGAGAAGCATCTTCGGGTTGCGCTGGATCAGCTCCCTGACAAGCGTGAGGACCGAGAAGTCCTTCAGGTCCAACCGGGACGCTGACTGGATGAGGGCGTTCAGCTTCGCATCGTCCAGCGTGATAAAGATCTCCTTGATCCGGTAGTTCTTCTCCAGGGATTTGCCCATCCGTGACAGGCGCCAGCCGTCATCATACGGCATGAGGGCATCCCGGCTGACATCTCCCTTGCTGATGCAGCCGGCTGCCACCTCGGCCGCCAGCCTCCCCGTGATCATGGCGTTCGCGATGCCTCCCCCGGTCATGGGATCTGCGAGACGTGCGGCGTCCCCAACCACGATGAGCCCGTCTGCCACCGTGCAGGGGAGGGGCCGGCAGACCGAGACGCCGCCGACGATACACTCCACCATCTTTCCCCGGGGGAAGCGGTCGGCAATGAACCGGTCCAGCAGATGCCGTGCCCGGTGCCCGTCCTTGCTCTTCCTCCCCGAGATCCCGATCCCCACGTTCGCCGTGCGTTCCCCCTTGGGAAAGACCCAGATGTAGCCCTCGGGGGCGATCCGGTTCCCGAAATAAAAGACCGTCAAATGGGGGTCGATGTCGATATCGGTGAGCACGTACTGGGCACAGGACATCAGCTCTCTCATCGGCACCGTGGTATCAAGGCCGCACCACCGGGCAAACTTGGATTCGATGCCGTCAGCGGCAATGACGAGGTCAGCCGCCACTTTCCGGTCCTCCCCGCAGAAGGCCACCGTGGCTCCCCGGACCCTGCCGTCTTCCATTATCGGTGCCACCGCCCGGGTCTTCACAAAGACGTCCGCACCCGCTGCCGCCGCCTGCCAGACCAGCTCGCGGTCAAAGATCTTCCGGTCCAGGATATAGCCTACCTTGGATCCCGCCATCTTCTGTTCAACGGTCATGGAGGTGCCGTCCGGCGCCACAATCTGTGCACCGTGAACCTCGGCGGATATCCACCGGTCATCCGGCTCGATGAACTCCTTCAGCGCCTCCTTGCCGATCCCCTCTGCGCACCGGACGGGAACGCCGATGGCAGGCCGTTTCTCGATCAGGCACGCGGAGAGCCCCTTCTCGGCGGCGGTACGGGCAGCGAGGGCGCCCCCGGGCCCGCCGCCTACGACCAGCACATCATACCTTCGCTTCATCCGCCACCTCCAGTGCACCGAGGGGGCAGATCCTGGTGCAGATGCGGCACGCGGTGCAGTGGTCATCGACGGTCAGATAGGCATCGATCAGCTCGAGGGCCCCTTCCGGGCAGACAGAGACGCACGCACCGCAGTATCCGCAGATATCCCTGTGAATCACGAGCATGGTGATCACTATTCGCGATGGTGTACAATAATTGTTCCGAGAAACGGGCACCCGTCGCGCTCCCGGCAGATTTCACGACGACCTGGTCGGGGGTGGTTTCCTTCAGGCGTGCTTGCGGAGGTACTCGCGGATCTTGGAAGACTCGATCCAGCCCCGGTCCAGCTGGGTGATGATCCGGTCAATGATCCGGGCCTGGTGGATGATCTTGTCGGATGTGGGCCCCGCGTCCAGATCCGCGATCCCGACGATGACGGCCAGGGGGTTCCGGATGTGGTCTCCCAGGATCGCCAGCTGCTCGATGTTCTTGTCGATCTGCGCGAAGGCCTTCCGCTCGATCTCCTCCCTCACCTTCTCGTCGGTGATATCCCTCCCCACGGACTGGTACTCCAGGAGGGTACCATCGGGGCTGAAGATGGCCCGGTCCGTCCACTCCTGCCACCGGATCTCGCCTGTCGGGAGCCGGATCCGGTGCTCGTTCCGCCCTGAAGGACTCCTGGGGGTGAGGGTGGTAAAGTGTTCGCGGACACGGTCCCTGTCCTCGGGGAGGATCTCGGGGCGGAACTTCCTGCCCACGATCTGGTCGCGCTTCCGGCCAAAGTAACGCAGGTATGCCTCGTTGGCAAAGACGACGGTCCCGCCGGGCCTGAACCGGACGATCATCTCGGTCTGGACCTCGACGACAGCCCGGTACTGGGCTTCGCTCTTCTCCAGGGCTTCGTGTTCCCGCACCCGGTCGGTGATGTCCATCACCGAGCAGGAGTAGAGCCCTTCGGGCAGTTTCACGCCCGAGACGGAGACATGGCGGGGAGCGCCGTCCCGCGTGCGGAAGGCGGTCTCGACCGCGTTCACGCAGTGCAGGACCTCCATGCGGCCGATGAACGCGGCATACGCCAGGGGATCCTGCCAGAGGGCGGAGAAGGGGGTGCCCTGCAGATCCTCAGGTGCCGCCGAGGCGAAGGATGCACCCCTCGCGTTCACCGCAATGATGGAGCCGGGGTTGGGGGTGACGAGAAAGATACCCTGTCCTGAGTGATCGAAGATCGCCCGGTAGAGCCCTTCATGGTGCCGCAGGCGTGACGAAAGGAATGCCACGACGACCCCGATGGCCACGAAAAAAAAGAAGAGCGTGGTGGCGCTGCTGATAGGCTCGGTCTGGGGGTAGGTGAAGAGATACACAAGCGCCAGGTAACTCCCCGAGAGAAACACGGAAAAGTACACACCCCTCCGCGGGTAAGCGTAGGAGACGAGAATGATGGGAATATAGTACAGGTGGGGGAAGATCTTCGTGATCCCGTGGGAGAGGCAGAAGAGGGTGATGACAAGAGGGATCACGGCGGAAGCGAGGATCAGGTACAGGGAAACGAGGCGGCTGTTGATAGGCTCCTCTCTTTCCGGCAGGGCTGGTGTCATACTCCCTGTAAGAATAATTTATTCTATAGTATTTAAATCATTCCATTCAATTGTGGTATAAGGAACAACTAAATTCAATTAATTTTGAATATAATACTCTATGGTAGGGAAAAAAGAGTAAAACATCAGTTTTTTACTTTTCGATCCCCGCGGGTGGGGGGCCGGATCCCTGTGGGGTGACCGGGCGGGTGTGGATTCACCTGGCAGGAAGAAGGCGTGCCGGAGTGGCCAGCGGGCAGCCGAATCCGCTCTTCCTGCCAGATCCCTTCCTCTCCCTCGGCCGGTATAAACTATTTATCTCCCGGAACCCCAGAGTATGCAGACGACTGGAGGGGTGTTATTCCTTGCCCAATGAGATACCTGTTCCCGACGGCCGGGTTGCCCGGCGTACGCTGCATTTCTTCTGGCTCACGGACCACTCGGCATCCATGGGCGGGAAGAAGATCGCCACCCTGAACCAGGCGATCCGCGAATCGATCCCCCTGATCAAGAATGCCGTCGCTGCCCACCCGCAGGTGCAGGTGATGATGCGTGCCATCCGGTTCTCGGATGAGGCGGCCTGGCACGTGGGCCCGGACCCCGTCACTCTCGACCAGTTCTTCTGGCCGGAGCTCTCCTCCGATGGCCTGACCTCCACCGCCAGGGCCATCCGGCTGCTCTCCACCGAGCTCTCGGTGGAGAAGATGCCGAGAAGAGGCCTTCCCCCGGTCTGCATCCTGATCTCGGATGGCTACTGCACCGACCCCGAGGAGGAGTACACGAAGGCCATCACGGACCTGAACCGGATCCCCTGGGGGATGAAGTCCATACGCCTCGCCATTGCCATCGGCGAGGATGCGGACTATAACGAGGCCGAGCTCCTGAAGTTCGTGAACCAGGAGAAGGTGGGGCTCCTCAAGGCCCACAACCCCGAGGACCTGCTGAACTTCATCAAGTGGGCGTCCACCGAGGCCACGCTCAGTTCCTCCCGGTCCAAGAGCAAGGATCTCTCGGACCAGGGCACCAACGTGGCCCTCTCCCCGCCCCCGCCCTCCATCACGTCCAGCACCGAGCCCTTCTAGGAGGAGCGCATGGACCGTGGAGCCGATGGTCCCTCGCTGTGCGGCTCACAGCTGGGATGGGCCTTCGGGTGCAGCACCCGGGGGGCATCCCACAATCGGAACGGAAAGCCGTGCCAGGATGCCGTAGCCATCTGGTCAGGGACCTTTCTCGCCGAACCGGTGATGGTGATGGCGGTGGCCGACGGCCACGGCGACCGCCGGCACGACCTGAGCCACCGGGGTGCAGCTCTCGCCGTGGAGGCGGGTGTGGAGGAGGTGGTCCAGTCCCTCTCGGCCGCCACCACCGGCGATCCCGGCACGCCGGCTGCCCCGCTCACAGTACGGATAACAGATCGCTGGACCAGGAAAACTCTCTCCGATGCAGCCGCCACCGGAGATTGTACCGGAGGGGATGCGGCGGAGGATCCCCACCCGGTCCTGACCCGTTACGGCACCACCCTCCTCCTGGCAGTCGCCACAAGGGAACGGATCCTCCTGGCACAGCTGGGGGACGGGGATATTCTCCTGGTCCGCCCTGACGGCAGGGTGGAGTCGCCCCTGGAAAAGGACCCGGCGCTCCTCGGGTCGGTCACCCATTCCCTCTCCTCCCGGAACGTGCAGGAGTGCTGGCACACTGCCGAGATCCCGGTAAACACCGGGGGCGTCCTGCTTCTCGCGACGGACGGCCTCTCCGATTCCTTTGCAGGCCCGGGGGACGAGGAGTTCCTGACCTTTGCCCGGTCCCTGGTGGACCGGATCCACGAGTTCGGGATCGAACGCGTGGCAGCGTCGCTTCCCGGCTGGATGGACTCCTTCTCCCGGCAGGGCAGCGGAGATGACATCACGGTAGCCCTGGCCTGGCTGGAACCGGAGGAGGCGGCCGGACAGGTTGCCGAACAGGCTGGGGAGCCCGGTACCGGGGGCAGGGAGGGAGAAGAAGGATGACGCTCGCACCCGGCGAGAAGGTGAAGGCAGAGATGCGGGGCACCACGCTCACCGTGAGGGGGAAGCTGGGCGAGGGGACCCAGGGCGAGGTGTATCTCGTCGAGGGTTCTTGCGGCCAGCAGGCCCTGAAGTGGTACAAGCCGGCGCAGGCCACCATGGACCAGATGGCGGCGGTCCGGGCGCTGGTGCAGGCCGGCCCGCCCCGGGGTGCGGCAGGGACCCGGTTCATCTGGCCCCTGGATCTCGTCACCACCCCGCGGTCGCCCCAGTTCGGGTACCTGATGCGGCTCATCGACACCTCCCGGTTCGCGGAACTGGGCCAGGTCCAGGCCCACCTGAAGCCCCCGCCGGGGTTCGCTGCCCTCGCGCGGATCTCGTACCAGCTGGCCAACTCCTACCGGGCCCTGCATCTCTCCGGCTACTGCTACCGGGACATCTCGGACGGGAACCTGATGTTCGACCCGGAGGGCGGGGACGTGCTGATCTGCGACAACGACAACGTCGGCGTGAACCGGCAGTCCCGGAGCCAGGTCTGGGGGACCATGGAGTTCATGGCACCGGAGCTGATCCGGGGGGAGGCCGATCCCTCCACCGAGACGGACCTCCATTCCCTGGCGGTGCTCCTCTTCAACCTCTGGATCTGGCACCACCCCTTCCACGGGAAAAAGGAGTTCGAGCTCAGGGTCTGGGACATCCCGGCAAAGAAGAGGGTGTACGGCACGCCGGTCTTTGTCTTTGACCCCGCAGACCATTCCAATACGCTCCCCGCGGACCCGGACTACGACACGGCCCGGTTCCGGTGGGGCTACTCCCCCCGGTCCCTGCAGGACCTCTTCACCCGTGCCTTCACGACCGGTGTCAGGGACCCGAAACGCAGGGTCACGGAGGGTGAGTGGCAGCGGCTCTTCCAGCAGCTGGAGGACGGGATCACGGCATGCCCGAAGTGCCACGCCGAGAACATCTGGGAGCCCGGGCAGGACGCCCTCACCTGCTGGCACTGCAAAGTCCCCGTGCCCCTCCCCCCCAAGCTGGTGATCCACCTCCCTGCCGGCCACTACCATGTGCTCCTCACCGGCAACCGGTCGCTGCGGCGCCGGCACCTGAACCCGGCGGGGAAGGAGGAGAATGACACCGAGGAGATGGCACGGGTGGTGCCCCACCCCCAGGACCCTGCGATCTGGGGGATCCGGAACCTGACAGAGACACCCTGGAAGGTGACCTTCCCTGATGGGAAGACGCTCGAGGTGGGAAAGGACCGTTCGGTTCCCCTGAACCCCGGTACCACCCTCCTCCTGGGTGCGGTCACCGCGGAGATCCGGAAGTAGCCATGCCATGAGTGCCCCATGACCGATGCCGTCCGGAAACGCCTGGTTGACCTGGTGGCCACGTACGGGAAAGGGCTCGCCGGCGACCCGAAGCGGACCGAGGGGCTCCTCCGGGATACCTGCCCGGGGAGCGGCAGGGAGATCTTCCTGCTCGTGTCGGCCCAGCGGCTCCGGGTGGCAGAAGACCTCGCGGCCCTCTCCTCTTCGGTCCCCAGGGAGGCCCTCTTCCGCCGGCTCACCCGGCGGCTCCACGACGAGATGGGGATCGACGAGCAGTTCGGCCTCTGGGCGGTCCACACCTGGGCCATCGCGCTGGGCCTCCTCTCGCCGGAGGCGGCACGGGCAGGGCGGAGGGCCCGGAAAGGAAGCCCGGGGAAGGCCGCAGGAGGTGTTCTGACGGGACCGTCACCCCTCCCCAGCCTGGTGGTGGCCCCGGCAGGGGAAGGGCATTTCCGGACCCTGGCCGACGCGGTCCGGGAAGCCCGGCCGGGCACCCGCATCTTCCTCCGGCCGGGCCGGTACCGGGAGGAGGTCATCATCGACCGGGCACTGGAGGTGATCGGCGAGGGCCCGGCAGCCTCTGTGGTCCTGGAGACCGCGGGGCCGGACGGGATCCAGGTGCGGGGGGGTGCCCTCTACCTCCACGGCGTGACCCTGCGGGGAGGGGCGCAGGCACCGGGCTCTGTCTCCCTCCAGGTGCAGAAGGGCCTCGCCATCGTCGAGGACTCGGTGGTGGCCGGGAGCGAGACGTCGGTGCTGGTGCAGGGATCCGGGGCCTCGGCGCTCCTCCGGCGGTGCACCCTTGGGTGGGGGGCCGGCCGGGGCGTTGTCTACCTGGACCGGGCCAGGGGTACCATGGACGAGTGCCACATCCCTTCGGCTCCGCGGGGGATTGTGATCGCAGCGGGGGCCGATCCGGTCATCCGGTCCTCGCGTCTGGAGGGCTGCCAGACAGGGATTGCCGTCTCTGCCCGGGGGAAGGGAACGGTGGAGGGATGCTCCATCACCGGTACCCGCCATGCC
>JAJRDA010000008.1 GCA_028678665.1 Methanomicrobiales archaeon | reverse complement strand
CGGTCCGTGGAACTGGACGCGAAACGGGAGGATACTTGGTACCATCTGGGGAGAGCCCGCCAGGGTATGGGTGACCACGAGAGTGCGGTGGAGGCGTTCGCGAGGGCGGTGGAGATCGCCCCGGACCCTGCGGATGCGTGGTACCGGAAGGGCATCTCCGAGGCTGCGCTGGAACGGCATGCCGATGCGGCCGGATCGCTGGGCCGTTTTGTTGAGAAGGAACCTGCGAATGGCGATGCATGGTACCGGCTGGGAGTGGCCCGGCAGGGGATTGATGACCACGAGGGCGCAGTGGAAGCGCTGGACCGGGCGGCGGAGATTGCCCCGGACCATGCGGACGCCTGGTACCGGAAGGGGATCTCCCACGCTGCGCTGGAACGGCACGCATATGCAGTCGTTTCGTTCGAACAGTCCGTGGAGAAGGAGCCGGCGAACGGTGACGCATGGTACCGGCTGGGGCTGGCCCGGCAGGGGATTGATGACCACGAGGGCGCAGTGGAGGCACTGGACCAGGCGGTGGAGATTGCCCCGGACCATGCGGACGCCTGGTACCGGAAGGGGCTCGCGGAGGAGGTGCTGGAACGGTGGCCGGATGCCGTCCGCTCGTTTGCCCGCGCGGAGGAACTGGAACCCGGCCGGGCCGATGCCTGGTTCCACCTGGGGGGTGCCCGCCGGGCAACCGGCGACCATGCCGGTGCGGTGGAAGCCCTGACCCGCCACCTGAAACTGGAACCGGGGAACGCCGAGGGGTGGTACCGGAAGGCCCTCTCCGAGGAGGAACTGGGGCAGCGGGAGGAAGCCCTCCGTTCGTATGCCCGGTCGCTGGAGATCCAGCCGGACCGGTTCCCCGCCCTGTACCGGGCCGGGCTGCTCCAGGAATCGCTGGGCCGGCCCGGGGAGGCCGTGGAGGCGCTGGACCGCGCCACCCGGCTGGAACCGGGGTCCGCCCAGGCATGGTACCACCTGGGCATGAACTTCTCCCGGCAGGAATCCCATGACGGGGCGATCCGGGCGCTGGACCGGGCGCTGGCGCTGGAACCGGACAATGCCGATGCCCTGTTCCATGCCGGGATCTCCCGGATGGCCCTCGGTGACTTCGCAGCGGCCGCGCCCCTGCTCCAGTCGTCTCTCACCCGTGCCCCGGATCGCAGGGAGGCACTGGTGGCCCTGGGGAAGTGCCGGAGGGAGCTCCGGCAGCCGGAGGAGGCGGCATCCCTCCTTGCCCGGGCCCTCTCCCTTGACAGCGAGGACCCGGGCGCCTGGTTCCTGAAGGGCCTTGCCGAGGAAGAGCTGCAGGAGTATTCGGCGGCGGTGGAGTCCTTCACACGGGTGGTCACCCGGGAGGTGGGCAACGCCCCCGCGTGGTTCCACCTGGCAAGGTGCCAGGCCGGGGCCGGTGAGCCGGAGGAAGCGCTCGCTTCCCTCACCCGCAGCCTGGAGATCGATCCCTCCAGTGCCGAGGCGTGGACCTCGCAGGGGATCCTCCTCGGGAATGCCGGCCGGTCGCGGGAACAGCGGGAAGCGCTGGAGAAGGCCCTCGCGCTCACACCGGAGAACGCGGGCCTCTGGCTGGAGATGGGGAGGGTGCAGATGAGGCTCGGGGATTACCGGGGCGCGGTGGGTTCGCTGGAGCGGTGCCTGGCCCTGGATCCCCGGCAGGGGCCCGCGCACCTGGCCCTGGGGATCTCCCGGATGCAGATCGGTGAACCGGTCCCGGCCCTTTCCGCCCTCACCTCGGCTCTGGAACTGGACCCGGGGATGGTGGAGGCCTGGTTCCACCTGGGGCTCGTCTTTCTCGAGATGCAGCGGTTCCAGGAGGCAGCCGAGTCCTTCGAGAACGTGACGGACCTGGAACCGGGGAACCTCCCTGCCTGGTATCACCGGGGGATCAGCCTGAACCGGCTGAACCGGTACCGGAAGGCCATCGCCTGCCTGGAGAAGGTGCTCGCCGGCGATCCCGACCACGCCGGCGCCCTCTTCGAGAAGGGATTTGCGGAGAAGGGGCTCCTCCACTACGGCGAGGCCGTGGAGAGCTTCAACCGGGCGCTGGAACGGGACCCGGAGAACGTGTCGGCCCTGTTCCACAAAGGGCTGATCCTGGAAGAGCTGGGAATCCCGGGGGAGGCACTGGATTTCTACGACCGGGTCCTCGAGATCGAGCCCGGCCACGGGGAGGCCCGGTTCCACCGGGCGCTGTGCCTGAGGGAACTGGGGAGGAACCCCGAGGCCCTGGAAGCGCTGGAAAAGATCCTGGCAAAGGATCCCCGCCACACGGATGCATGGTTCCAGAAGGCCCTGGTGCTGGGGGACATGAAGCAGTACGCAGAAGCGCTTCCGGCGCTGGACCGGGTAGGGGAAGCCCGGCCGGAGTACCTCCCTCTCTGGGAACGGAAGGGAGCCTTCCTCCATGCCCTGGGGCGCCGTGAGGAAGCGCTCCAGGCTTACGACCGGGCCTTGGAAAGGGACCCGGCCAACAGCCGGGTCTGGTGCGCGAGGGGGGTGGTCCTGGATGAACAGGGAGACCGGGAGGGGGCCCTCTTTGCCCAGGAGATGGCCACGAAGTCGGACCCCCATAACCTCACTGCCTGGTACCTGCAGGGCCGCCATTTCTGTGCCCGGGGCAGGGACCAGGAGGCGGTGGAGGCCTTCCGGAAGGTCCTGGAACTGGACTCACGCCATGCGGACGCCCTCCTCTCCGCCGGCCTTGTACTGAACCGCCTCGGGAGGCATGAGAAGGCCATCGAAGCACTGGACAGGGCGATCCAGGAGAGGCCTGAAGATGCCCGGGCATGGATGGGGAAGGGCATGGCCGAGAAGGAGCTGGCGCGGTATCCCGATGCCCTCGCATCCTTTGACCGGGTCCTCTCCCTGGAACCGGGGAATGCCCCGGCATGGCACCGGCGGGGGGTCGTCCTCAACCTGATGGGCCGGTTCGAGGAGGCCCTGGAATCCTTTGACCAGGCGGTGGGCCATGATCCCGGCGACCTGGAGGGCTGGTTCACCCGGGGATGCATCCAGAACCAGCTGGAGCGGTACAGCGATGCGGTGGAATCCTTCGGGAAGGTGACCGAACGGGACCCGTCCCATGCCCAGGCCTGGTACAACCGGGCCGGGGCGCTGTACGAGCTGCACCGGTATGAAGAATCCCGCGATGCCAGCCGGAAGGCGCTGGATGCGGATCCCGGCCATACCCGGGCCTGGTACAACCTGGGGCTCTCCGAGAACCAGCTGGCCCGGTACAGCGATGCGGTGGAGGCCTTTGACCGGGTGCTGGAGCGGGAACCGGTGAACGCCCATGCCTGGTACAACCGGGGCTGGGCCCTCTCCGCCCTGGAACGCTACCCGGAGGCGCTGGATTCCTTTGAGCGGGCGCTGGCCATCGATCCGGCAGATGCGGCCTCGTGGTACCACCGGGGGTTTGCCCTCTTCCAGCTGAAAAGGTTTGCCGAGGCCATCCCCTGCTTTGAGAAGGTCACCGGACAGACACCCGACGATGTGCGGTCCTGGTACTACCGCGGCCTCTCGCTCGCTGAGGTATCCCGGGAAGAGGAGGCAGTCACCTCGTTCGAGAAGGTGCTGCAGCTGGATCCGCACCATGAGGACGCCTGGTACCGGATCGGGTCCATCTTCTTTTCACTGAAGGGATACGCCGAAGCCCTTGACTGCACCGACCGGGCGCTGGAGAACCGCCCGGATCACAGGGGAGCCCTGTACCTCCGTGGCCGCTGCCTGGCGGAACTCGGGCGGTATCCCGAGGCAGAGGAGACCTTTGCCAGGGTCACGGCGGGGGACCCGGAGGATGCAAAGGCGTGGCTCGCGCTCGCACAGGCGCGGGTGGAACTCTCCCGGTTCCCCGGCGCGCGGGAGGCCATCGAGCGGGCCCTGAAACTGGCACCCGCATCGCCGGATGCCCTGCACCTCCGTGGGCTGGCGCTCTCCCGCATGGGGAGATACTCCGAGGCGCTGGAGTCCTTCGACCGGGCACTGCACGAGGCACCGGGTGCCCCGGAGACCCTCTTCCAGCAGGGTCTCGCGTACCAGGCGCTGGAACGGTACCGGGATGCCCTCACCCCGTACGGGGAAGTCCTTGCACAGGATCCCGGCCATGCCCGGGCCTGGTACCAGTCCGGGCTCTGCAGGGAAGCCCTCACAGAATTTGCGGAAGCCGTGGAGGCGTACGACCGGGCCCTGGCGCGGGAACCCGGCGATGCCGAAGCCCACTTCCACCGGGGACTTTCCCTCGCGGGACTGGACCGGCATCCCGATGCCGTGGAGAGCCTGGGAAAGGCGCTGGCCCTGGATCCCGGCAATCCCCGGTACCTGCACCGCCTGGGGGTGGAACAGCAGCGTGCCGGCAGGTACTCCGACGCCGCGGGGACCCTCCGGGAGGCCGTGGAGAAAGAGCCTGCGAACAGTGATGCATGGTACCACCTGGGCATCTCCCTGCAGGAGCAGGGTGAGCCGGAAGCCGCGGTGGACGCCCTTGACCATGCCCTGTTCCTGGAACCCACCACCGCAGAAGGCTGGTACCGGCGGGGGATGGCCCTGGAGAAGATGGGGAGGGAGGAGACTGCCCTTGAATCCTACGGCCGGGCCACCGAGATCGACCCCTCGCATACCGGCTCACTGGCCGCGCAGGGGGCCCTCCTCTTCCGGAGGAAAGAGCATGCCGCCGCCCTGGCGGTCTTTGACCGGCTGCTGGAGAAGGATCACTCATCCGCTTCTGCCCACTACAACCGGGGCTGTATCCTCTCGGGGCTCCAGCACTACGAGGACGCGGCCGGGGCCTTTGACCGGTCCCTGGAGATTGAACCCGGCAATGCCCTCGCCTGGAACAACCGCGGCGGTGTCCTGATCCACCTGGGGAGGTACGCCGAGGCCGAGGAGTCCCTCTCCCGTGCCGTCTCCCTTGACCCTGAGAGCGGCGGGGCATGGTTCAACCGCGGCCTCGCACAGGTCGAGCTGAAGCAGCTCCCGGAATCCCTGGAATCGTTTGACCGTGCCACCCGGATCGACCCCGGGCATGCCGAGGGCTGGTACCAGAAAGGCCTCGTGCATCTCTCCCTGGACCAGCCGGATCAGGCGGCACGGGCCGCGGGAACGGCCCTGGAACTGGATCCCGGGCGCGGCAGGACATGGCTCCTCCTGGGCCAGTCGTTTTTCTCCCTGGAGAGGTATCCCGAGGCCGTCTCCGCCCTGGACAGGGCGCTGGACAGGGAACCCCTGCTCCCCGAGGGCTGGTTCCTCAGGGGCAGGGCGCTCGCAGCACTGCAGGAGCACGCGGAAGCGGTCACCTCCTTCACCCGGGCCCTTGAACTGGACGGCAGCCTCACGGAAGCCCGGTTCCAGCAGGGCCTGGGGCTCATCGAGATGGGCCGCCTTCCCGAGGCGGTGGAGTCGCTGGATGCGGTCATCGCCATCCGGGGGGACGCGGATGATGCCTGGTACCACCGGGGACGGGCCCAGGCCGGCCAGCGGCGGTTCGCCGAGGCGGCCGAGTCCTACGGGAAGGCCGTGGAGATACGGCCGGAACGCGCCGACGCCTGGTTCGGCCGCAGCACCGCCCTCCTGGAGGACTCCCGCTACGGGGAAGCGGCAGAGTCGCTGGACCAGGTGATCCGGCTCCAGCCGGAGCATGAGCAGGCATGGTACCTCCGGGGCCTCTGCCTGCAGCACCTCGGGAGGCACGACGCCGCCGCGGAGGCGTTCGGCGAGGTGGTACGCCTGCAGCCGGAGCACGACCAGGCCCTCTTCCTCAGGGGACTCTCCCTCGCGGAACTGGGCAGGGATGAGGAGGCGGTGGAGTCCTTCTCCCGTTCCCTCGTCGTGCAGCCGGAGAACCTCCAGGCATGGACAGGGAAGGGGCTCTCCCTGAAGAGGCTGGGCCGGTGGGACGATGCCCTGGATGCCCTGGAGCGGGCCATCTACCTCTCACCGGATCACGCACAGGCCTGGTTTGAACGGGGCCAGATCCAGGTGGCCCTGGGTTCCCTGGACGAGGCCTTCGCCTCCTTTGAGCGGGTCACCTTTGTGGAACCCGGGAACGCCGACGCCCTGTATGAGATGGGGCAGATCAGGTCCTCGCAGGGGGACCTGGACGGTGCCATCGAATTCTTCTCCCGCGCGACCGATGCCGATCCCTCCCACGCCGATGCCTGGTACCGGATGGCCACGCTCCGGCTCTCCCTGGGGCAGCGCGAGGAGGCACTGGCTGCCCTGGACCGGACGGCAGAGATCCGGCCGGATGACGCCGAGGTGTGGTACAACCGGGGGTGTATCCTCTCGGATCTCACCCGGTATCCCGAGGCAGCGGACTCCTTCTCCCGCTCCCTCTCCCTGGACCCGGAGAACGCGCGTGCCTGGAACAACCGGGGTGGCGCCCTCTTCGAGATGGGGGACTTCGCCGGCGCGGTGGAGGCGTTTGACCACGGGACCGGGCTGGATCCGGGCCACGCCCCCTCCTGGTACAACCGGGGACTGGCCCAGCAGGAGCTGGGGCGCCATGAGGATGCAGAGGCCTCCTTCCTCCGCGTGATCGAGCTGGACCCGGAGAATACCGGGGCATACTTCCACCGGGCCGGAAGCCTGGCAGCCATGGGAAGGCGCGGGGACGCGGAGGATGCTGTCGACCAGGCGCTCGCCAGGGATCCCGATGACCCGCAGGCATGGCTGCTGAAGGGGACCACCCTCGCTGCCCGGGAACGCCACGGCGAGGCAGCCGATGCGTTCCGCAGGGCGATCTCCCTGGAACCGGGAGAAGCCACGGCCTGGTATCTCCTGGGGCGATCCGAGAGGGCCGATGGCGACCTGGACCAGGCGGCCGATTCGCTCCGCCACGGCCTGGCCCTCTCTCCCGCCAGCGCCGATGCATGGTACGATCTGGCCCTCACCTCCCTCGCCCGGGGACGCTCCGGGGAGGCCATCCACCCCCTCACGGAAACCGTGGAGCGTGATCCCTCCCATGCCGGCGCCTGGTACCACCTGGGGCTGGCCCGAAAGAAGGAGGGTGAAACCGAAGCAGCGCTGGAAGCCCTGGAGCACGCCATCGCCCTCTCCCCCGACGATGCGCAGGCCTGGGGAGAGAAGGGGCGGGTCCTCTTTGCGGCTGCACGGTTCCACGAGGCCGCGTCCGCCTTTGCCCGGGCGGGCGATCTCCTGCCCGGGGATGCCGAACCGCGCTTCTGCCGTGCCCGTTCGCGGCAGCAGGAGGGGGACGCGGAAGGGGCCCTCGAGGCCGTAGGGGAAGCCCTGGATCGGGACCGGGAACCGGCCCGTTTCTGGCACCTCAGGGCCTCGCTCCTGGTATCCCTGGGGAAGGATGAGGATGCCGCCGACGCACTCTCGAAGGTGCTGGAATCCGAGCCCTCCGATCCTTCCACGCTCCGGGAGCTGGGAGATGTGCTGCAGCGGCTTGGACGGTACCGGGACGCGGGTGACCTCTATGACCGGGCCCTCCGGGAGAGCCCCGACGATCCCGGGCTCCTCGCGGAGAAGGGGGCGGTGGCCCTGGCCGGCGGTGAACCCGCCGCAGCGGCGGATGCCCTGGAGGCCTCCGTTGCCCTGCAGCCGGACCGGGCAGGGACCTGGGTCCGGCTGGGAGAGGCCCGGGAGATCCTGGGCCGGGACGACGATGCTGCCGACGCCTACCGCTCCGCCCTCGGGATCCAGCCGGACTCGCCCGGCCTCTGGCTCCGGCTGGGGAGGCTCCTCGTCCGGACCCGCCGGTGCGACGAGGCGGCGGAAGCGCTGGAGCGGGGCCTCGCCCAGGAGCCGGATCACCCGGAGGAGTGGTACCTGCTGGGCCGGGTGGAACTGGCGCGTGAACAGCACGCACAGGCCGTGGAGGCCCTGGACCGGGGGCTGGCCGGATCCCCTGGCCATGCCGGTATGCTCTACGCCCGGGGCACGGCCCTCCATGCTCTCGGCAGGACCGAAGAGGCGGCCGCTTCCTATGCCGACTGCGCCCGGGCCGAGCCCGGCCACCGGAGTGCCAGCGCAGCCCTCGGGATCTGCCAGGAGGAACTGGGGCAGTATGAAGAAGCAGAGGAAGCGTACGTCCGGGCGACCGAAATCGCCCCTGAGAACCCGGATCTCTGGCTCCGGCTGGGGATGGTCCGGATGCAGCGCGGCTTCTTCCGCCAGGCCTCCGATGCATTTGACCGGCGTATCGGGCTCCTGCCCCGGGACGCCACGGCCTGGCGGCTGAAAGGCGAGAGCCTGCTTTCGGGCGGGAACACGGACGCGGCCTCGGAAGCCCTCGTCCAGGCAGTGGAGATCGAGCCGGAAGGGGCCGATGGCTGGGAGGCCCTGGGCCGGTCCCTGGAGGTGCAGGAGCGGTTCGCAGAGGCGGCGGAGGCATATGCGCATCTCGTCTCCCTGGACCCGTACCGGCCCGAGGGATGGCTCCGGAAGGGGAACTGCGAGTACCGGATCCAGCGCTACGCGGATGCCGCGGCATCCCTGGGGGAGGGCCTGGGCACCGGCGCCGGGACCGCGGAAGCCTGGTTCCAGCGGGGCCGGTCTCTTGTGGAGCTGGACCGGCTCGACGAGGCAGTGGATGCGTTCGTGCAGGCCGGGAACCTGCAGCCCGACGACCCGGAACCCTGGTTCCAGCAGGGCGCCGCCCTCCAGCGCCTCGGAAGGATCCACGAGGCCATCGAGGCCTTCGACCGGGCCCTGGAGGCGGCACCCTCCCACGCGGGTGCACAGGTCCAGCGGGGTATCGCCTACCGTGAACTGGGGAACCCCGAAGAGGCAGCGGCTTCCTTCGAGGCAGCGCTCCGGCTGGCCCCCGAGGACCCGTCGGTGTGGTGGCAGGCCGGGATCACCCGCGAGGAGCTGGGGGAGTACGGGGCGGCGGCCGATGCCTACCGGAGCATGCTGGAACAGGAACCCGGCGAACCGCGGGCCCGGTACCGGCTGGCCGCCTGCCTGGAGCAGCTGGGGAACCATGCGGATGCCCTGGTCCTCCTGGACGGTCTCCTGGAGGAGGAGAACGATGACGGGGACCTCTGGTACCAGAAGGGCCTGATCCTGATGGTCCTGGGACGGCACGACGAAGCGCTGGAGTCCTTTACCCGGGCAGCATCCCTGGATCCCGGGAACGCCCCCGCCTACTACCAGAAGGGGCTGGCCTTCCGGGCGCTGGAGAGGGACCAGGAGGCGGTGGGGGCCTTCGAGATGGCCCTCATGACCCGGTCTGACGATCCCCCCGCATGGTTCCAGAAGGGAGTCTCCCTGGCCTCACTCGGAAGGCATGCCGAAGCCGTCGATGCCTTCGCAGAGGTGCTGTCCCTCGAACCCACCCACCTCCTGGCCCTCTCCGGCCGCGGGCAGTCACTGCTCTCGCTGGGCCGCACCGGTGAAGCGCTGGAGGTCTTCGAAACGGCCGTGCAGCGGGCGCCCACCTTTGACCGCGCATGGTTCTGCCGGGGCATTGCCCTCTCCCGTCTGGAGCGGTGGGAGGAGGCCCTCTCCTCCTTCTCGCGGTCACTGGATCTCAGCCCCGAGGATGCCGAGGCCTGGTACCGGAGGGGCACGTGCGAGCTGGCCCTCCACCGGTTCCAGGACGCCCTCAGTTCTGCGGAGCAGGGTCTCCTCCACGGGCCGGAGCGGGCGGACCTGAAGTACGTGAAGGGAGCTGCCCTCCTGGGCCTGGACCGGCCGGAGGAGGCAGCGGCAGCGATCCGGGATTCCCGGGCCGGGGGGTACGACCGGGCCGAATCCTACCTCCTGCTGGGCCAGGCGCTTGCGGCCCGGAAAGATCACGAGGGGGCGGCGGAAGCCTTCCGGGCCTACGTGGACCGGGAGCCGGATCGCGTGGACGGGTGGTACCGGCTGGGACTGTCCCTGTCCACCCTCCGGCAGTGGGAACAGGCAGAGAATGCGTTCCGGAGGGTGATTACCCTGGACCCCGAATCCGAGGAGGGGATCTTCCACCTGGGGAGGGTCCTCCAGGAACAGGGCCGCCATGACGACGCGCTCCCGGCCTTCAAGCAGGCGTTGAAAAAGAATCCCCGTAACGCGGCAGCCTGGCACCATGCATCCACCTCCCTCTTCCGGCTGGGCAGGGGGGAGGAGGCGGTGCGTGCCCTGGACCGCGCCCTCCGGATCCATGCCGATGACCCCGATGCCTGGTACGACCGGGGCTGTGTCCTCTCCTCCCTGGGGAGGTACGGGGAGGCGGTGGAGTCCTTTGACCGGACCCTGGCCCTGGTCCCTGACCATGTCCCTGCCCTCAACAACCGGGGCGGGGCCCTCTTTGCCATGGGCAGGCTCGCCGACGCGGACCAGGCGTTCGGGCAGGTTCTCTCCCTGGACCCTGACAACCCGCAGGCCCTGTACAACCTGGGCCTCGTGCAGGACGAGCAGGGGTTCCATGACCGGGCACTGGCATCCATCGGGCGTTCCCTCGCCCTGGACGCGGGCCAGCCCGCCGCGTGGAGGGACCAGGGCAGGGTGCTCCGTGAACTGGGGAGGTACAGGGAAGCGGTGGAGTCCTATGACCGGGCGCTCTCGCGGGACCCGCTGGATAGAACCGGCTGGTACGGACGGGGCCTGGCGCTGGATGCCCTGGGATCCCGCGAGGATGCCCTCGCATCCTTTGACCGGGCCGCTGCCCTCTCTCCCGCCGATGCCGCCGTCCATTACCACCGGGGCTGTGTCCTCGCCTCCCTGGGAAGGAGCACTGACGCAGCCGCGTCCCTGGAGCAGGCGCTCTCCCTTGACCCGTCGGACGAGGAGACCTGGCTCCGGTTCGCCCTCGTGCTCCGGGACCTGGGGAAGGAGGATGCTGCCCTCGCCGCCTTTGACCGGGCACTGCAGCTCCAGCCGGATCTCCCGGCCGCCTGGTACGGCCGGGGGCTCTCCCTCCTCTCCCTCTCCCGGTTCGACGAGGCGGGGGTGTCCTTCGAGCATGTGATCGCGAGTTCCCCGGAGGACGGGGGTGCCTGGCACAACCTGGGCTATGCCCGCATGAGGGCGGGCAGGAACGGGGAAGCCGCGGACGCATTCACCCGCGCCCTCGCCATCGACCCGAAAAGTGCCCCCTCCCTGGCCCTGCGGGGCCGGGCCCTGGACCAGGCAGGGAGACCCGGAGATGCCCTTCCTGACCTGGAACAGGCCACCGCGCTCCTGCCCGGTGATCCGGCAGTACTCTCATCGTTCGGCTGGACGCTCCTCCACCTGAAGCGGGGGGAGGAGGCGGCCGCACAGTTCGAGCAGGCCCTCTCGCTGAACCCGATGGACAGCGGGTCCTGGCTCGGGAACGCCGCCGCCCGGGATCTCCTCGGGCAACCGGAACAGTCGCTGGCCGTGCTGGACCGGGCGGTGGAGGCGATCCCGGACAGCCCTTCCGTCTGGATCACGCGGGGAGCGCTCCTCTTCCGCCTGGGCCGTGCCGGCGAGGCGGTGGCCTCCTTCGAGGAGGCAGTGGGGCTGGACCCGACCCATGCCACCGGATGGTTCAACCTGGGGTCCGCCCTGGACCAGACCGGCCGGTATGCCGAGGCGGCGGAGGCCTACGAGCGGGCCCTGGTACTCAACCCGGGCGATCCCCCTACCTGGATCAACAAGGGGGGAACCCTGGTCCGGCTGGGGAAGTACCCGGAGGCCCTCCACTGCCTGGACCGGGCCGTGGCCCTCGCCCCCAACGACGCCATGGCCTGGAACAACCGGGGGCTGGCCTTAAAGCACCTGGGAAAGAAGCGGGAGGCGTCCGCGGCCTTCCGGAAGGCACGGGAACTGGATCCCTCCCTCGGGGCACGTCCCTGAGCGCTCCCATGAGAACCAGGGAACGGAGCGGGGAGTCGGGATCCCGCATCCCCCCCCGTTGCCGACGGCGATCCGGGATTTCGATACCTTCAAGAGCCCCTGCCGGTAATATTGACCTGCTCTGGATTCTCCCC
The DNA here is from genome assembly GCA_028678665.1 of Methanomicrobiales archaeon. Taxonomy (GTDB): domain Archaea; phylum Halobacteriota; class Methanomicrobia; order Methanomicrobiales; family JACTUA01; genus JAJRCY01. The sequence continues at coordinate 15,344 of JAJRDA010000008.1, read as the reverse complement.
GGTGTGCCGTACTGCAGGAAACCGTACGGAAAGGTCTCCCCATGCGCCCTTATGTGACCGTGAACCTGGCGATGTCGGCCGATGGGAAGATCTCCACCCGGGAACGAAGGCAGGTGCGGATCTCGGGTGCCCGGGACTTCGGCCGGGTGGATACCCTCAAGGCCCAACAGGATGCCATCGTCGTGGGAATCGGCACCGTGCTCGCCGACAACCCCTCCCTCACGGTCAAGTCCCCTGCCCTCCGGGAGGAGCGGCGGAAGGAGGGGAAGGACGAGGACCCGGTCCGGGTGGTGGTGGACAGCCAGGCCCGCACCCCATGGGGTGCCGATATCCTCCGCAGGGGAACCGGGGAACGGGTCATTGCCGTTGCGGAATCGGCACCGCGGGAGCGGGTGGAACAGCTGCGGGAGCTGGCCACCGTGCTCGTGACAGGAACAGAGCAGGTGGACCTGGATCAGCTCCTCCGCGAGCTGCACCGGAAGGGGATCCGGCGGCTGATGGTGGAGGGGGGAGGAACCCTGATCTGGGGTTTCTTCTCCCGCGGCCTCGTGGACGAGTTCTGCACTTTCGTGGGACCGGTGGTCATCGGCGGGAAGGATGCCCCGACCCCGGCAGACGGGGAAGGATTCCTGCGCGAGCAGGACTTCGTCCGCCTGGAGCCGCCGACGGTGACCGAGTGCGATGGGGGGGTGATGCTCCGGTGGCGGGTGAGGCAGGGCTGATGAACCGTGAGGAACTTGGGGACCTCCTCCTCGTCATCGCCTGTTACTCGGGCATCGCCGCCCTCATCGCCTTTTTCATGTACGAGCTCTCGGGCACCGGGAGCCTGTGGCTCACCTTCGATGCCGAGCGGTTCCATGCCATGGCCGAGGTGATCATCGGCGGTTTTAAACCCTACATCGATTTCGTGGACCCCAAACCCCCCCTCCTCTTCTTCACGGTCTCGTTCCTGGACCTGCTGGCCCCGGCAGGATCCCTGGACATCGTGGTCATGTCTGCGGTGAACGTGGTCTGCGCCGTTCTCGTGTACCTGGTGGGCCGGGAGGACTACGGCAGGATCTCCGGGTTCTCGGCAGGCTTCCTCTTTCTCGTGGCCGCGGTCTTTGTCCAGGGCTACTTCCTCTTCTCGGAACAGTTCGCGGTGCTCTTCATCTTCCTGGCATTCATGCTGGCCCGCCGGTCCCACTTCTGGGGTGCCGGTCTCATGCTGGGCCTTGCCACCGGCTTCAAGCAGTATGCCTTTCTCGCCCTGATCCCGCTCCTCTACATGATGCGGGCCAACGGGTCCCGCCGTTACTGGGAGCTGGTCCTCCCCGCCCTCCTCGTCTTCGGAGGGGTGTTTGCCGCCCTCTTCGCCTATTACGGCCCCGAGACCACCCGGTCGGCCCTGAACTGGACCTTCGGGATCGCCCAGTCCTATGTCTCGGGGGCCATGGTGGAAGCCCCCACGTACAAGCCCCAGAACATCCTGGCCTTCACGGCAAACCTCCTTGGGAGCGTGATGATGGTGCTCCCCACGCTCCTCTTCGCGGCGGCCAGCATCTGGCGGCGGGGCCTCCGGACCTGCGACGAACGGGCCCAGGGCCTCTTTGTCCTCTTCTTCCTCTGCACCCTCTTCATCCGCCAGTACCTCCACTACTGGATCATCATGCTTCCTTTCCTTGCACTGATTGCGTGCCGCGAGTTCGAAGAACACAACGGCATGGAACCGACCCGGACTTCGGAGGAGTCCGTCCCCGCCCGGTTCGCCGGATTCCTGCGGGAGGTCTGGGCCCTCCCGGAGCCGGAGGGGCCGGAGGCCCCGGAGCCGGCAGTGCTCTTCAAGGGACCCGTGGCCGGGCTGCCCGGCGCGGGATCGCCCCCCCCTCCGGATTCGGGCACGGTAATCCCGCTCCGGGAGGGAGAGAAGGGATGTGCCGGAGGATCGGTGCCGCCGCCGCCCGAGACGTAATCTGTCGCAGGAGGAGCTTCCTTTTTCCGTACGATGCTAGTACTGGAACGCTCCAGGGGGGATCCTCTCGGTCCCCCCCCCCGCCGCGTGGGCGCCCCCCCGGCTGAGGATGGGGGGATACGCGGTTTTTCCGGATCAGTGCACCTTTCGGGAGTATCACCATCGTGCGGGAGGGGGCTCTGCCCCCTCCCGGCCCCTCCCCCGATGAGGATGGCTCACCAGGTCGGTATAACCGATGATCGGATTATCCTCCGCGGGGGATGCCCACGCGGCGGGGGCGGAGCCCTGAAGAGCGTCCCAGCAGTCCGATTCCTAAGGAGTAACCCCTCAGGGAACGCTCCCCGGAACCACCCGAGGGGCTGCAGCGGCCGGTTCTGATCCGAAAAAAGTGAATACGACGGAGGTTCAGGGCCGGCTTGTGGTCGGCACCAGTGCATCGTAGATCTTGTAGGCATCCCCCGTGTACCAGGCCGTGACCTCCACCCTGTCACTCCCCTGGGAACCCTGGAGGGTAACCGATGTCCCCATCCGGATCGTATCAGATGAGCTGGGGCGTGTGATCTGTGCCGTCTCGACGATACCGTCCGACCTTGTGACTTTGATGTCCAGCCACTGCAGGAGGAGGTTGCCGCTGCCGCCTCCGTAGGTCACGATGATATCCGGATAGGCGGAGATGGGGTTCCGTTCGACGGTGATAATCGTGTCAAGACCGGGGGGAGAGGTCACCGTGGGCCCCGGCTCCAGGGAGGGGGGGGCGGTCGTCGTGGCCGTGACCGGGACCGTGGTCTGGAGGGTCGTGGGCGTGGGTGTCGGGGTCTCTGAAGGAGGAGCCGCGCACCCGGCCAGGATCACGCAGGCCACAGCGAGCGTAAGGAGGGTGAGGATTCTCGCATGCATACCTCTCCGTTGGGGTTGCGGCTACATGGCCTTTGTGGAGATCTCCCTGAAGAGTGGCTGCACCCGGCCGGGAATTCCGGCAGGTTTCCGGGGATTTCCTCCCCGGGGCTCCCTTCGGATGATATCGAAACGATTTTAATACGGAGAAAGAAAGGATCTTCGCATGAACCTGAGGCGACCCAACGCAAACGAAGCCCTGGGCACGTCGAACCGCTCGCGAAACGTGGTTCCGATGTCCGGCATCTGCACCCGCTGCCTGGACGGGTGCAAGGGACAGTGCGACATCTGGCTCTCCACATTCCGGGGCCGGGAAGTGCTCTATCCCGGTCCGTTCGGCGAGATGACCGCAGGGGCAGACAAGGATTACCCCCTCGATTACTCCCACCTGAACATCCAGGGATACGCGAAGGGGGCGAAGGGGCTCCCCGAGGGGACGGACATTGGCCCCGACACGGCGGTCTTCCATTCCGTGAACACCGAGACCTCCTACGGGTGGGACAGGAAGGTGAAGCTCCGGGTCCCCATCTTCACCGGTGCCCTGGGATCCACCGAGATCGCCCGGAAGAACTGGGAGCACTTTGCCATCGGTGCCGCCATCTCCGGGATCACCATTGTCTGCGGCGAGAACGTCTGCGGGGTGGACCCGGAGCTGGTTCTGGACAGTAAGGGGAAGGTGACCAAATCGCCGGAGATGGACCGCCGGATCGAGATCTACCGGAAGTTCCACGAGGGCTACGGGGAGATCCTGGTCCAGATGAACGTGGAGGATACCCGTCTCGGTACCGCCGAGTACGTGTCGTCGAAGCACCACCTGGACACCATCGAGCTGAAGTGGGGACAGGGGGCCAAGTGCATCGGCGGGGAGATCAAGGTGAAGACCCTGGAGCGGGCCATCGAACTGAAGAAGCGGGGCTACATTGTGCTCCCTGACCCGACCCTCCCCGATGTCCAGAAGGCCTTCCGGGCCGGGGCCATCAAGGAGTTCGAGCGCCACTCGCGCCTCGGTTTCGTCAGCGGCGACGGCCTCCTGGACGAGGTGGACCGGCTCCGCGATCTCGGTTTCAAGCGGGTGACCCTGAAGACCGGCGCCTACTCCGCCGTGGAACTGGCGATGGCCATGCGGTTCGGTTCCGAGGCCAAGATCGACCTCCTCACCATCGACGGGGCACCGGGCGGCACCGGCATGAGCCCCTGGCCCATGATGAACGAGTGGGGGATCCCCACGTTCTACCTGCAGGCAATGGCCTATGACTTTGCGAAGAAGCTGGAGAAGAAGGGGAGGCGCGTTCCGGACATCGCCATGGCCGGCGGGTTCTCTGCTGAGGACAATGTCTTCAAGGCCATCGCCATGGGCGCCCCCTACGTGAAGGCGGTCTGCATGGGCCGTGGCCTGATGATCCCGGGCATGGTGGGGAAGAACATCGGCGTCTGGCTGAAGGAGGGCAACCTGCCCAACACTGTCTCCAAGTACGGGAAGTCGGTGGAGGAGATCTTCGTCTCTTACGAGGAACTGAAGGCGAAGTACGGCGAGCGGTTCAAGGAGATCCCCACGGGTGCCATGGGTATCTACACCTATGCCCAGCGGTTCCGGACCGGCCTCCAGCAGCTGATGGCCGGTTCCCGCAACTTCACCCTGGGCACCATCTCCCGGGCGGACCTCATGTCCCTCACGGAAGAGGCCACGAAGGTCTCGGGGATTCCTTACGTGATGGATGCCTACCGGGACGAGGCACTGGAGATCCTGGAGAGCTAGATCGCCGGCTCCCCCCTCTCCCCCTCTCTTTTCGGGTTCCCGTTCCGTGCGATCTGATTCTCTATTGGCGAACGAAGGGCTCTCTTTCCCGTTCCCGCTCCCCCATGATGAAGAGGAAGCCATATTTCGCACGGTGGCTCAGTGACGGCAAATCTGCAGGGGATCCCCGTGCTCCCCAAGAGCGACCTGGTCCATCTCTCCCGGGACATCTCCCGTTCCTACCGGGAGCTGGCGCTCGCGTGGGTGGAGTACCTGCGCGGTATCCGGGGTGAGTCTCCCTCCCTCTTCTCCCTGGCGGTGCGTACCAACCCGTTTGTTCCGGACGCCAATCCGCTGGTCACCGACCCCCTGCCTCCGGACACGTAACGGTATCCCGTCGATGAAGGGGGCGGAGGGAAGCGTCCCGTCAGGGGAATCCTTCGAAAAAGGGGAATGCGTGGATGGGGTTATTCCCCTGTGAAATGTAAGGAGGATGCACGCGAGGGTGCAGGGAGGAAATGTGTGAGGGATGTGCGCAGAGTGGAAGAGATAGGGAACCCGTTCTGCCCCATGGACGCTCCCGCATCCCCGGTAGGTACGGAAGCGGTCCAGAGATAGGCGGCCGCGAGCACGAGGATGGCAAACTCGAGGCCTGGGACGTGAGGTGAACCACTGGCAAACGGTATCTGGCAGAACGGTTCCCTGAGGGCAGCTGTGCCCAGGAGGATGGTGGTTGAAATGCCAGCCATCACGGCGGCCACCTCACCGGACTGCCTCCATGCAGGCAGCCGGAAGCAGGCAGATCCTTCTGCTGGTGTCCCGGGCTTCCCGAGTCTCCCGGGTCCGCCGCATCCGAATCCTTGCTTCCTGGTGAGGGGCGTGTGTGGCATCGGGTTCTCCATCCCCCGGCCCCCGGTCCCGGCGGGTGCACCGGAACCGGGGATGCCGGCGGCGGGTCTCATGATGCCGGTGTCAGTACAGGGGTACTTCCACCGCTGGCAAATGGTAGTATGTAATTATAATATTTAAATGTTTCTCTTTGTAATCACAGTTAATTACCAGTATAACCACGAAACGGTCGTTTAATCTCGATGTAAACATGATGGTTCCCCCCAAATCCAGAAAAGTCAGCTGAAAGTGATGAATTGCGGGAGATCTCTTTACCGCAGATGCACACGGGATCTGCGTCCCCTCCGGCTTCTCCCTCCCCCGGGGATCTCCCTCTCATGGATTCCTTTATGGATCAGGGGAGTGATCCCTCTGGGAGGTGCGGTGAACCATGACAGAATATTCAGTGCTGATTGGCGGCAGGGCAGGGGAGGGCCTGAACAGGGCAGGCATGGTCCTCTGCCACCTGCTCCAGGAGCGGGGTTACCACGTGTACCTGTACTACGATTATCCTTCCCTGATCCGCGGCGGTCATAACTTCTCCATCATCCGGGCTTCCGAGCGGCCGGTCTTTGCCCACCGGGACCGGGTGGACTTCCTCCTGGCCATGAACCAGGAGACGGTGGAGCGCCACCGCGGGAGGCTCACGGAGGACGGCGTTCTCCTCTACGATGATTATGCCGTCCACACGGAGGGAGGTGTGGGTCTCCCCCTGGAGCGGATTCTCAAGGAAGTACAGGCTCCGGAGATCGCCCGGAACACCGGGATCATTGCCGGGTTCTGCTGTGCCGCGGGCATCCCCATGGAGACGCTGGAGCAGGTGCTCCGGAGGGAGATCCCCCGGGGGATCGAGGCCAACCTGGCGGTGGCCAGGGGGGTCTACGCGGTCGGGAACACCCTCCGCCAGATACCGGTGATCCCGGGGAAACGGAGGCACCCCATCCTCACCGGTAACGAGGCCACGGGCTTCGGCCTCCTGGCCGCCGGGCTCTCCAGTTTCATCGCGTATCCCATGACCCCCACCTCCAACCTCCTCCATTTCCTGGCCGCGCACGCGGACCGGTACCGGCTGAAGGTGGTGCACCCCGAGAACGAGATCGGGGTCATGCTGATGGCCCTGGGGGCGGCCTGCGGAGGTGAACGGGTGGCGGTGGGCACTTCGGGGGGCGGGTTCTGCCTGATGACCGAGGGGCTCTCCCTGGCAGGCATGGCCGAGATCCCGGTGGTCATCGTGCTCGGACAGCGGCCGGGCCCCTCCACCGGCCTCCCCACCTACTCCTGCCAGACCGAGCTGCATTTTGCCATCTCCGCCGGCCAGGGTGAGTTCCCCCGGCTGGTGGTGGCCCCGGCCAACCCGGCCCAGGCCTGCCGCTGGTCGGCCACCGCGCTCCACCTGGCCTGGAAGTACCAGGTCCCGGCCTTCGTGCTGGTGGACAAGAACATGGCCGAGGGGGCAGCGGACTTTGATCCGGGCGGGGTTCCCGCCGTTGCCCCGGCAGGGCCCGTCCGCTGGGATGGCACGGGGACCTACCAGCGGTATGCGGATACCGGGGATGGCATCTCGCCCTGGCTCGCCCCGCCCTCGCCAGGCCAGACCGTGAAGGTGAACAGCTACACTCACGACGAAAGGGGGATCAGCACGGAGGATCCCGCCCTCACCGCCCGGCTCCAGGAAAAGCTGCAGCGGAAGGGGGCTGCCCTCGCTGCCGAGGTCGCCACGATGCAGACGGTCCTCTCCACCGGCCCCGCGGATGCCCGCACCGTGCTTTTGACCTGGGGCTCCTGCACGGATCCCTGCATCGAGGTGGCAGGGATGCGGGGCCTCCGGGTCGTGCAGCCGGTGGTCCTCTGGCCGTTCCCGGCAGAAGCCCTCCGGGCTGCCCTCTCGGGATCGGGCCAGGTCGTGGCCGTGGAGCAGAACGTCACCGCCCAGCTGGCCCGCCTCGCTACTGCCGAGGGGATTGCAGTTCACGGCCGCATCCTGAAGTATGACGGCAGGCCGTTCTCCCTGGAGGATCTGGAGGAACGGGTGCGGGAGGCGGTGGCATGACCGGGACCACTCTCGTCACCGATGCCCAGAACACCTGGTGCCCCGGCTGCGGGAACTTCTCGATCCAGCACGCTCTCAGGGCGGTACTCCTGGAGATGGCCTCGGAAGGGCTGCCCCTGGAGCAGGTGGTACTCGTCACCGGCATCGGCTGCCATGCTAAGATGGCCGATTACCTGGACGTGAACTCGTTCTATGCGATCCACGGGCGGGTGATGCCGGTGGCGACCGGGATCGCCCTTGCCAACCCTGACCTCACGGTGATCTGCTGTGCAGGGGACGGGGATGCCTACGCCGAGGGGCTGGACCACCTGATCTTTGCCGCGAAGCGCAACATCAACCTGACCGTGATCATCCACAACAACCGGGTCTACGGCCTGACCACCGGCCAGTACACCCCCACCTCCCCCCTGGGCTTCCGGGGAAGGTCGACCCCGAAAGGGACCGTGGAGAAGGCCTTCAACCCCCTGGAGCTGGTGCTGGCCAGCGGCGGTACCCACGTCGCACGCGGCTACACCCGGAAGCAGCCGATGTTAAAGGCCCTGATCCGGGAGGCGATCCGGCACCGGGGATTCTCGTTTATCGACGTGCTGCAGATCTGCGCCACCTACAATGACCCCCACGAGGCATACGACCGGCTCGCCTATCCTCTTACGGGGCACAACCCCGGGGACTTCGACGCTGCGTGCCGGAAGATCCGGGAATGGGATTACAACCGGGAAGCCCCCATCGCTCTCGGCACGTTCTACTCGGTGGAGGAACCCTCCTTCGAAGAGCGGTTCCGCCTCACCCCCCAGTCCCCCGCGGAGCGGGAGGCGGCCATCCGCAGCCACCTGGAGGGGAACTGAGGGGCAGGGGGGAAAAACGGCCGGCGGGCGGGTTCCGGCCATGAAATCCCCCTCACCGTCGTCAGATTCCCCCCGCTCCTCAATACATAAATAGGAGGCATCCCTATCTTTCTCCGTTAGTAGAGGCGAACCCCATGATCAAGGACAATGTTCGAGACGCGCTGAACGCGCAGATGATCCGCGAATTCTTCTCCTCTTACCTGTACCTCTCCATGTCGGCACACTTCGAGTCCATCAACCTGAGGGGCTTTGCCGCATGGCTGAAGGCCCAGGCAAAGGAAGAGATGGAACACGGCATGAAGTTCTACGGTTACCTGGTGGGACAGGGCGCCCGGGTCACGCTGAAGGCCATCGAGGGGCCGAAGACCGAGTGGTCCTCACCCCTGGAAGCCTTCGAGCACGTGCTGGTCCACGAGCAGAAAGTGACCGCTCACATCCATGACGTGGTCGATCTCGCCGCAGCCGAGAAGGACTATGCCACCTTCAACTTCCTCCAGTGGTTTGTCGACGAGCAGGTGGAGGAAGAGACCAATGCGGGTGACATCGTCTACCGGTTGAAGCTCGCCAGCGTGGAGAAGGGCGTGGCCCTCCTCTTCATGATAGACCATCAGCTCGGGAAACGCGGTTCCACGTAACCGGATCTTCCGACACTGCGGGCCGGGTGAACAGCCCCCGCTCCTTTTCTTCCTGACGTGTGAACTCCCGAGGTTTCCCGCCGATCTCCCTGAACAAGGACACGCAGCATGGACCTGCCATCCCTCCTCCTCATTGCCATTGGCCTCGCGATGGACTGTTTCGCCGTGGCCCTCGTTGCTGGCGTTGAGCAGGGGGAGGGCAGAATGCAGAGTGCCCTCCGTATTGCCCTTGCCTTCGGCTCATTCCAGGCGGGAATGCTCATCCTGGGATGGTGGGCCGGAACCCAGGTGCTCGGGATCATCGCACCCTTCGACCACTGGGTGGCCTTCGGCCTGCTCGCCGCGATCGGCGTGAAGATGGTGCTCGAGTCCCGGGAGGAGGAGGAGGCTCCTCCGGATCTCACCACCGCCACCCTCCTCCTCCTCTCGGTGGCCACCAGCATCGATTCCCTGGCGGTCGGGATCTCCCTCGCAGTCCTTACCCCGGATGTTCTCGTTCCTGCGGTGGTCATAGGTTCAGTCACCTTTGGTATTGCCCTGGCGGGTGCGCTCCTTGGCGGGAGGATCCGGGAAGCGTACGGGAGGGTGATGGTCGCGGCAGGCGGTTTTCTCCTGATAGGCATCGGGATCCGGATCCTGCTGGAACACTACGGGTGGATCTGATCCCCCCGGATCGCTGGGTATATCGTGCGACGTGCTCCAGTGGTACCAGAGCGACCGGAATCCCCCGGCAGCGGGATGACCGGCTGACCCCGAGGTTAGCAATGACCGAAGATCAGGAAGCGGAACGGGAGATGCTCCGCTGGGCCCGGAAGTATGCGAAGGAGAAGGGCTGGATGCTGAACCCCGACAGGGACAAGCTGAGGATCGTGATCCGGGGCCTGGCGAGAAACAGGAAACGCTTTGGGGAACAGTACTGCCCCTGCAGGATCCGGAGCGGGGACACGGAGAAGGACCGGGCCATCATCTGCCCCTGCGTGTATCACGAGGATGAGGTGGCAAAGGAAGGCCAGTGCCACTGCCGGCTCTACTTCTCCGACAGGGAGTCGCCCCCCGAGGGGCACCGTTAGCACCCGCAGGGGCAGGATTTCCCTCCTTACAGGTTCGTGATCCCTGTTCCAGAGAAGGGTGATAAGCCATGGGGAACGGAGCCATGGAAAAGAAGAAGGTCCTCTTCCTCTGCAACCGCAACGCGGCCCGCTCCCAGATGGCCGAGGGGTACCTCCGGGCCCGGTACGGGGACCGGTTCGAAGCGTTCAGCGCCGGGGCACAGGCATCCCGACTCTCGTCCCACGCGGTCCGGGTGATGGCCGAGAGAGGCATCGACATCTCTGGCCACCGGTCCAAGGACCTGACGGAGTTCTTCGGGCAGGAGATGGATCTCGTGGTCACGGTCTGCGACAGTGCAGCGAAGGTCTGTCCGGTATTCCCCTGGTCGAAGAAGACCCTGCACCTGAACTTCACCGACCCCGCCTCGTTTACCGGGAGTGAAGAGGAGATCCTGGCTGGATTCCGGACGGTGAGGGACGAGATCAGCCGGTGGATCGACCGGACCTTCGGGGATTCTGCGTCATTTCCATGAAGGTGACCATCCGCCTCGGCGGGTCCCTGGCAGGTACCGGAACGAGGGAAAGAGCAGTTCAATTCAGTCCCGGGGCCAGCATCGATACGCTCCTGGAGAGCCTCGGCATTGAGAATCCAGCTGGCGTACCGGAATCTCGGGACGTGTCCCTTCCCCGCCCGGGCGCCCTTACGATTCTCCTGAATGGCCGGAACATCGAATTCCTGGAGGGTGTATCCACGCCGCTCGCGGAAGGGGACGTGGTGGCCCTCTTCCTTGCCAGCGAGGGCGGGTAAACCGGAAGGGGCCCAATTCTTCTCTGGGGTAGCCAAAAAATTATCAATTATACTATAATTGATAAGTCATTCTCTCCTCGTCCGCTTTCCCGGAGCGTTTTCCATGGGGCCCACCCGTTGGCCCCCGGTATCCTTCGCCTTTCCATTCCACAGGTTTCAGGATCCGGGATGGTCAGCAGGTTTTTTATGTAATCCGAGATACAGGTTGATCCCTGACCAGGAGGTTCGACGTGAACAGACTCCCTTCCATCCTTGGATTCGTCCTGATAGGATTGATCATTGCCTGTGGATGTACAGGCCAGACTCCCCCCGGACCGCCGGTAACGCCCTCTCCCACGGTTCCCGCGACCACGGGAGCTACCCCGTCACCCACCGTCCCGGTGACAACCCCGCCAACCACCCAGACGACGACCGGGCAGGGCGGGACCGCATCGGTGGAGATCCAGAATTTTGCATTTGTTCCCGCAAACCTCGCCGTCACCCGGGGCACCTCCGTGACGTGGGTGAACCAGGATTCCGCTTCGCATACGGTGGTCAGCGACGCCTTCGGACAGACCGCCCAGGGTGCGTACTTCAGGAGTAATTCTCTGTCGAAGGGATCAGTATATTCCTTCACGTTCGCAGATGCCGGAACCTACCAGTACCACTGCGGCGTCCATCCCTCGATGAGAGGGACCGTCACGGTCACGTGAACGCCACGGGATGGGATTTTCCGTCCCCGTATCCCCCTTTTCGTGGAACCCGGGCACTATATCCCCAGGAAATATGCCATGGCGATGGCTCCGTGGATGATCAGGATCGCGAGGGACACGATTGCCATGGTGAAATGCCAGGTAAAGGGAACCTTCTCTCTCGCTGCCAGCAGCCCGAGAATGGCAGTCACCAGGAATGAGATGAAGAGCACCGCACCCAGGACCATGATGACGGTGAAGGTTCCTCCGGAAGTCAAAGCCATACCCGAATGTGCGTGGTACTCCTAGATGAACCCTGACGTTCCGTTCCGCTCCGCGAACAGGCTCCTCCCGCTGACCGAACTTTTATCCAAGGGTGTGGAACCCAGGTAACTTTCACCTCTTTGGCAGGGGCCGACATCATCCACGGGCGCGGGATCCCGTATGTGAAGCCGGGGGTACCTGGAGGTGTGAATGGGAGGAGGCGGGAATGCCGGGGAGCACACCTTCTCAGATTACAAATTCCGCGTCCAACCGGGCCAGATCGCCGCGGAACCGGTCCAGGTCAACGTATCCGGCACCGGTCCCCTGGACCCCGTCTACCTTGCCGGTAGAGGAGTACTGCCAGAAGTCCCAGTCCACCGAAGGCGACGTGCTGCCCCAGCGGGCGATCCACCGGGCATACGGTCTCGTCTCCGCATTGAGGTACGACTGGGCCACGGACTGGCTGGTGTAGATGAACGGCTCCACCTGCTTCTGTGCGCGGACTTCACTGATCCAGGTGGTGATCCAGAGGTTCAGCTTTGCGGATCCCATGGCCTGGGCATCCGCCTGCTCCACGTCCAGGACCGGCCGGAGGTAGCCGTCCTGGATGTAACTGCCTGCGACTGACAGGAAGTAGGCGGCTTCGGACTTCGCATCCGCAATCACGGCAGTATCGGTCGTGGTGGAGGTGAGGCCGAACCCCTTGCAGTGGTACGGACCTGCCCGGATACCTGCCGCGTACGCTCCCCTGATGTTCGCGGGGAAGGTGGAGTCGATCCTGACATCGCCGTACGTGGAGCGGATCAGGGCAAAGGACTTCCCCGCCGCCGCAACTTTGGTCCAGTCAATGGCCCGCTGGTACACAGAGACGTCGATTCCCTCCAGGTATGCCTGCGGGGCAGTGGTGAAGGAGACGGTACTCCCCACCACCTTCCCCCTCGCATTCTCGGCGACGGCCCGGACCTGGTAGGTGGTGGCCGGCGAGAGGCCCTTCAGGTCCTGGGTGAATGACCCGGGAGCAGACAGGGTGACCCGCGCAGTCGCAGTGGCGGATGCGCTGCCGGTCCAGTACTCGAACCAGACGGTGCACGGGAGCCCGCCGGTGGAGACCAGGGTCCCCTCCAGCCGGGCCGTGGTGCTGGCCACGCTCCCCGCACTCCCTGTCGTTACCTGCGGGAGCGAGCCGGGGTCAGGCCCCTGGAAGTAGAGGGTATTGGAGACGGGAGACCAGCGGCTTCCAGCGCGGGCCTGCAGGTTCCACCGGTACTTCTCTCCCTTCGCCAGGATGCCGGCCGGTACGGTTATCGAGGTGCCGGTGATCCCCTGGGGATTCCAGATGATGTTTGCCGAACCGTAGGGATACCGGCTGACGGCCAGCGTATAGTTATCAGCACCAATGGATGCGGACCAGGTGAGGGTGGGTGTCAGTGTGCTGATCCGTGTCCCCGGTGCCTGGGCCGAACCCGGCGAGATGGCTACCGGTGCCCGGAAGGGGGGTGTCTGGAAGTAGAGGGTGTTGGAGACCGACGACCACCGGGTTCCCGCATGGGCCTGCAGGTTCCACCGGTACTTTTCCCCGTGGACCAGGATCCCGTTGGGGATGGTAACCGAGGTTCCGGTGACTCCCTGTCGGCTCCATACAATGTTCGCAGAGCCGTACGGGTAATTACTGACATAGACGGAATAGTCCTCTGCTCCCGTGACCGCCTTCCAGGTGAGCGCGGGCGAGAGCGTGGTGAGCTCGGGGCCGGGTGCCTCTGCTGTTCCCGGCGACAGAGCAACGGGCCGGTTGAGCGCAACCACATAGACGCCATCAGAGATGGGGCCGGTGTCCCCTTTCACAAACACGGCAGGTGCCGGAGAGACAAAGAACCCGGCCACCAGTAACAGACAGACTATCCACGAGATTCGCAGCTTCATGATATGGATCCTACCCCCCGGCCACCGGGATCCCGCCCCTGGCCGGTATAATAGTGTAAAGATCAGATTAAGTATTTATGATTATTCATTTAAGAAGTAAATGAGAAATAAATGACATCTGCTGCACTTTCCGGCGTTCCTGCCCGGCCGGAACCCGGTCCCCCTGCATTCCTTCCCTGCGCATGATCCGCACAGTCGGGTGGTCGTCCCAGTCTTCCGGATGCGAAGTATGGAGAATCTGTTTAACATGCCTCATTCTTTCTGATCCGGGAGGGCTTCCTGGATAGAACCAGGGGAACACAAGGATTCCTGTGTAGATGGCGATGACGAAATAATCGACACCGGTCGGCAGGCTGGTCTGGCCGTACGTATCCTGACCCCAGCCCACCAGCCCTCCCGGAAATGGGGGGGGAACGGGCTGGAGAAATGCATCACGTCTGCCATCGGACATGATCGATGGGGACCCCGAGGTGGTCTCATAGCCTTCCCGGGAAGCCGTGAACTGCCATTCTCCCGGGTCTCCCTCGATGATCACCGCACCGGTTGCATCGGTGGTGGTATCGAACGGAGTACCTGCGCCATCCGAACCGGTGACCCGGACTCCCGGGAGGAGAGTTCCGGTGCCGGAACCGTCATGGATAGAGAGGGTGAGACGTACCGGCGGTATCGCGGGTCTCCAGGATTCGGGCGGATAAGCCCACCCGAGATAGCGCCCCACATTCGGCTCTCCTGTGAACTCATCCATCGAATGTTCAGCAACAATGCCGTATGCATCAATGGTCTGACCATCCCCAAGGTAAATCGCTGCATGACCAAATGCATTCGAATCCTGTCCTTCGAAGAATATCACTGCTCCCCGTGGTGCCGATTGCCAGCCACCCGGCTCCTGATTGAACCGGTCGAGAGTTCTCGCAAAATCATCCGCATCTCCCCTGGCAGCTGCCCCTTCCTCCCGCATGAATGCATTGACCACGAACTTCATGCAGAGAGTATCCCAGTCATACCGGCCAGTACGGTGACGGGCCCAGGAAATCGACGTCTCAGCCCAGGTGGGAAAACCATCCGGTGGTGATGAGGGAGGTGGGACAGGTTCAAGGGTACTCACCCCCCCCTTCCCTTCTGCCGACCATCCGGTCACACCCACATCATAGGATATCTGCCACCATCGGTTCCCCTCAGCATCGGCTGGTCCGCCAATGACGATCCCCTTATTTCCTTTCCACATGATCCGGGGATTCGTATCCAGAACGCCGGGAGTACTGATGACCTTCGCATCGGCTGCCGTCCTTACGGGATCACCAATGGTGAACGTTTCCGCGCCCACGGGGTATACCAGGGTAGCCGTGAAAAGGAGGCCTGCAATGAAGAGGAGAAGGGCCTGGTTTCTTCTCCTCCTCATACGCTTCACCGGATCTCCCTTCCCCACTGACGTCATCGGTCCGCGTCCGTTGAAGGAAACCTGAATGGTTAAGTATTTATAATTAATGCCTATAACTAATTAATATAAAATCAATGATTTATCGTTATCAGCATTCAGTCAATATATTGATAATGGTACGATACATCTGCCCTGAATCCTTTAGAATTCGATTTTCTGTCAATGCGTGAGAAATAATCATGGAGTAAAGTTTATT
>JAJRDA010000007.1 GCA_028678665.1 Methanomicrobiales archaeon | reverse complement strand
GAGGCAGCGGCGGCCTGGCGTGACGCCGGGAAGTAGCGGCTGCCGAAGATTCAGCTCACCGGGATCTCTTCTTACCAAGGTCCGGTGCGTTCCCGGAAACCTCAGATCACCCTCTCCTTACCGGGGGTTGCCACAGCCGCGGGGACGTAGCCCACGAGAGCGCCCCGCATTCAGCGGGAGATGAATGTCGGCTTCTTCAGGGACGAGAACGTCTGGTGGGACTCTCTCGGGGGCTCACCGCCCCCGCCGCGTGGGCACCCCCCGCCGGTTCACCCCCGTTTGGAGATGTCATCCCTGTGAGAAAACCGGACGGCTGACTATCCTCACGGGGGAGGGACCGGGAGGGGGTCTCCCCCTCCCGCAGCAATTGAGAAAACAGGATGGATCAGGAGCAGGTGAAGGCCAGCCGGCTTCGCCCCGTCCCTTACCCCACCATGATCAGGAACTGCAGGAAACCCTCGTGGTGGCGCAGCATCTCCGGGCTCATCCCCTCGAAGACGAAGGTCCTCCGGATCTCGCCGAATATACCGCCCGGTTTTTCGAACACTGCGGGTTCAGTCTTATCGAAAACAAAGGTGCGGACCACGGGCCCGTGCCCTCCCCCCTCCCCCTCGGTGATCCCTTCCGCCTCGAAGAGGAACCCCCGCTTCATCCTCCCATAGCGGCCGCCGTCCCGCTCCATGAGCCGGTGCTCCCCGTCGTCCCAGAGCCAGGTGGAGCGCATCTTGCCGTAGGAACTGGTCTCGTGTTCGGTGATGTGGTCCTTCTCCACCGTGAAGGTCCGCACCACGGGGCTGTCCTTTCCCCCTCGCCTCTCCGTGAGGGTTTTCTGATCAGGTTCAAAGAAAAGTATCCGCTTCGGCCTGTCCAGGGCCTCGCCGGCATACTCGCTGATGCCGTCGTTCTCGAAGAGGAAGGTCCGCGAAACCTTCCCGAATTTCCCCTCCCGTTCCGTGATTCTCCCGTGCACCATCCCCATCACCTGCTGTTTCTTCTGGTAGTGATCATGCCGTCATGGTTCATATCTTCTCTTCTTTCCTGCACCCGCCCTGCCCGGGACTAGGCACTGCCTCCCGCTGCCGATGAGATCCTCGCGGCCGGCTTCCCGGAGTCCTTCCGTGACGAGCGCCCGGTTGGCCGGGTCCCGGTAGTGGAGAAGCGCCCGCTGGACCCTTTTCTCCCGGTCCCGGGGGACATGCACCGTGGTTCCGGTGGAAGGGTCGATCCCGGTCGCGAACATGACGGTGGAGGCGGTCATGGGCGTGGGGGTGAAATCCTGCACCTGCTCGGTGTACAGGCCATGGTCGCGGAGGTACTCGGCGCAGGCTACCATGTCCCCGACAGTGCATCCCGGGTGGCCGGACATCAGGTACGGGAGGAGGTAGAGCTCCTTCCCTGCCCGGCGGGCAGCCGCCCGGAACCGTTCCCGGAACGCCTCGAAAAGGGCGAAGGGGGGCTTGTGCATGAGGGCCGTGACCCGGTCTGAGGTGTGCTCCGGGGCCACCTTCAGGTGCCCGCCGACATGGGCACGGCACAGCCCCTCCAGGTACCCCTGCGCCTCCGGAGGGACCAGGTCATGCCGTATCCCGGAGGAGACAAAGACCCGCTTCACCCCGGGGATACGGGCGAGATCATCCAGCAGCCGGAGGTGGTCCGCGAGGCCGTTCTCCAGGTTCCTGCAGCCCAGGCAGGAACGGTCCCGGCAGGCGCCCTCCTCCTCCCAGCGGGGGCACCTCCACCGGTACATGTTGGCCGTCGGGCCGCCGACGTCCGGGATCACACCGGTGAACCCCTCGCTCCGGGCCATCCGCTCCGCCTCCCGCAGGAGGGACGCCTCCGACCGGCCCTGGATGATCCGGCCCTGGTGGTGACCCAGGGCACAGAACGAACATCCGCCGAAGCACCCCCGGTGGGAGACCAGCGAGTACCGGACCGGTTCCAGGGCCGGGATGGGCTCCCGGTTGGAGGGATGGGGCATTCGGGTGTAGGGAAGTTCGTAGACCCGGTCCATCTCTTCTTCGGAGAGGGGCACTGCGGGCCGGTTCTGGACGATCACGCACTTGGGGTGGGGCTGGGCCACGCACCTCCCGTGGACCGGGTCCTGCTCCGCCGAGTGGAGCCGGAAGGCTTCCGCATAGAGCCCCTGCTCCCGTAGGATCTCGCCGTAGGAAGGGAGAAGCACGCACCCGTCCCTTGGGTGCTCCCTCCACTCCGGGATTGTGTATTTCGCCGCGGTACCCGGTATCTCCCGGAGCCGGCCCACCGGCTCCCCCCGGTCCAGCCCCTCCGCGATGGCAAGCACCTGCCGCTCCCCCATGCCGTAGACCAGGAGGTCGGCAGGCGCGTCGGCCAGCACCGACTGCCGGATCGAATCGGACCAGTAATCGTAATGGGCGAACCGGCGCAGCGAGGCCTCGATCCCGCCCAGCACGAGAGGGGTATCGGGAAAGAGAGAATGGATCCGTTCGGCGTAGACGAGCACCGCCCGGTCCGGCCGGCGGCCCGCCGCCCCGCCCGGGGAGTAGGCATCGGTGCTGCGCCTCTTTCTCGCTGCCGTGTAGTGGTTCACCATCGAATCCACGTTCCCCGCCGAGATCCCGAAGAAGAGCCGGGGCTCCCCCAGCCGGGCGAAGTCGTCATCCGACCTCCACTCCGGCTGGGCAATGATCCCCACCGTGTAACCGGCCGCCTCCAGCACGCGCCCGATGATCGCGGTACCGAAGGAGGGATGGTCCACGCAGGCATCGCCGGTGACGAGAATTACGTCGAACCCGTCGATACCCCGGGCTGCCGCCTCTGCCCGTGACATGGGGAGCGGGCGGGGATCGCAGAGTGCCGGATCGATGCGAAACGTCTCAGACATCAGAGAAAGAGGGGGAGGTTCGGGGTGTACCCCGGCATTTCAGATGAACCGCTCGAACCGTTCCTTTGTGGCCTTGCAGACTGGGCAGATCTCGGGGGGGTCCTTCCGGGCGCAGAGGTACCCGCAGACCCGGCACCGCCAGACCGGGTACGCCAGGCCTCCGATGGAGGTGGTTCGCACTTCCCGGATAGCCTTGCGCTGATCCGGGGACGGGCGGCGTTCGGGTACCGGCCGGAGCTTCTGCGTTCCCGCAAGGATCGGACCGGAGACGTAGAGGGCACAGTAACAGGCGCCGTGTTCGATGAGATCCGGGTCCCGGTAGTCGCACGGGCAGATGATGTCCAGGTCCTTCGACCGGTTCCCGGATGCGAGCCGGCACGGGCAGGACTGGTACCCGTACCGGGCGGTGTTCACGAGGAGGCCCCGTACCAGGTCCCGGGTGAACGTCCGGTCCGGGTTCAGGTGGTATCCCGCTTCCTCCGCTTCCCGGTCGAGCTTCTCATGGAGGGCGGTGATCTCCGCCTCGGTGGGCGTGGCTGCCGGGGTCATGCCAGCGCCTCCCGGATCTCGTCTTCCCGGAATCCGACGATGCACTTCCTGTCATCGATGACGAGGGTGGGAAAGGAACCCTTTGGATTGAACTTCATCACCTTTTCCATCATCTCTTCCATCTCCTTCTCCGGCAGCAGGTCCACAAAGACGTAACTGTGGTCCACCCCCAGGCTGGCCAGGAGCTCTTTTGTCTTCTTGCACCAGACGCAGGTGGAGAGGGCAAAGAGCATCACCTTCCCCCGCTTCCTGCCGCTGACATGAACGATCTCCACAGTGATTCCGCTCCGGTACTGCATTGATCCCTCCCTCCTGATCAAGATATTCCCTCCTCATCCCCCGCTCCACGCCACACGGAGAGAGGCACGGATGCGCTCTCCGTGCCCTCCCGGAGGACCGGATGGCCGGAGATCTCCGTTCCACCACGTTCTTATATCGCGGGAAAGAACACGGGTACGGGAGTTCCGGAACGGATGGGGAGATCAGGCAGGGGTCCGGTGAAGCGCGGGGTCCGCGAGTTCGTCGGTATCCTGGAAGGATATGACTTCTTCCGGTGGTCCCGGGACCACCTGACGGCCACCACCAACCTGATGCTTGTACTCTCCGTGGCCACGCTTCTCCTCGCGTGGTCTCAGATCCCCGGGTGGGTCACGGCCGAAAGCGGCGACGGGAGGTACCTGGTCTACCTGTCGCTTCTCCTCTTCGGGGTCTCGGCCGCGCTCTTTGCCCTCTTCCGTGCAGTCCTCTACTTCATCGAGCACCTGATGGACCAGTCGGTGGACGCCGCCGAGGGGATCTCCGGCGCCCCGCGGAAGGCCATGAGAGGAAAGAGCAGGGAGGAGGTGGTGGACTCGGTCTCCTCCCGGCTCCAGCGGTCCATCGGGCTCTGGTGGAGGGCACGGACCCTGGCCATCCATTCCGCGCCATTGCTGATCCCTGCAGTGATCTTCTACCTGCTGGGGATCGCGTGCCTGGTGATCTTCTTCGTGGCCTTCCGGTGAACCATTCCCTCACACCGGTACAACCAGGTCAGGTCCGTCGTAGGACGGGCTGTTCACTTTCAGGGAGACCCGGTACGCCTCCAGCATCCCGTCGGGATAGGGGGCCAGGATCCCTGCGAGGGTGGTCGGCTCCAGCGGCCCGGACTGCAGCCACCGCTCCTCGTCCGCCTCCCGCAAAATCGCCGGCATCCGGTCATGGAGGGGCGATACGGTGCAGTTCGGCTCTGTCGTGATCATCGTGAAGGTGCGCAGCTCCTCCCCTGATGCGGCCCTCCACCGGTCAGAGAGGCCTGCAATGGCAAAGAGGGCCCCACCCTTCAGCCGGATATGGTAGGGGGCTCTCGCGCCCCCCTCCTTTTTCCATTCATAGAACCCCGTGGCAGGCACCAGACACCGGCGGTACAGGAGCGGCTCCCGGAAGGTGGGCCGTTCCGACAGAGTCTCTGCCCGGGCGTTGATCGGCTTTCTCGCGGTCTGCAGATCCTTCGTCCAGGAAGGGACCAGGCCCCACCGCATCAATGTGATACGGTTGCCACCCTCCCTGATGACCACCGGCACCTCCTGTGACGGGGCGACGTTGAATAGGGGGAGGGGGAGCGGCACCCGTTCGGGCACGTGGAAGCGGTCGAAGAGGTCGACCAGCGGGGCGATGGTGAACCGTCCGCACATAGGGAGGGGTGGGCCGACGGCGGGATAAGGGTTGCGGGCCACTTTCACCCCCCGGCCCCCGCACCCTTATGGGCGGGGCCCTGCAGAGAGGGGGGTACCCGGCCATCCTGCCCTGCAGGGCACCCCGGCCGGGTGGAGATGTGTTCCCATGGATGAAAACAGGGAGAGTATCAGGATTGGCGTGAAGAAGACAGGCATGCGCTGGCAGCGGGCCCGCCAGAACCTGGACCGGGAGGACCGGCCCTATGCCGACCGGTTGACGCGGATGGCCGAAGCCCATATCGCCCGGGGTGCCTCGGCCTTCGAGGATCCGCTGGAGGCCGCAGTCTACTCGGTCTTCCTGGAGATGCTCAAGGAACTGGAGCGGAAGAAGGACCGCGGGGAAGGGATCCGGGCAGGGTAGGATGCTGTTCCAGGCGTCGGTGCCACTCCACATTCCGTAGACATCGGAAAATTGCCGGAAGGATATCCCATGTGGTGTATGGGATCTCTGACTGGTGGGACGCTCTCGGGGGCTCGCCGCCCCCGCCGCGTGGGCACCCCCCGCCGGTTTCCTGTTGCCAGCAGATCCCGGAAAACCGACCAACTGGCTATCCTCATGGTGGTGGGGCCGGGAGGGGGCTCTGCCCCCTCCCGCACCGGCCTGTGCAACCAAGGGAGGGCTATACGCCTCCCCCCCTCACCCCGCGCAGCACCACGGAAGGAGGAAGGCGAGGATGATCACGGCGATGCCTCCGGCCGCGAGCCCCACCGCCATTTCGCGGTACTTCCGGCCGATGACGGACTCTCCCAGAATGTAGAGAGCGGTGACCGTCATCACCAGCCGGGAGAGCTGGGGGATGAGCAGCCACCCGTTCCAGCCGGAGGCGAGCATCGGCAGGGTGCCGAAGAAGAGGAGCGGGAGCACCGCCGCGTTCTGGAGCGTCCGCCGGTCCGCGAGGAGTGCCGCCGCCGTGAACCACTGGATGGGGGCGGCGATGCCCCGCGCCAGCCATGCGAGGGGCGGGAGGCCCTGCAGGACCAGGAGGACGACAGCGGAGAGAATCCCGAAGGCAGCGTTCAGGATCGCGAGCACCGTCCGGTCTCGCCCTTTCCCCGAAAACGCCGTGCGGAGGCTGGACCCTCCCTTCGCCTGTGTGCGTCCGGCCATCTGTGGTCCCCTGTCTCAGGGGGATCCGGCACGGATCGGGATAATCCTTCTCCCCCTCGTCGTCCCAAAGCATCATATGCCCTCACGGCGCACCCCGTCACCGGATGTGGTGGTGTGATGGTGCTCCCCCGTTTCCCTCCGGTTCCTGGGATGGCGGTCCTCTGCCTGTTTCTGCTTGCCTTCCTCCTCTCCTGCGGCTGCACACAGAGTGACGATATCCGGTCGCTCCAGGCCGCAGAGGTCAGGGAGTACCAGGGCGAGAAGCTGGGGTCCGTCGGTGACTTCCGTGAAAACTCCCTCAGGGGACCGCAGCAGGTCAACCTCACGGAGTACCGGCTGGTCATCGATGGCCTGGTGCGGGAACCGAAGAGCTACACCTATGACCAGGTGATCACCGGATTCCCCGCCTACCGGAAGGTGGTGACCATCCTCTGCGTGGAGGGGTGGGAGGTGAAGATCCTCTGGGAGGGGATCCTTCTCTCGGATCTCATCGGGTCGGCAGGCGCGGATCCCGCGGCCAACACTGTGATCTTCACGGCCGCGGATGGCTACACCTCCTCGCTGCCCCTGGAGTACCTGGTTGAGAACGACATCCTCCTCGCGTACCGGATGAATAACGTGACCCTGCCCGCTGAACGGGGCTCTCCTTTTCAGGTGGTGGCTGAGGACCGGTGGGGATACAAGTGGGTGAAGTGGGTGACCGGGATCACCCTCTCCCGTGATCCCACCTACCGGGGTTACTGGGAGAGCCGCGGTTTTTCCCAGGGCGGGGAGCGGAACCAGAGCTTCCTGGGACGGTGAGCCTCTATGCGGCCGCGGTACCGGAGGCTCGTCTCATGGACGCTCCTTGCACTGGCCCTCCTCATGGTCGTCACCGGCCTGGGGATCACGGACTTCCGGATCGTGGAGCCCCTCACTGTCGGGCTCCTGGGGAAGGCCCTCTCGTTCCAGCTCCACTCCCTGCTCTGGATCCCGTTCCTGGCGGTGCTCCTCCTGCACATGGCCATGTCCTGCAGGATACGGCGGTAGTGTCCAGCTGGTCAGCAGGATACACACGGTTAATCGGTGGTCTGCGGGTGACAGTTGTGGGGTATCGGTTAGCTGCGGGTGTCATCCGGGACCATCCCGGGGCTCTGGATTTCGTGAGTTAATCTTAAATTGTTAATACGATACCATCAAAATGCAGGTAATGCGCCGTTTTTGTTAAATGCTATTATTTATTGAAAGGTAAAGTTAACAATATTTAAATATAAGTTCGTCAAATCATTTTGTATTCCATCAATTCCGTCCACAGATTGTGGAGCAGTGAAACCCCAATGACTTTCAAAGACCATCCCCTACTCAGTATCTTTCTCTGCATCGCCCTTGTGATCACGCTCCTCCCGCTCATCGGGGCCATTGGACCAGCCTCAGCCTCCAGAGGGTATATCTACGGCACTGTCACGGCCGCGGATTACTATCCCAACAGTCCTCCCATCCGGGGAATCACTGTCTTCATATCGAGGGCGGATGGTACGTATTCCACTACGCTCCGGACGAACGAATCCGGGATGTATCAGACCGGAACCATCGATGACCACGGTGTGGGATTCACCGTGGATGCCAACAAGCCGGATATCGCCGGCTACAATGCACGGTATGAAAGCGCTTCGTACGAGGACATCCTCTTCACCGCGACCGATCGGGATGGGGAGACTCGCGATTTTACCCTGCACGGGAGATCAACCAGCGCATCCACGCCCACAGCTACCCCCACCCCGTCCCCGACCCCGACACCCACCCAGGCGACCCCGACGGCAACCCCAACTGCCACCGCAACTCCGGATGGATCGGGGGATGAGACAGGCGATGCGGTGGAGCCTGCATCTCCTGAAGAGGTGAAAAATTACGGGTGGATCCATGGGACAATCCGCAAGGATGATATGCACTCCGGGCCGGTCATGGGCGGAATCACCGTCCGTGTCATCAGAAAGTCTGATGGGGCCGTGGTGAGGACCGTGACATCCAATAGTGCCGGCTACTTCAACACTGGCGATCCGAAGCTCCAGGATCCCCAGAAACAGGGAATGCGAGTGGAAGTGAATAAGGAAGGCGTGAGTGGTTACAGGGATTCGTACACCACCAGCATCCATGAGACTATCTATCTCATGGGGGAGGAGGGTTCGGTTTCCAACCACATGCTCAAGAACCGGAACAATCCCTCCAGCGGAAAGGTCACCCTCTCAGTCAGGGTGATCAACAAGCAGGGGTATCTCCTTGGGGGTATCCCTGTTTATTTCTGGAGACAGGATGGTCAATCCGTTTCGGTGAGGACCGGGTCTGATCGCAATGATGATGCCAATTTCGGAATTGCGAAATATGAGGTAGATAAAGACACCGGCTCCTGAGGTTCGGGTAGCAAGTGCTACAACATCATGGCCAACAAGTGGACGGATAGCGGTACCAATCCCAACTACTTCAACTCCACCGAGCAGCGGAATGTCAAACCGGACTATTCCAAGACGGTGTACATCACGCTCCCCACCAGCACCGTCACCTTGAAGGGATATGTCTCTGCAGACGGGAAACCGATCAAGGGCATCGTCGTCTATCTCTGGCAACATGGCGGGCAGGCGGCATGGGGCCCCGAGACCAATGACAAGGGCGAATGGTCCCAGGTCGTGCCCAGATGGGTATGGAGTGGGAACGATGGGAGAGAAGACCACCGGATCCAGATCATTGCCAACAAGCCGGGAACAGAATACCGATACAACGCTGAATACACCACCTCCGAGGAAATTTCCAACGTCCTGCCGGCCGATGATTACACGGCAAAGAGCCTGACCCTGGAGTCCAAGTGGGTCACCCTTGGGGGCACAGTCACCAGGTATGACTCAGTCGCGAAAAAGGATGTCCCGCTGAAGGACATCTGGGTCTTCTTCTGGCGGCAGGATGGAAAGAAGGCTTTCCATGTCCAGACCGATGCCAATGGAAAATATTCGGCAAAGGTGGAGAAATACAGGGGAGATTGTAAGATCCCCACCAGCGGGTGTTACAACATCGCGTACAACAAGGACGATAAGAATTACCCGGACAAGCCGAAGAATCCCAACTACGACACCAAGGAACGTTCCGACGTCAAGCCGTATAACAACTGGGACACAATCAACCAGCGGCTCGATCCCGGCTCGGTGAAATTCAGCGGGAAGGTCACCAATACTACCCATTCCTCTGGTGTCCCTAACATCTGGGTCTCCGGGAAGCGGCTGGATAACCGTGCCTCGTTCCTGGTCCAGACGGACAAGGATGGGAAGTGGAGTGTACAGGTGGAGAAGTTCACCGAAGCCGACCACCGGTTCGTTGTGGTTGCGAATCCCAGCGAGCGCAGTAACCCATGGTACCGCAACTCCACCCCGGAAACTGTCCAGCCTAACTATGACCGCACCATCAATCCGGTGCTGGTCGTCTCCAGGGTCACCTTCTCCGGAAAGATCTACGTTTCCGGGGCAGTGGCCGGGAATTTCCCCATCATCCCCATCACCTTCGAGAGGGATGACAGGGCGGTGACGAGATATGTGAATACCAGGTCCGACGGTACCTTCACCATCCAGCTGGATGGCTGTACCAGCCGGTACTGCACCTATACCATCACTGCCAACAAGGGCGGCCCGGGATACCCGAAGAACACGCTGTACAACACGCCTGCTGCCATCACCGGCAAGTGGTCAGACAGGGACCAGACCTCTCTCTCCTTCACCCTGACAGGCGGGCCGGTCCCGACAACCACTACGCCGGCACCGGCACCCAGTATTACGAGCGTCACACCCACCGAGGGTGGCCGCTCGCTCACGATCTCCAATTTCATCGTAACCGGTACCAACTTTGCCAGCGGTGCGAAGGTGAAGCTGACCCGGTCCGGGTCGTCTGATATGACGGCCTCGGTCTCCTCGGTGACCTCCACCAAGATCACCGCGTCCTTCGGTATCCCGTCGAATGCTGCCACCGGAACCTGGAATGTTGTGGTGACCAACCCTGACGGCAAGGTGGCCACCAGGACCGGTGCCTTCACGGTGAAGGATGTGGTCTCCCCGCTCCCGAATCCCAACGAGATGGAAGTGAAGGATCTGAACGGGGAGATGATCTCTCCGACTGAATTCGGGATCGGCATGTCAGTACGGTATCCTGCGGCGCTGCCGGCAGCAACCAAGCGGTATGTCCGCGTGGTCGCCACAATCAATGGAAAACGCCTGGACAGGACCTTTGATGTGACCCAGTACACGTCCCCGGGCAATGTCTGGTCAACCCAGAGCGGCGGCCAGGTCTCGACCGCGACACCCCTGCGGTTCAACCTGGCAACCGAGGGCGTCTCGAAATTCTCAACCGACCTTCCCGTTCCGGTGAGCGTCACCGTGTCCTATGACGGGGAAACCGAGACCAAGTCTGCCAGCAGGCAGGCCGAGGTCCGTATCCCGGTGATCATCTTCCACGGTGCGTGCCCGCCCGAGGAATACCCCCACTGCACGGTGAAGAACGGGTTGATTGATCCACTGCTGAATTATGCCGGGTACGAGCCGCTCTCCATCCACCTGAGATCCCGGGGATTCCATGATGGGAACGGATACCGCAACCTCTATGCCCCCGGCCTGACCAGCGCGATGTACAAGCATCCCCAGCAGGCTGTCCCGTCCGACATCCTCAATGACGTGGAACTGAAAGTGGCCGATGCGAAGGCCTCCAGTTATTCGACCAGGGTCAACTTGGTGGGCCACTCCTTTGGCGGCCTGGTGAGCCAGTACTACGCTTCCCAGCGGCCCGAGAACGTGCAGAAGGTGATCACGGTCGGCACCCCGTTCAAGGGCATCACCAATATCTACAACGCGATGTTCTCCCCGAAGTGGAACCGGGCTATGGTGGATGCCAACATCACCACACCCGGCGGGCAGCCGAATCTGCTCCTCTGGGGAGTGCCCAAGGATTACACGGCCTATACCCTGCCGTCCAATCCCCCGGCCGGTATCAATGTGCAGGTGACCAATTCTTATACCTACACTCCCCACTCCCGCGTGGAATACCACTATATCTACGCCAACAACATTGACACCGACAAGACCATCACCCTCGCCCTGAATGAGGAAGGCACGTGGTACCGCTCCGTCTCGGTATCCAAGGCAAAGGGAGACGGTACGGTCCTCGTGGAGAGCGGTTCGAACACCCCAGGTCCGACTGGTTCCAACATCTTCCGGCACCCGGTCCAGGTGGGCTCCATCGAGGGTTCGGGAGGTCTCCTCAAGACCAACCATGGCTCCCTCATGATGGATAACCTCATCCATGAGGAGGTCATGAACGCGGTCGACCGGGGAACGCCCCTGTGGAACACCTGGTAATCCCCCGTCCCCACTTTTTTTCGCCCGTATCATTCCCCAATGCACAGGAAGTGAAGGCGGGCAACATCTCCATGAATTTACTGTTCCAGAAAGCACCCCCCGCATCATGCTGGATGAAGGGATCCTGCGGTTCCCTGGGGGAGGTTACCGATGGCTTCCAGTACTCCTTTACCCGTAGGGGATACCAATTCGAGAAAATTGGGTATGAAGGATCAGATGCAGTCCGCGGTCCGCCTACACGACCTTGCGGAGCAGGTCGGGGTCCCTCACCTCCGGAGAGATGACGCAGTTTCTCATCCGGATGGCCTGCTCCAGCCGCTGGCCATAGTGCAGCGCGTTCATGAAGTTCAATGACAGGCGCTTGCTCTTCCAGCCGCGTTCCAGCCAGGGGATCCGGCAGGACTCCCCGGGAGCCTCCCGGAACACCTGCACCCGCGTGTCCCCCACCTTGCCCTGCGTGACCCTGCCCTTGCGGTCACGGGATTCGTAGGGACTGTGTGCCTGAACGGTCTGGATGACAATCGATTGCGCCGGTAGAGCGCGGTGGCTCACCAGCTGAAAAGAGCTATGAGGCCCAGGGTCGTCGTCTTCGCTTGATTCCATAATGGTTGTATCACCTTTGGGAAGGTACCATTATTCTGCGGGGACAGCCCGCACACCGACGAATCCTCATCTTTTCAGGATCCGGGGCACGTTCTGTTTCCAATTGAATATCTCGCATCACCATTTAAAAAGATTACGGGTCCGGGGCGAAAATTGCGGGCAATTCAGGCCCGTTTCCAGGGAGGGGACGCAGTCGCCGCGCACCTCACTCTTCCCCATCGCCTGCCACTGAGAACCCTTTCACCACCTCACCGGTCACGGCATCCAGGAACACGCTCCGCCTGGTCCCCCCGGAAGCAAGGACCGCCTCCCAGAGCGGGTAGGTGAAAGGGGTGATCCCGGTCACCTCCGCGGTGGGCTCGACGGCCTTCAGGGCATTCCTGACCTGTTCCCGGGTGATGACCGTCTCCCGGATCCTCCCGCTCACCGGCCCCAGGGGGAGGGGTGGCACAGCCCGCAGTGCGGCAAGGCGGGGAAGGTGGACCTGCAGGAGAGGGACATACACGATGGCACGACCCGCCTTCCCCGCATCGGTGGCGGCCTTCCGTTCCTGCAGATCCCGGAGGGCTTCCCTGACGGTGGTGAGGTCGCGCTCCAGGAGGGACCCCAGATCGGCCGCGGTGGCACCATCTGCTGGCAGGGCCTGCACCAGCCGGATGGCGTCGGTGGAGAGGCCGATCACCTCCGAGAAGCCAGGCCGCACCCGGAACCCCTTCCGCAGGTCCAGGAGGTGGGCGCCCACCCCTTCCAGCTGGAAGGTGAGAACCCGGGGCGTCCGCCGCAGGATCCCGCCCAGGTATCTGGCAGCGACGGTCAGCACCGGCCAGTGGACGAGGGTGCAGGAGGCCATCCGCTCCTCGGTGCGGCTGAGAAGCCGCGGGGTCCGCCGGACCTGGGAGGCCAGGATCAGGGCCCGGTCCTCCGTCACCGCGGGCGGGATACCCCTCCTCTGGACCGTGATATGCGCAGGAACAGCTCCCGTCACCTGCTGCCCACGGGGTGCCCGCGGGGGCTCCTCGGCGCCAGGTGCCGTGGCCGGGGCGGCCGCGAGAACCACCGCATCCCGGGGCCCGGGGCCATGGGGCTGGAGGGGCGGGGTCACCCCCCTGTGGGCGGTCTCCCGGCGCCCGAAGCGCATCCGGGTCCGTTCCCGGAGGAACCGGCCCATGACAAAGAACTCGCCGGGCTCGAGCGTGGCCAGGCTCTCCACCTCCTCCCGGGAGGAGAAGAAGAGGTCCACGGCTCTCAGATCGTTCTCGATGGAGAGCTTGCCCAGCATCTGGTTGTTGCACTGGGAGAGCACGTTCTTGTTGACGATCGCCGGCCGCTGGGTGGCGACGAGAAGCCCCAGGCCGCGCTTGCGCCCCCGGCGGGAGATCTCCTCGATCTTCTTCAGGGAGTCCTTCGACTGGGGGATGAACTTGTCCGCCTCCTCCAGGATCAGCAGGTAGGGTATCTTCAGCAGGGACTCGATCTCGTAGAGGGCCTCGGCGAGAGTGGTGACCTTCTCCCGCATCTCTACCTCCGAGACATCGAAGATGACCGGTGTCCCGTTCACCACCGCCCGGGTGAAGAACTCCCGCACGTCCAGCTTCTGGATATTCTGGTCGCACTTGTCGTCTGTCCCCACCCACTGGATGGGGTACCGGTCCTTCAGGGAGAAATACTCCCCCTCGGTATCCACGATACAGAACCCGATACCGGCCGCGCAGAGCCGCTCGCAGAGTACCGCGATCGCCCAGCTCTTCCCGGCCCCTGACTGGGCGATCAGGCAGGTCCTGCCCGTGACCAGCTCCTGGGCGTCGATCGCCACATCATGGCCGCCTGCGGACCCGATGGCGAGCTGCATGAAGCTAAGAGAGGAGCACTATCAGATAAAGGTGCAGCCCGGAGCGGGAAGGTTACAGGAAAGCGAACCAGACCCGACTGCTCAATCCAGATCAACAATCAGGGAACCGGGAAGAAGGGCGTATCCACACGGCGGTGGGACCGGGAATGGACTCTGCCCCTCCCGTCGCCCTCCCGCGGTGAGGATAGTCTCCACTGACGTGCCGGGAGCCTGAGGACTTATGGTCCCGCGCCCATCACTCAGTTATGGCGGTATCCGCCGGTCAAACATTGCCCGGAGCCAGAGTTCGGTGCAGGCGATCCGCCAGAACTCCTGCGAGTAGGAAGCCCTGCCGTCCAGGTACCGGCGGTACTCCCCCCTCACAGCCTCCGCGTCCCAGTACGGGCGGGCGGAGAAGGACGCCGACGAGAATATCTCCAGGATCCGCGGGGCGAGCGCCTCCCTCATCCAGACCTCCTCAGGGGTGACAAAGCCCATTTTGTCCATCCGGCACCGGATCTCGTCCGGGACGATCCCCCGGATCGCCGCCCTGAGGATCCACTTGGTGATCCCGCCACGGATCCGCCGGTTCAGGGGCTGGGCCGCCAGGAGCTCCGCTACCCGGTGATCCAGGTAGGGGACCCGGGACTCGATGGAGAAGGCCATGGCGTTGCGGTCCTCCCAGTGGAGAAGGGCGGGGAGGTTGGTGGAGAAGATCTCCCGGTACAGGACCTGGGGGAGGGAACCCCGGTACCGGAGGATCTCCTCCGGATCCCCCCGGATCAGTGCCCGCCTTCGCCGCCGTACCAGAAGCTGGGCGATGCCGTCCCGGACAAAGCCGCCGTGGTACCGCAGGATCCCGGCCGCTTCGCTGAGGGCGGTGAGGAGGTGGCCTGTGCCGAGGAGTCCCCTCAGGTGGCTCCACTGGTACCCGATGTAGCCCGCCAGCTGCTCGTCGGCCCCCTGCCCATCCAGCACCACCTTCACCTGACGGGCGGCGAGGCGCATCACGCAGTACTGGGCATAGATGGAGAGCGAGGCAAAGGGCTCGTCCTGCACCTCCAGGAGACGGGGGAGGTCCTGCCAGAAATCCTCCGCGTCAGGAACAATCCTGCGGGCATCAACGCCAGTCCGGACCGCCACCAGGTCCGCGTAGGCGGATTCATCGAAGCGGCGGTCGGCGAACCCGGCAGAGAAGGTCTTCTGACGCTCCCCCACCGATGCCGGGTGTTCCTCCCGAACCAGCCCGTTGATCAGCACCGCGAGGGTGGAGGAGTCGATCCCGCCCGAGAGGCAGGTGCCCACCGGCACATCGCTGCGCAGGTGGATCCGGACTGCGCCGCGGAGCACCTCCAGGAACTCCCGGGCTGCCGCCCGGTCCTCATCCCGGCCACCCCCATCCCTGTCCTCACGGATGGCCAGGTCCCAGTACCGGACCGGTCCCTCTATCCCCTCCTTCTTCACCACCAGTGAGTGGGCCGGGGGGATCTGGAAGATGTCATCCACCATGGTCCTCTCCGAGTGATCCGAAACGCCCCATGCGAGAAATGTGAGAAGCGTGCGGTCATCAGGGCGCAGACCCACGCCGGGGTGCACCCGCAGGGCCTTGATCTCGGAGGCAAAGAGAAACGATCCTGCGGTGAGGGCATAGTAGAACGGCTTGATGCCGAACCGGTCCCGGGCGCAGAAGAGCTGTTCAGCGCGGGAATCCCAGAGGGCAAAGGCCCACATGCCCCGGAGCCGGGAGAGGCAGCCGGTCCCCCACTCCCGGTACGCGTGCAGGATCACCTCGGTGTCGCTGGCGGTCCGGAACCGGTGGCCCAGGCGCGTGAGTTCCTCACGAAGCTCGATGTAGTTGTAGATCTCGCCGTTGTATACGATCCGGAGGGTGCCGTCCTCTGTGGCCATGGGTTGCGCCGCAGCCGCCGAGAGATCAATGATCGCGAGCCTCCGGTGGGCGAGCCCGAGAGGGCCCTCGACGTGGAACCCCTCCCCGTCCGGGCCCCGGTGCCGGATCCGGTCCGCCATGGCCCTGAGCAGCGCCGGATCCGCCTCCCGGCCGTCCAGGACCAGCTGGCCTGCGATCCCGCACATCGATACTGAGGTGCGCGCCGGTGGTGATAAAGACGGGTGGAAAGAGGGAAGGGGGACCTGATCACGAACCCTGCCACCGCCGCAGGCCGGCATGAGGAGGGGGATGCCGCTCACGCGACGAACCCGTTTGAATTCCGCAGGCGCCTTGCGGGGCACCTGGGAGAGGTTCTGACGTTGTTGGGCGGAGAGGCTGGTGAAGATATGAATACAGATCTGAAATCGAGGGGGCCCACGCAACGTCTATCCTCTTGGGGGGAGGGGCCGGGAGGGGGGTCTCCCCCCTCCCGCATCGATTCGGATGCGGGATAATCTGTGAAGAATATCCATTCTTTCCTCACGTTTACGGTTACTAAAATGGTGTTCTACGACTGTTCGGGAGGGGGCATTGCCCCCTCCCGTGCCCACCCCCCGGATGACATGAGGATCCTTCGGAATCCGCAAGATCCCGGAAGTTCGTCACAGGTATCCCGAGGACTTGGTATTCAGTCCCACTCCCCGGCCATGATGCAGGAGAGGGAGCTCCCCGGGGGCGGGGGATGCTCCGGGG
Organism: Methanomicrobiales archaeon; assembly: GCA_028678665.1. GTDB lineage: Archaea > Halobacteriota > Methanomicrobia > Methanomicrobiales > JACTUA01 > JAJRCY01. Next base: position 11,323 of record JAJRDA010000007.1, on the reverse strand, counting down.
TACCGGTAGTAATCTTCTCGTCGGGATACCCCAGCCGGTCACAGACCGTGATGCGTATCCGGCCCGGGTGATGCCCGAGTGCCGCTGCCAGGGTGGCCGGGTTAAATCCCGGGTCGGTGAGGAGGAAGACCACCCTGCCCCGGCGGATCTCCCCGGCCGTCCGGTCCACCGCCTCTGCCCGGTCCTTCGCGTGGGCATCCACCACCACCACGCGGGCGAGGGGGATACCCAGGCGGGCGGCCGCCACCTGGAGGGAGGAGATCCCCGGGATCACCTCGCCGCCCTGCCGGCCCAGGCCGGCCAGCATCGGGTCACCGGTGGAGAGGACCACGGCATCCGCGGGAAGATCCTTGAGGGTGCCGTAGTCCCCGATCTCAGCCACCCGGCACCCTTCCGAAATATGGGCCCGTGCCAGTTCGATGGCCCTCCGGGACCCGTGGATCTCGGTGGCTGCCCGGATGGCCAGGATCGCCTCTTCGGTGAGCATCCCCGGCCCGCAGCCCACCCCCACCACCTTCACGGCGGTCCCCCCAGTACCCGTCCCTGGCGGTCCACGATCACGACGGTGACATTGGGATGGGAGGCCTGATACCGGTTCACCACCCGCCGCATCAGCGGCGGGAACTCCGGCCGCTCCTCCAGCTCGGCGACCGTGGCGCATCCGGTCCCCTCCAGGATGGAGGGATCCAGGAACCGCAGGATCAGGCCGGGGAGGCCGAAGAGGGTCACCTCTCCCCGGGCTGCGTCCAGTGCCTCGCCGATCCGTCCACCGGCCAGGATCACATCCCGGTCCGGGTAGAGCATCCGGGCGTAGCGGAGGCCAATTCGGCCGGTGGTGACGACCGGCCGGTCGGCGACGACCACCCGGTCCCGGACCGATTCTGCCAGGTGATCATCCCAGGGTTCCACGAGGCCGGTGGTTCCCAGGATCGAGATCCCGCCTTCAATGCCCACCCGGGGATTCAGGGTCCGCACCGCGAGGGCCTTCCCCTCCGGCACCGAGAGGGTAACTGCAGCCCCCGGGATCCCGGCCATGAGCGCCGCCTTCTTTGCTTCGTTCAGGATACAGCCCATGGCGGGATCGCTGATGGCCGCATCCCCTTTCCTGTGCCCCGGCACCTCCCTCGCGAACCTGCCGATTCCTTCCCCCGCGTCGATCCGGATCCCCCCTGCCGACCGGATGGCCCGGGCATGGATCTCCACGCCGGCCGTCACGTCCCGCGGGTGGTCCCCCGCGTCCTTGGTGCAGATCGCCGAGCCTTCCTTTGCCTGGACCGTGACAGTGACGATGAGCCCGCAGGGGACCCGGATCTCCACCGAGGAGACAGGGCTCCGGAGGGAGAGGATCGCGGCCTTTGCCGCGGCCGCGGCCGTGGTGCCGGTGGTACAGCCCCGCCGGAGGACCTTCCCGGACGACGTGAGGACACCGAGGCCGGAGGCCGCCAGTGCCCGGTCCGCATCCGACCGGCAGGACCGGACCCACTCCTCCGGGTACGGGAAGTCAGTGACCGGGTCCCGCATGGCTCTGCTCCGTACACAGGGTGATAATCTCGTTCACCGCCGCCACCGCTACCGGGGTGCCTCCCCGGGTCCCCTCGGTGGAGATCGAGGGAATCTCCAGGGTCCGGAGGAACGCTTTCGACTCGGCGGCGTTGACAAACCCCACCGGTGTCCCGATCACGACCGCGGGCCTCCTCCCGTTCCTCACCAGGTCGCAGACCACCTGCAGGGCGGACGGGGCGTTCCCGATGACAACGATGGCCCCGTCCAGCCTGGGGGCAAGGGAGAGAAACCCGGCCGAGGTCCGGGTGATGCCGCGTGCCCTGGCCAGGTCCGCCCCGTGGTCCAGTGCCACGCAGATCCGGCTGCGGTGGCCCTTCTTCTGGATACCGGTTGCCACCATCCGGATGTCGGCCAGGATGGGGGCACCCTGTTCCAGGGCTGCGAGGGCAGCGGGTACCGGACCGTGCCGGAACCGGAGCAGGTCTGCCATGGCATAGTCCCCCACCGCGATGGCGCACCGCTGCCGGATCCGGTCCTCCACCGTCCCGTCCCCTACCGCGGCCCGGGCCAGCATCCGGCTCCGTTTCGAGATCCGGTACCCTTCGGGCGTATCGGCCCCCGGGTCAGTATAGGTACTTCCGGTGGTATCCCCGGGGCGTGATGATTCCCCTGACATCCTCTCCGCACCTCCAGAACCTGCTCTCCTCTCCCCCGACAATCACGGTGGTGTGCATGTCCACCCGCTCCTCCATGTTCCCGATGCCCGCGAGCGTGGAGAAGAGGCACTCTTCCCCGTCGCGGAACGCGTTCCTGATAACAGCGACCGGCGTCTCCGCCGGCCGGTGCCGCCGGGCGATGGCCATGGCCTGGCTGAAGCGGCCGGGCCTGCCCCGGGACCGGGGGTTGTACAGCACCACCGGGACGCCCATCCCGAAGGCGGCGTCGAGCCGGGCTTCGATCACCTCCCAGGGAGTCAGGAGGTCAGAGAGTGAGATGACCGCGAAATCCCCCGAGAGCGGCGATCCCGCGAGGGAAGCCGCGGCCGTCGCGGCCGTGACCCCCGGCACCACCTCCACCGGGATGGCGAGGCCGGACCGCTCCAGCACCTCCAGCACGATACCGGCCATCCCGTACACCCCGGGGTCCCCGCCGCTCACCAGGGCGACGGTGTGGGAGGCGGCCAGCTCCACCGCCTCCTTCGCCCGCTCCACCTCCTTCCCCATGGAGGACTCCCGCACCTGCTTCCCCGCGAGGAGGGGGCGGATGGCCTCCAGGTAGGTCCGGTTGCCCAGCACGTACTCCGAAGCACGGATGGCGGCAAGGGCCCTCCCCGTCATCTGGTCCAGGGGGCCAGGGCCGGTCCCCACCACGAACAGCTTCCCCGTTCCTTCACCGGGCGATGGCAACCGTCACCCTCCCGTGGCTCTCCTTCTCCCTGACGAGTTCCTTCCTCCGCGAGATGGCCAGCGCACACGGCTCCGCCACCCCGGGGAGACCCAGCCGCACCGCGGGGGAGGGGGAGGTGGCCGGCTGCCGCTGGATCGCCGCGTCGTCGAGGAAGATCAGGCTCCCCCCCAGATCCACGATGGCATCGATGAGCCCCTTTTCATGGGCTTTCCTTGCGGTGGAGGCATAGGCCAGCACCTGCTCCGGCCGGACCCCCGCACCGGCGCATGCGGTCGTGATGGCCTCGATGACCTCACCCTTCCGGACCCCACGACGGCATCCGACCCCGACGGTGTACTCCCCCTCCCGGACCAGCACCGATACGCCCGGCGAGGCGATCACGACAGCAGGGCCCGCCACCGAGAGGACCGGCACCTCCCGTTCCAGCAGCGCGACATTCACCGACCTGGTGGAGTCCCGGTTCACGACGTCGGTGCCGGTGACCCGGGCCACCTCCTCGACAGAGATCCTGCCGGTGGCCTCGGTGGCCGTTGTGATCACCGGCACCATGCCCATCCCGGAGAGCTGCCGGGCCAGGTCGTTGGCCCCGTGGTGGCCGCCGGTCAGCGGGACGGCGAACCGGAGGTCCGGGCTCACCACCACCACCGCGGGATCCGACCATTTGTCGGAGAGGAGCGGGGCCATCTGGCGCACCGCGATCCCGGCCGACATCAGGGCCACGATCCGGCGGTAGTGGGAGAACACCTCCCGGAAAACACTCCGGGAATATTCCCTGGAATCTGCCCCCAGGAACTCCGCCACCCGTGCCGCGTCCGCCGCAAAGTGGGGGAGGGCGATGACCACGGTATCGCGATCGGAGACGACGGTATCGGTCATGAGTAGAGCACCGACCTCCGCCGTTCCGACGAGGCGGGATCCACGACCCCGCCGATGATGAGGAGGGCGGTCCTTGTGATCCCGGCCGCCCTCGCCTTCCCTGCCACGTCCGCCACGGTGCCGGTGACCACTTTCTCATCCGGCCAGGATGCATGGTACACCACCGCGGCGGGGGTGGAGGGCGGGCACGCCACCCGGGAGAGGACCTCCTCCATCCGTTCGGTGCCCAGGAAGATGACGAGCGTTGCCCGGTGGCGGGAGAGCTCCCGGATCTCGTCCGCTTCGAGAGTCTTCCCTGCCGGCCGGGCCACGATCAGCGCCTCGGCCACGTCTTTTAACGTCAGCTGGGTCTGGAGGGCTGCCGCCGCCGCGTTCATGGAGGAGACGCCGGGCACGATGGCGACATCAATTCCCCGGTCGCGGAGCCCGGCGATCTGTTCGACAATGGCCCCGAAGAGGGAGGGGTCGCCGGAGTGGAGACGCACGACGGTTTTCCCGGCCCGGGCATGCTCCTCCATCAGGTCCACCAGGTCCGCGAGGCGCATGCCGTGGCTGTTCACCTTCACTGCCGCCGGCGACCGGGTGACGAGCGCCGGGTTCACGAGGGATCCGGTGTACACCAGCACGTCGGCGGAGCGGAGGAGAGCGTTCCCCCGCACCGTGATGAGGTCGGGATCGCCCGGTCCTGCCCCGACAATATACACCGGCCCCATCTCACCGCCTCGCAAGCAGCACGCTGAAGTAGTCGCTCTCCTCGGGGAGGGCGTCCCCCCGGCACACCCGCATGCCGTCCAGGTACATCCGCTCGACGAGAATAAAGGTCCGGAACCCCTCCTCCCGGAGCCGTGCTGCCGTCTCCCGGGGCCTCCGGACCTTGAGCAGGATCCGGTCCGATGGTTCCGGGCCGTCGGTAACGGTGAACCCCCCGGAGAGGTCCACGCCCGCCACCGAGGCCGCCGCCGTGAGGGAGGAGACCCCCGGCACGGTGCCTATCTCCACCGCCGGCCACCGCTCCCGGACCACCTCCGCCAGGCGGGAGAAGGTGGAGTACACGCAGGGGTCGCCCAGCAGGGCAAAGACCGCCAGTCCCTGGAGGGCATGGGGGGCGATCCGGTCCGCGTTCTCCTCCAGGCAGCGGCGGATGCGGGCCTCCCCGCCCGACATGGGGAACTCCAGAACCTCGGGGTTTCGGTACGGCTCCACCAGCCGGCGGGCAATCCCGCCGGGGACAAAGACCCGGTCCGCCTCCACGAGGAGCCTGGCCGCCCGGAGGGTCAGGAGCTCCGGGTCGCCGGGGCCCAGGCCCAGGCCGACGAGCATCAGCACCTCCCCCCGACGATCACGTAGACGGGATCATCGGCGCAGAACCGGAACCCGCCGGCGAGGGGAGAGGATTTGGCCACCTGGACCTGCACCACCTCCCGGAAGATCCCCAGCCGCTGGAGGGAGAGTACCGCTTCCTGCAGCGTGGAGATGAGGACCGCGTTCACCACGATCCTGCGTTCCACGAGATCCGCAAGGCGCTCCAGCACCGCGGGAAGGTCCCGGCTTCCCCCCACAAACGCGCAGTCAAACCCGTCGTCCTGGTCCTGGAGGAAGGAGAGGGCATCGCTGTGGAAGAACTCGATGTTCCCGGTTCTTGCCGCTGCGGCACGGCTTCTCGCATGGGTGATGGCCTCCGCCCTGCGGTCCACGGCATACACCTTCTTCACCTGCCCCGCCGCCTCAACCGACACCCGGCCGGTACCGCATCCCACGTCCAGGAACCGGTCACTCCTGCGGAGCTCCAGCTTGAAGAGGTCGATGGCCAGCACCTCGTCCCTGGTGGGTCCGCCCGGGAGATCCATGGATATGACTAAAATAAAGTTGTCTTAAGGTATTATCATTTGTTTTGCAGTTCCCCAATAGGGATCCCTGTCCCTGGGTATGGGATCGGGGGGATGGGAATCCCGCTGCGGATGCGGGTGGTTCCTGTCCCCGTCACATCATCAAGGGGTCGAACTGTGCCTTCCCCACCTTGCCGAACTCCCGGGAGATCTTGGGGTCGAGCCCGCAGACCGGGCAGATGTAACTGGAAGGGAGCTTCTCGAAGGGTGTCCCCTTTTTGATCCCGTGCTGGGGCTCCCCCCGCTCCTGGTCATAGATGTAGCCGCAGATCTTGCAGACGTATCGGGTGGGGATCCACACCTCAAAGCCCCACTTCCCGATCTTCCCCTTCCCCACCCAGCCGCAGACCGGGCAGACATAGGTTTCCGGGAGATCCTCGAAGGCCGTACCCTCCGGAATGCCGTTCTGGGGCTCCCCGATCTGGGGGGAATAGATATAGTTGCAGTGGAGGCACCGGTACCGCTGGGCAGCCTTTCCGGATTTTTTTGCAGCCGTCTTCTGTGCGGCCACCTTCTTCACGGCAGTCTTCCCCGCCGCAGCCTTCCGTGCAGGGGCTTTTCTGGTGGTCACCTTCTTTCCGCTGGCCTTCCGGGCGCTGGCACTGGCACTGGCACTGGCACTGGCACTGGCACTGGCTCGCTTCTTCGGGGGCATTTTCTCTCATCTCCTGGGCATCCCGCACCTCACGCACGGGATGCAGGTATGATGGAGAAATGAGCGGGAGGATACTTAAAGATTCGGGGGAGGAACGGGCCGCTCTTCGGGAAAATGAATGGGAGCATGTACCTGCGACGCATCCTGCTCCCCCGTTTGGGAGATATTGCCGGGAGGGGGCCGAAGCCCCCTCCCGGCCCCGCCCCCGCGATGAGGATAGCCTCCTTCCCGGTTATTGCTCATCAGTCGTGGTCGTTCATCCACGTGTATCTGATGGCAGCCGCTCCCCGTATATATCAACGCCATTCCCCACGTCCGGTGCCCACAGAAACCCATATCTCCCCTCCCTCGAAAAATTACGGCATATGCGGGAGGACGAGAGCCGGTGAACTTTGGCCTCTGGGAGATCGCTATCCTGCTCCTGGCAGCGAAGATCGGGGGCTCCATCTTCCAGCGCCTCAGGCAGCCCTCCCTGGCCGGCGAGCTCATCGCCGGCATCCTGATGGGGGTCCTCATCACCTCGCTCGCCGGTTCTGCCACGATCCAGCTGGTGGCGCAGCTGGGGATCATGCTCCTCATCCTCCTCACGATGATGGTCATCGACCTCTCCAGCATCGAGAAGGATATTGAGAAGCTCGTCATTGCCCAGGCGGTCTCTGCCGTGATCATCTACGCCCTCCTCGTCACCTTCTCATCGGTCTTCTCCCTCTCCCTCTCCCAGGCGCTCGTCGTCTGGGCGGCCATCTTCGGCTCTTCCACTGCCATCTCGGCCCGGACGCTGATTGCCATGGACAGTATCTCGACGAGGGAGGGTCAGGCGGTCATCGGCCTGCAGATCATCAACGGGATCATCGAGCTCCTGCTGATCTCGTCGGTGATCAACGTGATCCAGTACCAGGAGGTCTCCGTGGAACCGATCCTGAAGCTGGTGCTGATGATCGTGGGAACTTTCGTCGTCATGAGCCGATACGGCTCCCATTTCATCCGCTGGCTCTTCAACTCGGTGAGGATCTTCCGGCTGGAGGAGGCACTCGTGGCCCTCACCCTGGTCCTCGCATTCCTTGCGGGAGCCGTCACCGAGGCGGTGGGGATGACGAGTTTTCTCGGGATCATGCTCATCGGGGTGCTCATCAGCCGGACCGAGCAGTCCAGGGTGATCGCCGAGAAGATCAGCGACCTGGGCGAGGCCTTCTTCATCCCCATCTTCTTTGCCTCGCTGGGGCTCTCGGTCTCTCTCGTCGCCATCGCCGAGAACGCCCGGCTCCTGCTCCTCCTCTTCGCAGCCCTCACGGGCATCCGGTTCCTGGCCTACCTGGTCCCGGTCAAGCTGCTGGGATACTCCTTCGTGGAGTCGGCGAAGATCACCGCCTTCCTCCTGCCCATGTCCGAGTACGGCCTCCTCATGCTCTCCATCGGGGTCGATTACGGGGTCCTCACTCCGGCCCTGTACTCGGTGCTGATCGTGGTCTTCATCCTCGTGAACATCCTGGCCCCGATGCTGGCCATCCGCCTCTTCCGTATCCCCACGCCCCGGTCGGACCGGCGTGGCGGAGCCTGGATCTGATCATCCCCACCGCCGGATCCGGTTCTCCCTCACCGTTCCTGACGGTGCCGTGAGCGGATGGCCACGAGAATCTTCTCGAAGAGGGACCGGGAGACCTGCACATTCCCCCCCGGCTGGTTCAGGGCTACCCAGGTGTTCAGGGAGGTGGTGAAGGAGAGGATCTCAGCCGGGTCCGTGAGAGCTTCTGCGATCCAGTCCCGCAGCTGGGCGCGGTTCGCAATCCGGATCCCCCATGCCTGCTCGATGGTCGCGAGCTGGGCCTCGATCACGTCGCGGGTCATCCCCGGTGATACCGGCATGCGGGAGGATCCACGCCCGGCAGGGATAATCCCTCCGGAAGGGAAGTTCTCTCTCAGAGCGCAGCCCCTGCCAGGATCCCGAGGGATGAGATCAGGAGCGAGAGGTGCAGGAGCGGCAGCATTGCTAGGCCCCTCCGCGGCGTCGGGTCCGCGAGGGTCTTCCCAGCGACGGTAACGAGCAGCACGGAAGCCGCACCCCATGCAGCCAGCGGGACGATCCCGAGGGCAGGGTAGAAGAAGGCCCCTGCTGCCAGGTGGAGGGCGGCCCACCCCCCAATCCAGGCGGCGGCGCCCCGTGTTCCGTACAGGACAGGGATCGTGGCGAGGCCCCGTGCCCGGTCGTTCTCCAGATCCGCAAGATCGTTCACTCCCAGGTGGACCAGCGTCCAGGGGTAGAAGGCGAGAAAGAACCGGAGGGCTGTCCCGTCAGGGATTCCCAGGCAGAGGTAGCCAGCCACGGGAAAGAGGGCAAAGTCAGTCCGGCCCAGGAGCTGGGCCACGGGGAACCGCTGGTGCCGCTTCGCCACCTGGTAGAAGGCCTCGACCGCATAGCTGTACAGGCCCATGCCGATGAGCCAGGCCGGCCGGGGCCAGGGAAAGGTGAGGGCGATGACCACCGCGATACCTGCGAGCACCAGGAAGAGCGCCAGGGCTTCCCGTGGCTGCACCGTCCCCGAGGGGATGGGCCGGGTCCCGAAGGGCCGCCAGTACCGGCTGAAGGTGGGGCTCACGTCCTTCCTGTCCAGGTTGCGGTCGATATAGTCGTTGAGAACCAGGCCGGCTGTAAACCCGCAGGCAGCCATGGCCACCGCTTTCCCCGCCAGGGTCCAGGAGAACCCGCCGTAGGTCTCTGCGGCGAGGGCCAGTCCGGAGCAGAAGACGAGGGGCCAGACCGGCAGAAAATGGATGCGGGCAAGATCGGCGAAGGCCATGAAGCGGGTCCGGAGGGTCGGGCCCTTCTCCTCCCCATTCTTCGTCACGGGAACAGAACCCTCCGGATCCACGGGTACGTCACCTCCACCGCCTCCTCGGGGCAGAGCTCCAGGCAGCAGAAGCAGCGGATGCACCGGTGGTGGTGGATCCGGGGGACCCGGCCCTTCACGAAGGTGATAGCCCCCGGCGGGCACGACTCGGCGCACTTCCCGCACCGCCGGCACACCGCGGATCGGATCTCAGGGCGGGAGGCCAGCAGCCGGCCGGCCAGGTGCACGAGGGGGGCAGGCACCCGGCCCATGACGATGGGCCCGGGGTGGCGGAAGGGTGGTACCCGCACCGCATCCGCTGGCTCGCCCGGAAAGGAGATCGCGGCCAGGCCGGCAGGCCCGATGCCACGGGCCACAGCCCGCCGGATGGTGGGGACCTCCTCCGGTGCAAAGCCCATGATCCTGGCGGCCGCCATGTCCAGTGCGAAGGGGCTCGGGGACGCCAGCACCAGGCCGACCTCGCGCGGTCTGCCGTGGGACGGGCCGTGCCCCTCCATTCCCACGACCGCGTCCATCACCGAGAGCGCCGGGGGAAACGAGGTGCAGAGGTCCAGCAGCAGGTCCGCGAAGGTATCTGCATCGGTGCGGGTGTGGAGGTGGTACTCGGCCTTGGCAACGCCGGGGATATAGCCATACAGCACCTTCACGGCCCCCGGGAGGAGGGCCAGCTGGTGGGTCTTCATGCGGGAGATGCAGATGACAGTGTCCGCTTCCCGCACCGCCCGGGCGATGCGGAACCTCCGGAAGGTAGCGCCCGCCGGGGCAGGGACCTCGTCGTATGCGTCGTCGAAATAGGCAACCTCGCACCCCGTCCCGTCGATCACCTCCTGCATCCCGGTCCTCTTCAGCAGCGCAGCATACGAGGAACGGGTGTTCCTCCCACCGGGAGAATCCCCCACCACGGCCGTGGCCCCGGCCGCCTGCACCTGCTCCACGACCGCCCGGACCAGCGCCGGGTGGGTGGTCACCGCATCCTCGGGTTGCCGTGAGGAGAGGAGGTTGGGCTTCACCAGCACGCGGGTGCCCGGCTGCACGAACACGCTGATCCCCCCGAGGGGCGCAAGGCAGGAGGCCACCGCCGCCCGGACCTGATCACGGTCGTAACTCCCGCAGCGGGCGATGGAGACCCGGGGGGCGGATCCCGCATCCATGGGGAATATCCGGGCGGCCCAACCCATAAACCCGCGGGGGCCGGCCACCGCAACCGCTATGGGGGTTCACGCCCCACCTGAAAGGCCGTGGCAAACCTGACGGTTGCGGTCATCGGCGCGCCCGGCTACGCGAAGGTCCTGGGCAAGAAGGGAACCGAGTCGGACCTCACCTTCACCAACCTGAAACGGGGCATCGATACGGTCACCTTCATCGAGCCGGCCCGGTACCCCGAGCGGCTCTCCTCCCTCTTCCACGCCGTCTCTCTCGCGGACCGTGCGCTGGTGGTGGTGGACGGGATCACCCCCTCGTTCGGGGAATGCGCGGTCATGCTCCAGTGCGCCGGGATCGCCGAAGGGGACCTGGTACTGCGAAACCCCCTGATCGCGGAACAGCTCCAGCCTCTCCTGCGGGGCTGCGTTCTCTCCCGCTACCGAACCGTCGAGGATCACCCCATCGCCCTCCGGGAATTCCTCCTCTCGGAGGCCGCCCGGAGGGGAACCCTCCCGGGATCCAGTGCACCCGGGAGCCTGCCCGTCGACCACGTCTTCCCGGTGAAGGGGATCGGGACGGTGGTGCTGGGCTGCGTTGCCGCGGGATCGGTCCACCGCCACGAGAGCCTGCGCCTCCTTCCCGCGGGGAAGGAGGTCCAGGTCCGCTCGATCCAGAAGCACGATGACAGTGCGGAGGAGGCCTCCCCCCGTGACCGGGTAGGGATGGCCCTGAAAGGGGTCGAGGCAGGGGAGATCGAGCGGGGAGACGTGCTGACAGCCGATCCCGGGATCCTGCTCTCCCGGGAATTCAGGACAGTGGCCACGCTGGTCCCCTGGTGGCCGGTACCGATCCGCGAGGGGATGGTGGTGCACCTGGGTCACTGGATGCAGTTCCTGCCTGCACGGGTCCTCTCCGTGGAAACCGGCTCAGACTGGAGGCAGCCTGCCCTCTCCCTGGCGCTGGAACGTTCCCTGGTCCACCCCCCGGGCGCATTGGCCGTGCTCACG
>JAJRDA010000006.1 GCA_028678665.1 Methanomicrobiales archaeon | reverse complement strand
CTCCCACCCGGACGAGTTTCTGAAGGCAAAGCAGCTGATGCAGGGGTGGGGGGTGGACGTGGAGGCGGCGACGCTCGGGATCATGATCGAGATCCCTTCGAGCGCCCTCCTGATCGAGGACTTTGTGAAGGCAGGGATCAGATTCGCATCCTTCGGTACCAATGATCTCGTCCAGTACACGCTGGCCATCGACCGGAACAACGAGAACGTGGCATCCATGTATAACCCCCGGCAGCCGGCGGTGCTCCGGCTCATCCACGATGCCATCCAGGTCTGCCGGAAGTACGGCGTGGAATCCTCCATCTGCGGCCAGGCGGGATCGGATCCGGCTATGGCCGAGTGGCTGGTGGAGCACGGGATCGCGTCCCTCTCGGCCAACATCGACGCCGTGGCCAAGATCCGGGACCGGGTGGCCAGGACAGAGCAGCGGATGATCCTGGAGGCGGCCCGCCGTACCCATGCGTGAGAAGGGGTGTTCCCGGGAAGAACTCCTGGCCTACCTGGGGCGGAAGCGGGGCGAGGACTGCCCCTCCTGCACCATCCTCTCCTCCATGTGCACCGATCCCCACCCCCTGGCCCTGGAAGCGGACGCGCTCTTCCGGTGCACGAACCTGGGCGATCCCGGCCTCTTCCCGGGTACGGCGGAGATCGAGCGGCTGCTTGTCGGGCGGCTGGGAAGCCTGATGCACCACCCCCGGGCTGGGGGCTATGCCACCTCGGGGGGTACCGAGTCCAACATCCAGGCCCTCCGGATCGCAAGGAAAATGAAACCGGTGAAGAAGCCCAATGCCGTGGTACCGGAGTCCGCCCACTTCTCTTTCGACAAGGCCTGCGGGATGCTGGGGATCGAGATGCGCACGGCCCCCCTGGACGGGCGGTTCCGGATGGACGCGGAGGCGGTGGAAACGCTCGTGGACCGGAACACCATCGCCCTCTCGGGCGTGGCCGGGACCACCGAATACGGGATGGTGGACCCCATCCCCCGCCTCGCCGAGATCGCGGAGGAGCGGGGAATCTTTCTCCACGTCGACGCCGCGTTCGGCGGGATGGTCCTCCCCTTCCTGGAGAACCCTCCGGTCTTCGACTTCTCCCTCCCGGGCGTTTCCAGCATCTCGGTGGACCCCCACAAGATGGGGATGTCCACAATCCCGGCCGGCTGCTTTCTCGTCCGGGAGCAGCGGATGCTGGATCTCCTGAACATCCCCACACCCTATCTCACGGTGAAGCAGGAGTACACCCTGGCCGGAACGCGCCCCGGCGGGCCGGTGGCTGCGGCCTTTGCCGTGCTGGAGTACCTGGGAAGGGAGGGGATGCGGGCGATCGTGGAGGGCTGCATGGCCAACACCCGGCGCCTCATCGACGGGATGGAGGTGCTGGGGATCCCGGTGGCCACCCTCCCCGACGTGAACGTGGCTGCCTTTGACTGCGACCGGGTACCGGAGGGATGGCGGATCTCCCGGACCCGGCGGGGCCACCTGCGGGTGGTCTGCATGCCGCATGTCAGCCGCAGCGTGGTTGAATCCTTCCTCTCCGCCATGGGTGAACTGTATGCTTGAGAGACTGATCCAGTCGCTGGAGACCTGTCCCATCGTGAAGCGCGGTGACTACGACTACTTCATCCACCCCATCACCGACGGGGTGCCGTGCGTGGACCCGGCGATCCTCCGGGACGTCTGCGCCGCCATGATCAAGGTGCTGAATTTAAAGGATGTGAACCTGATCGTCGTCGCCGAGGCCATGGGGATCCACATCGGCACCGCCCTCTCGATGGCCACCGACATCCCCTTCACCATTGTCAGGAAGCGGAACTATAAGCTCCCGGGTGAGGTGGCGGTACACCAGGTGACCGGCTACTCCAAGGGCGAACTGTACCTGAATGGCGTCACAGACGAGGACCGGGTGGTGATCATCGATGATGTCATCAGCACCGGGGGGACGATGCGGGCCCTTATCCACGCCATTGAGACGACCGGTGCCGAGATCGCCGATATCTGCGTCGTGATCCGGAGGGGGTATGCAGAGATCGGGCGCCCCTTCACCCGCCTGGTTCAGGTGGAGGTCCGGGACGGCCGGGTGCATGTGATTGAGACCTGTTTCTAGCCTCGCCGATGACCTCCGGAGACGGGGTGCCCGGTCCGTGGCCCTCCAGTTCCCGGCCGGCCTCACGCGACGGGGATTCGCTCTCGCACAGGAGCTCCGGGCTTCCGGGTTCGACGTGATCCTCTCCGGCGACCCCTGTTACGGTGCCTGCGACCTGGCGCTGGACACCCTGGAGGTGGCAGACGTGCTGGTCCACTTCGGCCATGCACCGGTGGGCCCCCATGAGCGGGTGATCCACGAACCCGTCTCCATGGACTTCGATCCCGGGATGGTGCGGGAGGCCCTGCCGCTGCTCAGGGGCCCCCGTATTGGTATCGTCACCACCGTCCAGCACGTCCACCTGCTAGAGGCCGTGGCTGACGAACTGCGCCGGGCGGGATTCGATCCGGTGGTGGCCGGGGGGTCCGGCCGGACCCCTCACCCCGGGCAGGTGCTGGGCTGCTCCTTCCGGGCGGCGCGGGAGACCGGTGCCGACGAGATCCTCTACGTGGGCACCGGACTCTTCCACCCCCTCGGCGTGCAGATGGCAACCCGTGCCCGGGTAGTGGCCCTGGACCCGTTCACCGGGCAGGCAACTGAGGTATCAGCGGAACGGTTCCTCCGGCAGCGGTTCGGGCTGATCGAACGGGCACGTACTGCCGAACGGATCGGCGTCATCGTGTCAGCGAAGAGCGGGCAGCGGCGCCTGGACCTGGCCCGCAGGCTCGCAGGCCTCTCCGGGAGGGCAATTCTTGTCATGATGCGGGAGGTGACCCCGGAGGCGCTCCTTGACCTGGGATGCAATGCGTACGTGAACACCGCCTGCCCCCGCCTCGCGTACGATGACCAGGCCCGGTTCCCGGTGCCGGTCCTGACCCCGGCCGAGTTCGAGATCCTTCTCGGGATCCGGTCCTGGGAGGACTACGTGGCCGACGAGTGGGGCGAGGGATGAGGCTCCGCAAGCTCGAGATGGCGCTGGAGCGGCTGGAGGGTTTTCCGGCCCCATCGCCGGCGCTGGAGCAGTACCGGACACCTGCGGTGCTGGCCGCCCGTCTCCTGCACCATGCCTGGTCCCGGGGGGATATTGAGGGGAAGGAGATCCTGGACCTGGGATGCGGTACCGGGGTCCTGGCCTGCGGGGCCATGCTCCTCTCCGCCCGGCGGGCTGTCGGGGTGGACCTGGACCCCGCCGCCCTGGCCACGGCGGAGGAGAACGCCCGCCGCCTGGATGTGGCGGTGACCTTTCTCCAGGCAGATGTCACCGATCTGCCGAGAATCGGGGAGGCGGGTCCCTATGATACGGTGGTGATGAACCCGCCCTTCGGTGCCCAGAAAGCCCATGCCGACCGGCCCTTCATCGACGCCGCCCTGGCACTGGCCCCGGTGGTATACGGGATCTTCAATGCCGGGTCCCGGCAGTTCCTGGCATCGTACGTTTCAGGCCGGGCGGAGATCACCGATAGGGTGGAGGCCCGGTTCCCGCTCCGCCGCACCTTCCGGTTCCACCAGGACGATGTGCGGGAAATATCCGTCGAAATCGCGAGGATGGTACGCCGGTGACACTCCCCCGGGCGCCCCGCACCGTCTGGGTCCTCTCGGCAGGTCACCTGGTGGCAGATCTCTACGGCCCGGCCCTCCCGGCCATCATCGCGCTTCTCGTCCTGCAGCAGGGCTATTCCTACCTGGCGGCGGGGCTCCTCATCACGGTCTACAACTCGGTCTCCTCCTTTGCCCAGCCGGTCATCGGCTGGATCCATGACCGCCGGGGGATCGGACTTCCCCTCGGAGTGAGCATCCTCATCTCGGGTCTCTTCATCCCCCTGGTGGGCGTCGCCGGGGACTACCTCCTGATCCTCCTCTGCTGCGCCATCGCAGCCCTGGGCCACGCCGCCTTCCACCCGGTGGCCCTCGCCACCACCGGGCGGCTCTCGGAGGATGCCAACCGGGGCCGGCTCCTCTCCTACTTCGTGATGGGGGGGAACCTGGGGTTCGCCCTGGGGCCGGTGGCTGCGGGTGCTGCCCTGGACGTCTTCGGTCTCCCGGGAACGCTGCTCCTGGCTCTCCCGGCCATCGGGATCGCCCTCCTCCTCAGGATCTTCCCCCCCGCGGGGATCGGGGGGGGACGGGATCCCGGTTCCCGTTCCGGTGAGGGATCAGGCCAGCCCAGGGCATGGCAGCCCATGGCGGTGCTCCTGGCCGCCTCGTCCCTCCGGGCCGTGGTGATCTTCGGCTCGGTGGCTTTCCTGCCCGCTTACCTGGTGGTACAGGGATACGATCTCCTGACTGCGAATACGCTCGCCACCGCCATGCTGGCCGCAGGGGTCGCGGGCCAGATGGTGGGGGGCACTCTCTCCGATCGCCACGGCCGCAAGGAGATCATCGTCGTGGGGATGGCCCTCGCCATCGCGGGGCTGGCTGCCTTCCTTTCGACAGGGGGATGGGTGAGCATTCTCTGCCTCCTCCTCTTCGGCTTCACCCTCTGGTCCAGCTTCTCGGTGACGCTGGCCATCGCTCACGAGCTGATGCCCGGGGAACTGGGCCTCTCCTCCGGGCTCCTCCTGGGATTCTCCATGGGCCTGGGTGGCCTGGGGGTTGCCGCCATCGGGTCTCTCGCCGATACCATCGGCCTGGCCGGCGCCCTCTCCTCGCTGATACCCGCGCTGGCCGCGGCAACGGTGCTGATGGTGGTGCTGCCGTACCGGGGGAGAAAACCCGGGGACACTACCAGGGAGTGATCGCCCGTCCTTTCGGGGGGTGGTTGCGGGAGGGGGCCCTGCCCTCTCCCGGTCCCTCCCCGATGAGGATATCGTCTTCCCGTCGGTTTTCGCATGCGGGCATGGACCATCCGGAGTACGGGGATATCCGCATGGCAATCCCTGATATTCCCTCTCCCCTCCATCCGACACCGTCACCTTCTTATCGGTGCGGGTGGAGAGTGGGAGGATGGAGGGACCTGAAATGGCGATGGATCCGGTCTGTTATGGTGAGGTGGATGAAGAGAACGCGACGCACAGGGTGAACTACCAGGGGCAGGAATTCTATTTCTGTACCGCGAGCTGCAGGAAAAAGTTCGAGGAGAAACCGGAGAAGTACGCCAAGCTGGCCACGAAATTCCCCATCGATCCCCACATGTCCTGCTGAGGGGGAAAGGCGTCTCCTGCCGGTTGGCTTCGGGGAACAACCATACCATCCCGTATCGTATCCACCTGAGAGGTCTTGCCGGGCAATGAACTATCCTCACGTGGTGTGGGACCGGGAGGGGGCCTCGGCCCCCTCCCGTCGCCCTCCACAGGACATTCGCCACGGGGTGCTCTCAGGGATGAGATGAGGAACGTTTCAATCGACTGGAACACGGTCTCCCTGCCATATCACGCTCCCCAACGAACCACTATCTCTTTCTCTCCCGGTGCCTGATCTCTAGCCAATGGTCACCCGGTTCCGTCGCTACAAGCAAATCGCAGACGTGCTCTGGAAGTACGGGTTCGGCATCATGCTGGACGAGTTCCTCCCGTCCGTCCGGAACTGGCGGTTCATGCAGCGGCACTTCCCCCAGGATCTGCCCGTCTACCAGAGGATGCGTCTCGCCCTGGAGGAACTGGGCCCCACATTCGTGAAGTTCGGCCAGATAGCATCCACGAGGACAGAGATCCTGCCACCGGAGCTGATCCGGGAACTGCAGAAACTGCAGGACAAGGTCGCCCCGGCGCCGTTCTCTGAAGTACGGTCGGTCTTTGAGGAGACCTGCGGGGATCTCTCCTGCGTCTTCCGGGAGATCGACGAGAATCCTGTGGGCTCCGCGTCCATCGCCATGGTCTACCGGGCGGTGCTCGCCAGCGGGACACCGGTGGCCCTGAAGGTGCAGCGGCCGGGGATCGCCGCCATCATCGAAAAAGACATCGTGATCCTGCAGTGGCTGGCAGCCCGGGTGGAAGCCCTCTTCCCGGCCCTGAAGGTGTACAATCCCCGGGGCATGGTGGAGGACTTCGCCACCCAGATCAGGAAGGAGCTGGACTTTATCCGCGACGGCAAGAATGCCGAGCGGCTGAGCCGCAACCTGAAGGGGATCGCCGGTGTCCGGTGCCCGAAGATCTACTGGGAGTTCACCGGCCCCCGGCTGCTGGTCATGGAGTTCATTGACGGGGTGCGGGGGGATGATGTGGAAGCCCTGCGAAGAATGGGGCATGACCCCAAGAAGATCGGGAAGGCCGGCTTCACCGCGTACATGAAACAGATCTTCGAGGACGGGTTCTTCCACGGCGATCCCCACCCCGGTAACCTGCTCGTCACGGCCCGGGGAGACCTGGTCTTCCTGGACTTCGGAATCGTGGGGATCATCCGGCCGGAGAAACGATGGGTCTTCACGAACCTGCTGACCGCCATCGTGACGAACGACATCGACCTGATGCTCCGGTCCTTCGAGAAGCTGGGTATCGGCATCCGGCCGGAGGACATGGACAGCCTGCGTGATGACCTGTACATCGCCCTCATGGACTACAGCGAGTTCCAGCTGGGGGAGGTGAACTTCAGCCAGATGGTGAACGAGCTGACCGCCGTCATGCGCCGCTACAGCCTGCTCGTGCCCATGAACCTGATGCTGATGCTGAAGGTCGTGATGATGGTGGCGGATGTGGGCGTCGTGCTGGACCCGGGGTTCAACTTCAACCGCTACGTTGAGCCGTACCTGGAGGACCTGGCAGCCCGCGATGTGACCGCCCAGGAGATGGCAAACCGGGTCCGCCGTTCGGCCACCACTGCCGTGGAGGGCCTGGTCGAGCTCCCTGCCAACCTGAACGCGATCCTCCGGCGGTTCTCCAGCGGGTCCCTCCGGCTCGAGATGGTGGAGACCGACCTGCAGCGGCTGCAGAACGCGATGGACAAGTCCACGGACAAGATACTGGTCGGCCTGATCGTCGCAGCCCTTGTCATCGGGTCGTCCCTGGTCATCTTCTCGTCCCGGGATGGTCCTGCAAGCGTCGCCAACCTCTTTGCCACGCTGGTCTACATCTCCGCGGTGGTCACGGGCTTCTATGCCCTGTACCACAGTTTCCGCCACTGATACCTGCCGGGATATCACCAGAAATATGCCCGGATCAAAGTGATATTGCGATTCCGGCGCGGTATGTACTTTCAATTCCCGCGGCATCCTGCCGCAGGTGAGGACCGATAAGGATTTATAACCCTGTGCGGATCGTACTCCGGTTATGTTCCCTGTGAGGTACGCCCTTCTCTCCCTCGTCCTTCTGGCGCTGGTGCTCCCCGCAGCCGCTGCAGCCACCAGCAGCGAGGGTTACCTCAACGTGGACCGGGTGGCCATCACCCTGGACGGAGCGGATGCCCAGGTACGGATGGAGTACAACCTGGCCGGAGGGATGCGGATTCTTGTCTACCTGCTGGGGACCCGCGACCTGGAGCGGAAGGTGAAACGGGTGCTGAATTTTGAGGGCGCCCGGGTTGAGGAGATCGACACCTCCCATGCCCTGGTGCGGGTTGAGGACGCTGCCGTCGATTACGGCGACGGCACCTACTGGTTCCCCGAACACCGGTTCGGGGTGACCGTGCCCCTGGTCACGGTGAAGACGCCCCAGTACACCCAGGCCCACCGGATGTCTGTTGAGATCCCCCGGGGGATCGGGTATTACCGGGTGTGAAACCTCCCCGCTTCATTCTTCATCTGACCTGACCCGGGTGAGGATCCGCGAGACGTGGTATCCCTGCACGTGACAGGGCCACCTCTCGCAGCAGACCTGAGACTACCATTCAATTCCTGATTCCTGCTGCGGGATGGATGCGGGGCTGGATAATCCGCTCCCCATGGGGATGGGGGGAAAGAAGAGAGGTGACGGGAAGGACTGTCCCGGCCGCGTTCACGTTGGCGGCTTCACCGGAATCCCGATCTTTCCCCGGGGCTGCCCGACACTCCCTCGCCACCTCCGATCCGCTTCTCGAGCACCGACCGCAGGTACACGCCGAAGAAGGCGCAGAAGAGCCCGCCGACGATGGAGAGGATGATGTAGGTGCCGCCCTGTTCCTGCGTGAAGGGGAAGTAGGCCAGGTTGGAGAGCGACAGGGTATAGATACTGGCCCCGTAGGCGATGACCCCGATGGCACCCACAAAGAACGGGAGCACAATCGCACGGGGGAGGTTCACCCGATCGGTCATGTAGGTATCGATGGCCTTTCCCCCCACGATGATCAGGCCAGCAGCCGTGAACCACCCCACGGCACCGTAGAGGAAGGCCACCAGGTACAGGAAGAGGCCGGGACTGAAGGCCGCGGAGTAGTACTGGAGCAGGCTGGTAAAGCCCAGGTATACCCCCACCACCACGAGGAGCAGCGCCACGATGTACGTGACAAAGGAGATCCGGCCCCGGGTAAAGGAGGTCCGGATCGTCTCCATCCCGGAACCGAAGACCTCGTCCACGCCGAACCCCTTGAGGAGGGTGTAGAGGCCGATGACTCCCACCACGATGATGGTGGCCCCCTCGGGATAGCCCATCAGGTACGCGGTGGCGAAAAGGAGCATGGCGAGACCCAGGGGCACGAGGAGCACCCGGGCCACCTTGGGGTCGTCCAGGAGCTTCTTGATCGTGTAGTAGGAGCTCTCCAGGTTGGGCATCTGGGAGACGATCACCCGCTGTACGCTGGAGACCGGGATCCGGGACTGGATGATGGGAAGCACGTACTCGTCCTCGGCACCATCCGAGATCAGGATGCAGGACGTTGCCCCTGTGGTCCGGATCACGTCCTCCAGGGAAGAGGCGATCTTCCGGTCCCCCTCCAGCATCTGCATGTGGTCTCCGGCGAGGACCGCCACGTAGGCGGTCTCCCCGCGGGCGATGAGAGAATCGTAAATCCGGACCCCCTGGAAAATGGCGTTCAGATCCGAATCCTCCGGGTCCCGGAGGGCCAGGGCATTGGCCGCCGCCAGGCATGCCTCGCGCCCCATCACCGGGCTCGCAATCTCGGCCTTGAAGCCGATATCGTCATCGCGATCCACGCAGAGGACAAGCGTCCCGGATGCCGTCATTGTACTCACTTGTGCCCCGGATCTATTTATTGGTCACGCCGGATAATGGGAGATGAGCGTTTTTACACAATCCGTAGGGCTCCCGGGCCGTGATCAGCGCCGCGCCTCACGCGGCTGATCGCAATCATCGTGCTTTGTCGGCTTTCCCTGAGTGATGCGTACTGGTGAGACTCTCTCGGGGACTCCGCCGCAGCTCCGCCCCCGCCGCGTGGGCACCCCCCGCCGGTGTCCGGGAAACGGCGATCCATCCCGTGCCACCCACTGACCTGACGGTCCATCCTCATCGGGGAGGGGCCGGGAGGGGGCCGGGCGTAGCAGCCCGGGCCCCCTCCCGCAGCATGTGGCCCAGCCCCATCGTGAGGATAGGCATTCCTCTCGGTGTAATCTCGGGGTCGGAACAGTCAGCGACCATCAGAAAAATGAATGGAGAAAAAGGGGGTTCAGATGAGTTTCGATCTCTGCAGGAGCAAAATGTCGTCGGTGGTGAGTTTCTCCCCGCCCCGGAAGAGGTTGAAGATCCGCTCGGCCTCCTTTCTCACCGCCTTCTGCTCCTTCGAGACCTTGGTCTTCTTGGTCTTCTTGCGGAGACCGCTGATCACCTTGTCGTAGTCCCGCAGTTCCTTCTGGCAGGCGATGAAGAACTTGTGCTCGGCGTCGGCCGCCTCCTGGGCCTCCACGAATTTGCGGTGCACCTCGTCCGCCGCCTCCCGGGACTTGTCAGCCTTCTTGTAGCTCTCCACCATGGCATCGTGGTGCTTCTGGTCGAGATCGGCCATCTCCGTCACCTTCGCGTGGATATCCGATGCATCCCTCCGGAAATCCCTCCCCTGGCCGAGCTTCGTCCGGATCTCCTGGTGCTGCTCCAGCTCCGCTTCCTGTTCCCGGGCCTGCTCCTTCATCTGCTTGATCTTCTCAATCAGTTCCCGCTCCTTGTCGGTGGAGAAGACCTCGGTCTGCTGCCGGAACTCCAGGAACTCGATCTGCTTCAGCAGCTCCCTGGCACCACGGTTGCGGATCGTGCCGTGATCCTTCTTGTAGGTCTCGATCTCGTCAAAGATCTCATTGGCCTTCTTGTTCAGGTCGTTGCGCTGCTCCTTTAAGGCCTGGACCTCGCTGTTGAACTTGTCCCGGAGCTCCTTGTTCTTCTGGGCCTCATCCACGAACCCCCGGGTCTGGGTGTTCAACGCATTCCGCTCGCTGGCACTCTTGCTGGCCTGCGCGTTCAGTTCGTTCCTGCGATTTTTGTGCTGTTCAGACTCCGCGAGAACCTTCTTCCTCTTTTCCAATAGCTCGTTCAGCATACCCTTCCATCCTCAACAATCGGTACCGGTGCCATACCCCACTGGCGACAGGGTGCGGGTGCGGGAGTCAAAGCAGCCACACGAAAAAAGCGGACATTCTGAGAAGTTCCGGGCGCAGATGCCACCCCTCTGCGTCCTCCTCATTTTCGTCTGGCGATACATGGTGTTCGACCCCCGGTTCCATCCGGGCAGGCAGCGTATGCCGCACGCCCAAAGCCCGCACAATACGCGCACAAAATGGAGGTATGATGCCAGGGCTTCCCATAATCCAATGTCCTTGGAATTCTTAAGTATTTCGACGGAATCACGAAAAAGAGAGGGAGGGTTCGTGCAGGAGATTACAGGAAATCGATGAGCCCGCCGCTCCTGCGGTCCGCCGCAGGGGCAACCTGCCGGGCAGTGGGGGCATGGGTGGCCGGTGTTGCGGTGGGCTTCGCCGTGGTCACGGTCTGGCCGTGGGTCTGGTAGGGCCCCAGCACCTGGGCGGAGCGGACACCGGTCATGATGGCCATGACCCGGACCTTGCCCTCGAACTCGTTCCGGATCCTGGCACCCCAGATCACGTCGGCGTGGGGGTCCAGCTCGTAGGTCAGGGAGCTCGCTATCTCCTCGGCGTCGGCCAGCGTCAGGTCGTTCCCGCCCGTGATGTGGATCAGGGACCCGGTGGCGCCCCGGTAGTCGATATCCAGCAGCGGGTGGGAGAGACACTCGTGCACCACGGACTCAGCCTTGTTCTGCTGCTTGGACTCACCGACGAGCATCACCGCGACGCCGCCCTTGGACATGATAGCCCGGACATCGGCATAGTCCAGCTGGATCAGGGAGGGCTCGGTGATCGTCTCCGAGATACCCTTCACCGTCTCTGAGATCAGCTGGTCCATCACCGAGAAGGCCTGGCCGATGGGCAGGTTGGGCACGTAGGAGAGGAGCCGGTTATTGTCCAGCACGATCACCGAGTCGGCATTCTTGGAGAGGTTCTCCAGCCCCTCCTCAGCGCGGAGCAGCCGGGCCTTTTCGACCTGGAACGGGTAGGAGACCATGCCCACCACGATGGCGCCCTGCTCCTTCGCGACCTGGGCAACGACGGGTGCAGCCCCGGTACCGGTACCGCCACCCATACCTGCGGTGACAAAGACCAGGTCCGCGGACTCCATCAGGCTCTCCAGGGTGGGTCTTGCCATCTCGGCAGCACGCTTGCCGATGTCAGGGTACCCGCCCGCGCCCAGTCCCTTGGTCAGCGATTTGCCGATCAGCACACGCTTCCCTGCCTGGATCATGTCCAGGTGCTGCTTGTCGGTGTTGATGGCAATCGTCTCTGCTCCGGCGATACCCATGTGGTAGAGCCGGTTGATCGTGTTGTTGCCGGCGCCACCACACCCGATGACCATGATCCTCGGGTTGCCGAGGAAGTCCTCGTCTTCGTTCACTTTTCCGTCGGTCTTTTCCATTTCTGCGTTCTTCACGGCTTCATCAATCAGGGACTGCATACCGAATACCTCTTACACTTTGAAGGAGATCTGGTCGGTCTCTTTTATGACCCGGTTCGCATGCTTCTCGATGAGCTCCCGCACCGCGTAGCGGACGGCCTCGGAGACAGTGGGGAACTCCCCGGCCTCCACGAGCTTCTCCAGCATATCCACCTGCTGTCTGGGCAACCGGATGGTGACGCGTTCCATGGCCATTACCATTCATTTCTGACACATAGCAGCTTTTTGTCTGCTTTTTGTCAGACTTGAAGATGTCAATTGTCGTTCGACCGATAAAATAGAATTCCATTATAAGTATTTAAACCTTCTGTTTTAAGATCGGCAGGTATTCACAATTCTTTTATTGCATGATACTCAATTATCCCTGCAATCAGGCCAGAATCACATGAAACAGCGGATTTACGGTCGAGTTCTCCATGGCGGCACCCGCAAATGGGTCCAGGAGCACGACGGCCGGGAGGTGCTGGATTTCTCGGCGTCCCTGAACCCGTTCCCCCCGCGGGTGGACTGGAGCTGCGATCAGGCCGCGGTCTCCATGTACCCGGACGACCGGTACGAGGCCCTGCGCGGCCTCGTCGCCCGCACCTTCGGCAGGAAACCCGAAGAGGTGACGGTGGGGAATGGTTCCATCGAGCTGATCCGGGTCTTCTGCCGCGCGGTGCTGGAATCCGGAGACAGGGTCCGGATCGACCCCCCCACCTTCGGGGAGTATGCCCTCTCCGCAGAACTCTGCGGGGCGAGGGTACAGGAAGGCGACTCCGCGCAGGCCGGACGGATCCGGTTCCTCTGCAACCCCAACAACCCGGACGGGGCGCTTGTCCCGCGGGACCGCACCATGTCATTCCTGGAGGAGTGTGGGGCGGCGGGAGGATATCTTTTCCTGGACGAGGCCTTCATCGAGCTCTCGGACCCTGCCGCCAGCCTCGCGGATGTCCGCGACCCCTCACTCTTTGTCTCCCGTTCCCTGACGAAGGCCTTCGCTGTCCCGGGCCTTCGTATCGGGTACGGCTTTGCGGATCCGGATCTCGTGGAACAGATGGAGGTGCTCCGCCTGCCCTGGAGCGTGAACGCGGTCGCTGAGCAGTTCGCCATGGCAGCCATCCCCCGGTTGCCCGCCCTGGAGGAGTCCCGGAGGAGGATCCGGGAGGAGCGGGCGTGGCTGGAGGCGCGGATCCGGGACCTGGGCCTCACCTGCTCCCCCTCTTCGGCCAACTACCTGCTCCTCCACCTCCCGGTTCCAGCCCCCACACTCACCTCCCGGCTCCTTCTCCAGGGGATTCTCGTGCGGGACTGCACCTCTTTCGGGCTTTCCCGGAGCATCCGGGTGGCCGTAAGGACACGGGAGGAGAACCGGAGGCTGGCGGAGGCCCTCGCTGCATGCGTGCCCTGATCATGGCCGGGGGCGAGGGGAGCCGGCTGGGTCTTGGCGAGAAGCCCCTCGTCACAATCGGCGGTATCCCCATGATCCGGCATGTGATCGATGCCTTCGTGGAGGCCGGCCACGAGCCGGTGGTGGTGGCATCCCTCCGGACCCCCATGACACGGAACTTCTGCCGGGTCCAGGGAATCGCCCTCTTTTCTGGCGAAGGCCGGGGTTACATCCCGGATCTCGTGGAGGCAGTCACGGAGCTGGAGGAAACAGATCCGGTCTTCACCTGCACCTCCGACCTGCCGTGCCTCACGGCAGACCTCATCCGGACCATTGAACAGGCATACCGATCGGCGGGAACACCGGCACTCTCGGTCTGGGTGCCCCTGGACCTCCGCCCGGGGGACGTCTTTGAAGTACCCTACCAGGAGGTGGTGGAGGGCATCCCGGCGTTTCCTGCCGGAATCAATATACTGCGTGGCGATAGGATCACCACTACCCAGGAGGAGACCCCCCTCCTCCTCCGCAACCGGCGGCTGGCCTACCACGTGAATACGCGGGAGGAACTGGAACGGGTACGGGCAGCAGCTGCCGGCCGGCACCGGTCCGGCCGGTCCTGATCCCCTGTGCTCCCGCACGGGAGCCAGCGGTTGGGAAAGCCCGGTTTCCTGATTCCACTCTTCTACGGCCATTTTCCCGGGCAGGAGATGGGGAAACCATATAAACCTTCTTCACCGACGTATACGCATGGAAGCGTCCCGGGAGATCGAGCTGGAGGGCCACATCATCGACTCCGGCATCATGACCCAGGTCTTTGACCGGATCATGGACATGGGGGGGAGTTTCGAGATCCTGGAGTTCGAGGTGGGCAAGAAGAAGACGGACACGAGCTATGCCAAGCTCCGGCTCTCAGCCCGTGACGAGGCGAACCTCACCCAGATCACGAGCGAGCTCCACCGGCTGGGTGCCCGGCCCGTCGAGATCGTGGACGCGGTACTGGTGCCTGCAGAGGGCGACCGGATCGTTCCCCGGGACTTCTACTCCACCACGAACCACCCCACCTTTGTCAGGAATGACGGGAAATGGATCCCGGTCGATGAGATCAAGATGGACAGCCTGATCGTGCTCGATCACCGGGGCACGCAGGCTGTCTGCAAGACACTCTCGAAACTGAAAGCCGGGGACCTGGTCGTCGTGGGGGAACAGGGCGTGAAGGTGGTGCCACCCCCCCGCCCACGGGTGACCTCCACCTTCGAGTTCATGCACGGGACCGTCTCCCCGGAACGGCCCAGCGAGACCCTGATCGCCCAGATCGCCCGCGAGATCCTGAATCTGAAGAAGAAGAAGGGAAAGATCGTGCTGGTGGGAGGCCCGGCCATTGTCCACACCGGTGCAGCCCCGGCCCTCGCCGGGATCATACGGAAAGGCTACATTGACGTGCTCCTGGCCGGAAACGCCCTTGCCGCCCACGACATCGAGTACAACCTGATGGGGACGTCGCTCGGGATGGACCTCTCGACCGGGATCCCCGTGACGGCAGGCCACCAGCACCATATCCGGGCCATCAGCGAGGTGATGCGGGCAGGGTCCATCAGGAAGGCGGTGGAGTCCGGGGTGATCACGGGGGGCATCATGTACGAGTGCGTGAAGCGCAATGTCCCGTTCGTCCTGGCAGGATCGATCCGGGATGACGGGCCCCTCCCCGACGTCATCACCGATGTCATCCAGGCGCAGGACGCCATGCGGGAGCAGCTGAAGGACTGCAGCATGGTGCTGATGGTGGCCACCCTCCTCCACTCCGTGGCGGTGGGGAACTGCCTGCCGTCCTACGTGAAGACGGTCTGCGTGGACATCAACCCTTCCTCGGTGACGAAGCTGATGGACCGGGGAACCCTGCAGGCCATCGGGATCGTGTCAGACGCCGGCACGTTCCTGCCCCTCCTGGAGAAGCAGCTGGACATCCAGTCCGCCGCCGGGAAAAAGTAGAGAAGTCCGGGTGACCCGGATCTTCTCTCCTCCTTTTTTCTATCCGAGATTTCATTTATTAAATCCGTTGGACGCTCCCCGGGGCCACCGCCCCCGCCGCGACCCAGGCGGATATCTTCCATTCAATGGTATTTCTGGAATGCAGAATACTGGTGATACGCTCTTGGGGGCTCCGCCCCCGCCGTGTGGGCATCCCCGGAGAGGATGGGGTGATCCATCGGAGTATACCGACATGGAGAGATATCCTCTTGGGGGAGGGACCGGGAGGGGGCTCCGCTCCCTCCCGCACCAGGTCCCTGAACTGCATCCGGAGTGGTGGACGCTCTCGGGGGCTACCGCCCCCTGCCGCTGCGGCACCTCCCGCGTGAGGATAGTCTGAGCCGAGATGCCCCCTCTCATCCCGGAAACCCCGGGGAGCGTCCCATCCTCAGCGGGTGAGGGGCATGGCGTAGGGGCGTTCCCGTTCCATCACCATCTCCCACTCCGCCTTACAGCCGCATTCCCAGTTCAGGAGCGCTCTCAGGAGGCCCCGGTCCCCGGTGAGGGAGTAGTCCCGGATCCCGGCCACCAGCTCCCGGTCGCACCGGCCGCAGTTGTGGGGCCCCCGTGGATACCCGCCCCCCACCGGGTCACAGGTGACGTGCACCGGGGCACCTTCCAGGACCTGGACGACAGACCAGAGGTAGGGCGGGCGGTACGCTCCCCGCTGCCAGAGCCACTCCACCGTGGTCCCGGACTGGACGGTGCAGGGATTCAGGGAGATGAGATCCGCCTGCCCCGCGAGCGCTGAGAGGGACCGGGACATGTCCTCCCGTGCTTCCCTCTCGGTGAGGAACGGCGGCTTGTGGAGCAGGTAGGCCTTGACCCCTGCCCCGGCGTCGCGGGCACTGCGGGCTGCCCGCCGGAAATCCGCGAAGGTGAACCCCTTCCTGATGCACTTCTCCCTGATGCCATCATCGGTGGTCTCCAGGCCAATCGCAGCGTAGCACGGGACGGCGCGGGAGCCGTCATCCACCCGGGCGATGAAATCCCCGATCTCCTCAGGGGTGACGAATTCCGGCCGGGTCTCGGCGATCACGATCTTTCCCCGGAAGGCATCCCCCACCGCGTCCCGTGCGGCAGGGGGGACCTCGCGGGGATCCAGGAACGAGCCGGAGGTGTAGATCTTCACCAGGTCGTACGAGGCAGGGTTATGGTGTACCCGGACCCAGTGGAGCTGGGCCAGGACCCGGGCCGCCAGCTGGTCAGGGGTCCCCTCCACCCTCACGGACCGGTACCCGCACATCAGGCAGCGGTTCCATGCGCACCCGCCGGTCCGGAAGATCACGGTAAGGGAAGGGAGCACCTCATCGCCGATCCGGTCCTTTCCTGCCCAGCAGGCCAGGGGTTTCTCCTCGGCAACACGAACCATTTATACTCCCACGGCTGATGCTATTCTTATGATTAGGGCCTTCGGGTATATACTCGCAGCCCTGCTGCTCATCGGGGGAGCGCAGGCTGCCTACGTCGAAATGACGGCCCCCGATAAGATCAATGTGGGGGAGATACTGCAGGTTGAGGGTTCGAGCCTGGGAACCCTCCAGCCGGGATTCTCCACGGATCTGATCTTCTACCAGATGCTGTACACGAAGAAAGAGGTCAACCGGGCGCAGATCGTGGTCCAGCAGGGGGGTATCTTCTCGGCTTCGTTCCCCACCGAAGGACTTCCGGAAGGGGAATACATCCTGGAGCTGGTGGATCCCTATACCAACGGAAATGAAGTCTTCGGGGGCGCCGCCAAGAAGTTCAGTTACGTGACCCTGGTGGACCGGTCGGATGAGATCACGATCTCCTCCCCCCGTGTCCAGCCCTTCAACGGCGTGCTCTACCTGAAAGGAACCCTCTCCATGACTGGCAACAACGGCACGGAGATCCGGGTGCAGAAGTCCGGCCAGGTGATCTTCGGACCCGAGTACATCGCCACGAAAGACGGGGAGTTCATGGATACGGTCCCCATCACTGAAGGCGGGACCTACAAGGTCTCCTTTTCAGATCCCCGCGGTTATATCGGCATGGCGGAGTTTGCAGTGACAGAGGCCGCCACGACCGCCACCGTAACCCCCACCTCCAAACCCGATGTCGTGGTCTTCGCTCCGGCCTCGCGGAACGAGCCCGCCTACTTCGCCGTGGACTCGGCCGGTGGCACCCTCCGGATCCGTACCTCCTCCGGGATAGACTGGATCCTGGAGTACATGGACGAGAGCGGCGACCAGTTCACCCTGAACCAGAAGGGGACCGTGGGGGGAGAATCCATGGCCATTGAAACCCGGGGTGGACCGGTGTACGTGAAGGTGTATCCTGCCACTTACACCGACCAGGGTACCGTGACCCTCACCGCCGAGAACGCGGACGCCGTGTCCGTCTGCACCACCTGCGCGGCATATTTTACCGGGACCCCCACCCCCACACCCACGCAGGAGACGCCTCTCCCGGCAGCCATCGCGCTCCTCTCGCTTATCTTCCTCGCCCTCTGGCGGAGATAGCGGATCTCCATCACCCTTTTTACCCGCCGGTGCCAACCTCCTATGGAGCCGGGGTAGTCTAGTCCGGAAAGGCGGTGGCCTTGAAAGCCACTGGTGCGTCCGCACCTCAGGAGTTCAAATCTCCTTCCCGGCGTTTCCTCATGCCGACAGAGGCTCTGGGGAGCGATATCACGGAGGAACCACCATGTGCATTGCAGTGCCGGCAGAAGTGATTGAGATCAGGGAGGGGAACATCGGTCTCGTGGACTACGGTGACCTCCGCCAGGAGGTCCGGCTGGATCTGGTGGACGCGGCGGTGGGCGACTTCGTCCTGGTCCACGTGGGCTTTGCGATCCAGAAGCTCTCGCGGGAGGAGGGCCTGGAGACGAGAGAACTCTTCCGGCAGGTCTACGCCGCCATGGAGGAGTGATGCACGAGTACGGGATCGCGTACGACATCTATGCCACCGCACGCCGTGCGGCTGAGGACCACCATGCACGCGCGGTGAAACGGGTCCTCATCGATATCGGTGACCTGGCCATGGTGAACCCGGAACAGGTGGAGTTCCTGTTCCATGCCATTACCGGGGACGACCCTCTCTTCTCCGGTTCCTCACTCAGTTACCGCAGGGTCCCTGCCCGGACCCGGTGCACCTGCGGGTACGAGGGCGACGAGGTTTTTGTCTGTCCCCGGTGCGGGGGCCTCCCGGAGCTCACGCAGGGTCGCGAGATCGTGGTGACCACCCTGGAGATCGACGTGGAAGAGCCATGAAGGTCAGCCTGATGCACGGGGCCGGCGGCGAGGTGATGGGGGAACTCCTCCGCACGCTCACGAAGGTGAAGAACCGGAACGCCGGTGGGATCGGCCTGGAGGCACTGGATGACGGCGCCGTGATCCCCATCGGGGAGTACCAGGTCGTCTTCACCACCGATTCCCACATCGTCCGCCCCCTCTTCTTCCCGGGTGGCGACATCGGGCGCCTCTCCATCTGCGGCACCGTGAACGATCTCGCCATGATGGGGGGAAAACCCCTCGCCCTCTCCTGCGGCATGGTGATCGAAGAAGGATTTGCCATCTCCGACCTGGAGCGGATCGTCCGGTCCATGGACGAGGCCCTCACCGAGTCCGGCGCCCACCTGGTGACCGGGGATACGAAGGTGATGGAGCGGGGTGCCCTGGACGGGATCGTGATCAATACGGCCGGGATAGGGATTGCAGAGACGGTGGTGCAGGACCGGGGACTCCGGGAGGGGGACCGGATACTCGTCTCGGGAACCCTGGGGGACCACGGCCTCGCGGTCCTGACCCACCGGGAAGGCTTTTCCCTGGGCGAGCAGATCCGTTCCGACGTGGCACCCCTCTGGGAGCTGGTGGAGGGGGCTCTCGCTGCCGGGGAGATCCATGCCATGAAGGATCCCACCCGGGGGGGCTTCGCCTCGGCCATCAACGAGATGGCACGGAAGAGCGGGGTCCGGGTGGTTATCGAGGAGGCTGCGCTCCCGGTGAGGCGGTCTGTCCGTTCTGCCGCGGAGATGCTGGGGATCGACCCCCTGGAGGTGGCCAACGAGGGGAAGGTGGTGATGGGCGTCCCTCTCGAGGATGCGGACGCGGTTCTCGCGAGCCTCCGCTCCCACCGCTACGGGAAGGACGCGGCGATCGTGGGCCGGGTCACAGCGGGATCCCGGGTGATCCTGAAGACCACCATCGGCGGCGAACGGTTCATCGAGCCCCCCATGGGGGATCCGGTGCCCCGGGTATGCTAGACCTGGTGCTCTCAGACGTCACTCTCCCCGACGGGAGAACCGCGGATATCTCGATCCGGGACGGACGCGTGGTCCATGCCGGCTCCTCCCTTTCCTCCCGCGAGGCGATCCGCTGCAGCGGTCTCCTCTGCCTGCCCGGTGCCGTGGACATGCACGTGCACATGCGGGGCGGCACCCAGCGACGGAAGGAGGACTGGAGGTCAGGGAGCGAGGCCGCCATCGCCGGGGGAGTGACGCTGGTCGTGGACCAGCCCAACACCGTCCCGCCGCTCACCACGCAGGACGCCTTCACTGCCCGGGTGGCAGATGCCCGCGCCCGCTCGCGGTGCCATTTTGCGATCAACGCGGGGGTGGCCCCGGGGTCCAATCCCGCCGTGCTCTGGCGCAGCGGGGCCATGGCCTTCGGCGAGCTCTTCGCGGCCCCCTCGTCCTATGGTGAGGGCATCCCCCTCCCGGACCTGGCAAAGCACCTGGAGGAGATCTCGGCCCTCGGCGCCCTGGCCACGATCCATGCCGAGCAGGTCACCGGTGAACCACCGGTCGACCTGGGCGCCCACGACAGGAGCCGGCCGGCGGAGGGCGAAATGGAGGCCATCCGGGCTGTCAGGAACGCGGCAGGCGCCGGAGGGCATCTCCACTTCTGCCATCTGACCTCCGTAGAGGCGCTGGCTGTTGCCACCCCCGTTTCCTGCGAGGTGACTCCCCACCACCTCTTCCTCTCGCGGGACGATTTCCCGGTCCGGGACGGGTTCGCCCGGGTGAATCCCCCGCTCCGGTCCCGGGTAGTGCAGCAGAGGCTCCTCCGGGCATGGGAGCAGATTCCCGTGATTGCCTCGGACCACGCACCCCATACCCTGAAGGAGAAACAGACACCATTCCCGGATGCTCCCTCGGGGGTGCCCGGCGTGGAGACCATGATGCCTCTTCTCGTGGCCCGGGTGAGGGCCGGCGAGTTCACCGCCCTCTCGGTGGCAGAAAAAACCTCCTGGAATCCGTCCGAGGTGCTGGGGATTCCCCGCGCCGGTCCTGCGCCCGGTGAGCGGGCAGACCTGGCCCTGTACCCCCTCCGTCCGGAACCGATCCGGGCCGGGGACCTGCACAGCCGGTGCGGGTGGACCCCCTTCGAGGGGCGTGAGGCCATCTTCCCGGAACTCGTGCTGCTGGACGGGGACGTGGCCTTCCGCCGGGGCGAGTTCACGGATGCCCCTGCCCGCTGGTTCCCGGGAAGAGGTTATATCCCCCGGGGGTCCATGTGAGAGTGTGCCGACACAGCGCACTCATAGGTCCCCGTCCGAACAAAGGGTGATCGCCCGGTGATGAGGCACGGGACAACCCGGGTGTGCGACAGGCACCGCCCGGCATGAGGGCGTTACGCGGGTGAGGGACGGCAGCAGCCACCGGTGATCCTGCTGTGTTACTGCCGGGCGACATTTCCCGCTTCTCCGGAGGCTTTCGAATGGACCCGTGGGCAGGTGCCGTAACCGAGGAGGGTGACGGGGTGGGCATCCTCCTGGAGGTGTCGCCGGGGAGCCGGCGGGGTGCCGCCATCACGGGGTACAACCCGTGGAGACGCAGGGTCCAGTGCACGGTCTCCGCCCCCCCGAGGGGAGGGAAGGCGAACCGGGACGTGGTGGCCCTCATGGCAGAAGTCCTCTCGTTACCCGCCTCCGCCGTGACCCTCGCTTCCGGTGCGGCCTCCCGCGAAAAACGGGTCCATGTCCGCGGCCTTTCTGAACAGGATGCCCTGGCCGGGCTGCACGCGGCTGCGGATTCCGGGCCCGGCACGTCGTAGTGCAGAAGCTCCTCCGGGGATATGTTTTCTTCCGGCCGGGGCTACCCTACGGAAGGGGATACGAGGGGGGGACTTTTCCGGTATTCCTGGGTCCGGAGGAAGAGATCCATGGTGATGTTCATCGGAGAAATCCGAAGATCACCTATCCTCCCGGGGAGAGGGTGACGGGAGGGGGGGGTCTCCCCCCTCCCGATCCCACCCCCCGTGAGGATAGTCCGCTTCCATGGTTTTCTGCAGGAATCCCCGGCTGTTTCCTGCAACAATCTCCCGCCGTCGGCAGGGAGAGTTTTAAATAATTCAAAAAATATATATGTGGGTGCCTATGTTGTCGGATTCTCGAAAGTCGCGGACGCATGAGGCTGCCTTCCCGACTGGGGGGGGTGATTTCGCGTGTACTCATCTGATACCACCAAGTATCTCATTCACATCACCATCCACGCGGAGGGGGTGGTCGAGAAGTCCGACGTAGTTGGGGCCATCTTTGGCCAGACTGAAGGATTGCTCGGCGAAGACCTGGATCTGCGGGATCTCCAGAGAACCGGACGTGTCGGACGCATCGACGTCCAGATCACAAGCAAGAAGGGCGAGACACGGGGAGAGATCCTGATCGCATCCTCCCTGGACCGGGCAGAGACCGCTATCCTTGCGGCATCCCTGGAGACCGTGGACCGCGTGGGTCCCTGCATCGCCCACGTGACCGTTGAGAAGATCGAGGATATCCGGGTCACCAAGCGCCGCAAGGTCGTGGACAGGGCCAAGGAGCTCCTGATCGACCGCTTCGAGGAGGGTGCCATTGAATCCACCGTGCTCCTGGACGAGGTCAGGGACTCCCTGCGGATCGAGAAGGTCTCGGAGGTGGGCGCCGACAGTGTCCCCGCAGGCCCGAACGTTGCCGATTCCGATGCCATCATCATCGTGGAGGGGCGGGCGGATGTGATCAACCTGCTCCGGTTCGGCATCAAGAACGCGGTGGCGGTTGAAGGGACCAAGGTACCGCCCACGATCGTGGAACTCTGCCAGACGAAGACTGCGACGGCATTCCTGGATGGGGACCGGGGAGGCGAACTGATCCTGCGCGAGCTCCTGCAGGTGGCAGACATCGATTTCGTGGCTTATGCCCCCCGGGGGAGATCCGTGGAGGACATGAGCCGGAAGGAGATCACAAAGGCACTCCGGAACAAGGTTCCGGTGGAGTTCCTCAGGGAACAGATAGATGCCGGGGCCAGGGAGGGGAAACCTGCGAAGACTCCCCACCCTGAAGCGGCTGTCTCAAACCGAACACAGGAGGGGGCACGCATGGAGGGGGGGAAGCCATCCGCTGCACGGATACAGCGCGAACCGGTGGCATCAGGGCCCGTCACCCTCCGTGACCACGTGGACGAGGTGAGGGGCAGGTCCTCCGGCCGGTTCCTCTCCCCTGACTTCTCGGTGCTCCTGGACATGAAGGCACAGGACCTGGAACGGGTGCTGGAATCCCTGAAGGGGGACGCAACAGGCCTCGTGGTCGACAGGATCATCGACCAGCGGCTCCTGGACCAGCTGGCTGCGAAGGGCATCGAGTTCGTGGTGGCACGGGACTATCGCGGCATCATCAAGCGGCCGCTCTCGGTAAAAATCCTGAAGATGAGCCAGTTCTAACGTCTGGCCACATCTCCTGAGCCAGCCTCCACGACTGGCCAAATCTATTGAGCCAGCCCCCACGTCTGGCCAAATCTATTGAGCCAGCCCCCACGTCTGGCCAAATCTATTTATCATGCCGGTGTACACCGTACCGGAAGGGATGCACAAGGAAGAACTGATCATCCTCCACCAGATGATGGTGGAGATCAAGGATTACTTCGAGCGGATCAATCCCGAGCTGAAGTTCACCCAGTACTATGCCCTGAAGATCGATCCGTCCCAGATGCACCGCTCCAAGATGGAGCACAAGTACGCGATCTTTGTGCTGGGGGCAGAACTGGCCAATGCCATGAGGGACGTGGAGTTCTCGGCCTCGGGCAGGATCTCCGCCAGGATGAAGGAACTGGCAGACAGGACACTCAAGGAGATCGACAACCTGAAGTGAGGGGCATCATCCCGCCCGGTGCTCCCGGACCCTATACCCCATCTCATTTTCTTTTCAGTCTCAGTTTCCAGAACCGTTCCCCCGACAGGGATCTTCTCTCGGAGACAGGTTTAAGCAATCCCCGCAGTACGTATCTGTACGCGGAGCATGTGCGTGCGGGGACCGTATGGCGTGAGAAATCGGAGGGTGAAAGGGGATGAGATACTGCGCAGAGCCTGAGAAGCGGCTGGAGTACAGCCAGGTGAACAGGGCCATCGAGGCGGTCTTCCGGGAACATGGCGAAGGAAGGGTCCAGATGCCCCCGAAGGTGTATATCACCTTCCCGAAGGGGGACTTCCGCACCATGCCGGCCTACCTCCCTGCCCTGGACATCGCAGGAGTCAAGGTCGTCAACGTGCACCCCGGGAACCGGGAGCACGGCCTGCCCACCGTGATGGCCCTCATGATCCTGATCGACCCCGAGTCGGGTGTACCCCGTGCGGTGCTGAACGCAACCAGCCTCACGGATATGCGGACCGGGGCGGCCGGTGCCGTGGCGGCCAGGTACCTCTCGCCAGAGAGGGAGGTGTCGGTCGGTGTCGTCGGGAGCGGACGCCAGGCAGAGGCACAGGTGAGGGCGCTTGCCGACGTGCGCCATATCAGCGGGATCCGGATCTGGAGCCGTGATGGGACGAATGCCGAAGCGATGGCGTCCCGTTTCCACGACTACGGGGCAGCGGCGGCGGGGCTGGAACGGACCTGCGACGCGGACGTGGTGATCACGACGACCCCCTCGCGGGAACCAATGGTTGCGGACGAATGGATCCACGAGGGGACCCATATCAACGCCATCGGGGCGGATGCGCCGGGAAAGGAGGAGCTGGATCCCCGGATCCTGCTCCGGGCCCGGGTCTTTGTCGACGACATGGCCCAGGCGGTCCATTCCGGCGAGGTGAACGTGCCCATCTCCCGGGGACTCTACTCGCCGGACCGGATCGCGGGGACGCTGGGGGAGGTGGTCATCGGGAAGAAACGGAGAGAACGGCCGGACGAGATCACGGTCTTTGACTCCACCGGCCTCGCCATCCAGGACCTGGCCATCGCCCGCCTGGCACTGGAAGGGGCGGAGTGGATCGATCTCCCCTTCCCGTGACCCCTCACTCCTCTTTCCCGAGGGGCCTCGAATATTTCCGCCAGACCTGTTCCCGGTACACCGGCCCGCTGTTGTAGCTGCAGAAGGGGATCAGCCGGCCATCGGGAGTGGCGTAGTGGATGCAGCACCGCTGCACCCGTCCCAGGTCGTAGTTGTACCGGTCCATGAAGTGCATGACCCCGATGAAGAGGGCATTCCAGTGGAACTCCCTGAGTGCATCGAAGTTCTGTTTCACAAGCGCCTGCCCGAGCATCTTCCAGAACCGGGAGGTGTCCCCCTTCTCCCCCTTCTGCACCGAGGTGTGCAGGTTCTTCACGCCCGCGAGCAGCGCCCGGTACTTGTTGATGGACCCCCCTTTCTTCAGGTCATCGGCCATGGTTCCGACGGCCTGGAAGAACGAGTCCACGTCCAGCAGGCGGTTCACGGGCACGATGTCACCCTCGTTGATAAAAACGTAGGTCGCGGCACCGCAGTGCTGGTGGGCGGTGAACCGGATCTGGGGGCTGCCCCGGTACGCTTCCACCAGGTCCGAGATGGGGACCACGCAGGGGATGGGATAGAAGTCATCCGCCCGGATCACCCCCTCCATCTGGGCCTCGATATCCTGCAGGAGCTCCGGGATCGTGATCCGGGACCGTTCCACGTCCTCCTCGACTGCCGCTCCGGTGAAGGCGACCGGCTGGAAGTTCACTCCCCGCACCACCGAGGTGTGCTCGGCCGCGAACCGGATGATATCCCCCACCTGATGGTCATTCCGTCCCTTGATGACGGTGGGGACCAGCACCGTTCCCAGGTGGACCTGGTCCAGCACCTCAATGGCCTTCTGGTGGATCTGCAGGAAGGGGTCTGTCTCCCGGGTGACTCCGTCGAAGTGCAGGTACACCGTGGAAAGGCCCGCCGCTTTCAGGGCAGCGGCATACGCCGGGTCCTTGCCGATCCGTACCCCGTTCGTGGCGATTTGGACCTGCGGGAATCCCAGCTCCTTGGCCTTTTTGATGATCTCCACGAGGTCGTCCCGTATCGTGGGCTCGCCGCCGGAGAACTGGACGGCCGGGGTGGGCACGGGTTTCTCGTTCCGGAGGAGCGAGAGCATCTCCACGACCTGGTCAAAGGTGGGCTCGTACACGTACCCGCAGGCCTTGGCATTGACAAAACAGAAGTCGCAGGTCAGGTTGCACCGGTTCGTCAGGTCGATGTTGGCGAGGAGGGTCCCTGACTGGTGATGCGAGCAGAGGCCGCAGTTGGAGGGGCACGTTTCGGCGGAACCGTCCCGCTGCGGGTTCTCCACCCCCCTTCCCACGGCGTCCCATACGTCGAAGCGCCGGTACATGGCGGCATCGGACCAGTAGATGTGGCAGAAATGCCCGTGCGACGGGCAGGTACGCTCCAGCCAGACCTTCCCCCCCTTCTCGGTGATCTCGGCGGGGATCACCTTGCTGCAGACCGGGCAGAGCGTCGAAGTCTTCTTGAGGAGCATGCCTTCACACCACGTGGACTCCGATCATTCTCTCTTTCGATACCTTAATCTTTGTATCCGCTGCCAATATACCACTATTGGCGCCCGTGGTTCATATTGATTATTGGATAGCTGCGCTCCTCTCGGCGCTCTGGATCATGCTCCCTTCCTATGTCCCCAATCCCGCTGCGGTGATCCTGGGAGGCGGCATACCCATCGACGGAGGCAGGCTCCACGCCGACGGGAACCGCCTGCTGGGCGACGGGAAGACGGTCCGGGGCCTGCTGCTCGGTATCCTCGCCGGTGTGCTCGTCGGGAGCGTGCAGATCCTTTTACAGACGCAGGGCCTCCCGGAGTTCCTTCCCCGGCACACCCTCCTCTCCGTCTCCCTGCTGGCCACCGGGGCCCTGGCCGGAGATCTCGTCAAGTCCTACTTCAAGCGGAGACGTGGGATCCCGCAGGGACAGAAGTGGCCGGTGGCGGACCAGTACGACTTTGTGGCAGGTGCCCTCCTCCTCACGCTTGCCGGTGCCCCCGCCTGGGTGCTCTCGAATATCACGATCCCCATCTTTCTCTGGATCCTTGTACTGACCCCGCTCCTGCACCGGGCTGTCAACCTGCTGGGCTACTCCCTGGGTGTCAAGGATGTGCCATGGTGACCGAACTCGCGTCGCTGCTCGTCGAGCATGGCGCCGTGAAATATGGCGATTTTGTCCTTGCATCGGGGGCGAAGAGCCGGTATTACATCGATATCAAATCCGTGCTCACGAAGCCGGAGGTCCTCTCCCGGATCGGCTCCGGCATCGCCGCATTGGCCCCGTTCGACGTCGTGGCCGGGGTCGCGGTGGGCGGGATTCCCCTCGCCGTTGCCGCATCGCTTGCGAGCGGCAGACCCTACGCCATCATCCGGAAGGGGGAGAAAGGCCACGGGCGGGCTGGCCTTGTGATCGGCGATGTGAAAGGGAAGCAGACTCTCCTTGTGGAGGACGTGACCACGTCGGGGGATTCCGTGCT
This sequence comes from Methanomicrobiales archaeon, assembly GCA_028678665.1. Lineage (GTDB taxonomy): Archaea > Halobacteriota > Methanomicrobia > Methanomicrobiales > JACTUA01 > JAJRCY01. The sequence continues at coordinate 2,841 of JAJRDA010000006.1, read as the reverse complement.
CTTCGGGATCCGTGTGCTCCGGGAGGCGGGAGCCCGGGTGGACACGGTGGTGACCGTCGTGGACCGGGAGCAGGGGGCGGGCGAAGCGCTCGAAAAGGAACAGGTCACCCTGCTTCCCATGGTCCGGGCACGGGACCTGGTGGACCGGTAGAGGGGAGGCGATACGGATGGTGCTGAAGATGCTGGTGGTGGGGGGTGGCGGCCGGGAGCATGCCATTGCCGCCGCCCTCGCACGGAACAGGGACGTCCGGGTCTACTGCGTTTCGACCCGGAGGAACCCCGGGATCGCCCGGCTGGCCAGCGGGATCGAGATCCGGAAGGAGACCGATGTGGCAGGCGTGGCTGCCTATGCCAGGACCCAGGGGATCGACCGGGCCATCATCGGGCCGGAGGCCCCGCTCGATGCCGGTGTCGTTGACGCCCTGGAAGGGGCCGGGATCCCGACCGCCGGGCCCCGCCGGGCCGCCGCACGGCTCGAGACCGACAAGGCATTCTGCCGCGATCTCATGCAGTCCCACGGGATCGGGGGTTGCCCTTTCTACCGGGTCTTCCGCGAGCCGGCCGACGCGGCCGCATTCATCCGGGACCATGACGGGGACCTGGCCGTCAAACCCGCGGGGCTGACCGGCGGGAAGGGGGTCCGGATCATGGGGGAGCAGGTGGACCGGGAAGGGGCCATCGCCTACGTCCGCACGCTCTCGGGCCCGGTGGTGCTGGAGGAGCGGCTCCTCGGAGAGGAGTTCACGCTCCAGGCCTTCGTGGACGGAACCCGGCTCGTGTACATGCCCCTTGTCCAGGACCATAAAAGGGCGTTTGAGGGGGACACCGGCCCCAACACCGGCGGCATGGGCTCCTACTCCATGGCGAACCACTCCCTCCCCTTCGTATCGGCACAGGATGAGGCTGAGGCGAGGAGCATCATGGCAGATGCGGTGGCGGCCATCCGCAGGCAGGGAACCCCGTTTTACGGCATCCTGTACGGCCAGTTCATGAACACTGCGAAGGGCCCCCGGGTCATCGAGTTCAATGCCCGGTTCGGCGATCCCGAGGCCATGAACGTGCTCCCCCTTCTCTCCTCTGACTTCTCCGAGATCCTCTGCCGCATTACAGAGGGGTCTCTCCCGTCACGGGTGGAGTGGGAACCGCTCGCCACCGTCTGCAAGTACCTGGTGCCGGAGGGCTACCCGGACAGTCCGGTCTCCGGCCAGCCCCTGGCACTGGGGGAGACGGGAGAGGCGCTCGTGTACTGCGGCAGCGTGGAAGAGGAGGAGGGGAAGCTCGCCACCCTCTCCTCCCGGACCCTGGCGGTCGTGGGGAAGGGGCCGGATCTCTCCACCGCCGAGGCCATCGCCGAACAGGCGGCCGCCGGCGTTCGGGGCAGGGTCCGCCACCGCCGGGACATCGGCACCGGCGCCCTCCTCGCAAAGCGGGTGGCCCACATGGAGGCGCTGCGATGACGCGGGATCTCCTCTCCATCCGGGACCTGGGGGCCGATGACCTCCGGTGGGTCCTGGACGAGGCTGCCCGATTGAAGGGACTCCGGAAGCAGGGGGTTCCCCACCCGCTGCTTACGGGGAAGAGCCTGGGGATGATCTTCGAGAAGTCCTCCACCCGGACCCGGGTCTCCTTCGAAGTGGGAATGTACGAGCTGGGGGGACATGCCCTCTTTCTGAACCCCCGGGACCTGCAGCTGGGCCGGGGTGAGGAGATCCGGGACACCGCCCGGGTCCTCTCCCGCTACGTGCACGGGGTCATGATCCGGGCCTACCGTCATACCACGCTGGAGGAATACGCCCGGTTCTCTGACGTGCCCATCGTGAACGGCCTCTCGGATCGGGAACATCCCTGCCAGGTCCTCGCCGATCTCCTGACACTCAGGGAACGCTTCGGATCGCTGGACGGTATCCGGGTGGCATGGGTCGGGGACGGCAACAACGTCTGCCATTCCCTGGTCCTCTCGGCGGCCCTCTCGGGGATACGGGTGGCGGTGGCGACCCCCCGCGGATACCGGCCTGATCCCGGGATCGTGGCGGCTGCCAGGGAGGGGGGCGGGAAGGTGACCCTCACCACCGACCCGGCGAAGGCGGTGAAAGATGCCGACGCGGTCTATACCGACGTGTGGGTCTCCATGGGGGAGGAGGAGGAGCGGGCGAAACGGCTCAGGGCATTCCAGGGATATGCCATCACGGAGGAACTGCTGTCCTCTGCGGCGGACCGGGCCATCGTGCTCCACTGCCTCCCGGCCCACCGGGGCGAGGAGATCACCGGCGAAGTGCTGGAGGGATCCCGGAGTGCCGTCTGGGACCAGGCAGAGAACCGGCTCCATGCCCAGAAGGCGCTTCTCGTCCGCCTGTTGGGGAGCGCTACCCGGCGCAGCCGGTGAGCCGGATCCCCACCCCTTCGGGGCCCGGCGCGGGTATCAGGATTCCTTCTGCTTCCCGTGCCGGTCCCAGCCGCCGGTCTCGATGAATGCCTCCAGTTCCTTCCGGATGAACTGCTCTACCTCCTCCACCACCTTCCGTGGTCCACGGAACGCCAGGATCTCCCGCTCGTCCCCCTCCATGTTGGCAAAATAGGCAGGAATCTTCCGCTCGACGAGCTGCACCGGGAATTTCCTGAGCACGTCCCGGAGCACCGACCGCGGGGTACCCACGGGGACGATGACATCAAAGAGGTCCTCGGCCTGCTCTTCCCCTTTCTCCTCCCCCGGCTTCCTTTCCTCCTCCTTCGGAACCTGCAGGTCCGGCGGAGCCTGCGTCCCCGGCGGAACCTTCGGCTCCTGCGGGGCCTGCTGCCCCGTCGTCTGTCCCTGTTCCTTCTGCTCCTCTTTCTCCGGCATCT
>JAJRDA010000005.1 GCA_028678665.1 Methanomicrobiales archaeon | reverse complement strand
GGGTGGAAGGTGGAGTGGCGGGACCACCACCGCTGGCAGGAGAGCGAGCAGGAGTCCATCCGGGGAGTGGTGGACCTCCTCCACGTGGACACGGAGCGCTGCGCCTGCGGGATCGCGGCCGGCGACCTCCTCCCGGGCGACCCCCGGGCTGCCGAGGTGGCCCGGGTGGTCTGCGACTACGACCTCTGGAAGAATCAGGATCCCCGGTCGGCGATCCTGGGAAGGGTCCTCTCGAAGAACCGCAACCGGGACTATATCCGGGACCGGTTGAGCGAAGGGGTGATCCTGGACGACCATATCCGGGAGGAGTACCGGAAGATCGAGGAAGAGATGCAGGGCATGATCGAGCGGTCCGTTGCCCGCACCCGGTTCCTGGGGAACCGGTACCGGATCGCCTTTGCCCCTTTATATGGGTACCCGAACGAGACGGCCGCGGAGATCCGGAAACGCCTCGGGTCCGACATCGAGGTGGTGGTCTCATCCTCCGGCAAGTTTTCGATCCGGTCGGTGCCTCCCGTGAGCCACCTGGTGGCCCGCCAGTTCGGCGGGGGAGGGCACCCCCATGCCTCGGGCGGCATCTTCCCCTTCACCCTGGTGGACCGGATCCGCTTCTTCTTTGTGGGGGATACCCCCCACTTCCACCGGCTGGCCGAAGTGGCGGAATCGCTGGGATGAGGGACCGCTCCACGAGCTGCTCCCAGTACTCCCTGCAATCTTTGGCGCAGTAACCCCCGGTCTCGATCCGGCCCAAGTCCAGGAGTTCTGACGCGGTCGCGAGATCCCCCGGCATGGGATCCAGGAGGGCAATGGACCGGATCCGGTACTCGTCCTGGAGGGCGACAGCCTCCGTAAGGAGGGGAGAGGGGACCGCGATCCGGGGCTGGTGTTCCAGGATCGCCTCCAGGTCATCCACCCCGGGATCCCGGACCATATAGTAGGCCCGGGATCCCGCCAGGAGCTCCAGCTCGCACCCGTCCGGGGCATCTGCAAGGATCACGTGACCCCGGATACCGCGATCCCGCATGGCCCGCATCAGGTCCCGGTACGCCCCGCAGAGGGCGGCACAGCACTCTTCGGGATCATGGAAGTACCCGTCACGGACATCCAGCATATGAGGGGCCGGTATCCCCACCCATGCCCCCTTCCGGGCTGCCACAATCCCGAGGGCGTCTCCCTCCACGTCACCGGTGAAGGGGTCCGGGTCATGGACCAGGACCCGGTCCCGGATCCCGGGGAGGGAGGAGAGCCAGCGGTCGCGGTAGCAGAGGCCTCCGGCGCAGGGGAGGTCCACGCCCTGCTGCACCGAGAGGGAGCGGTCCAGGAGGTAGGTGGTCAGGTCTGCGGAAGACCCGCGCTGCTCCCTGACCCAGTCCGCCAGTTCCCCGACGGGAGGGATCTCCACCTCGGACCCGAACGACCGTACCGGCACCCTGCGGGCTTTCGCCATCGTGGTTGTATCCTATTTATAGCCCCAGCCATAAAACTCTAGAGGATGGAGAAAAGGCCCCTGCTCGTGACGTGCGGGCTCCCGTATACAAACGGCCCCTGCCATATCGGGCACCTCAGGACGTACGTACCCGCGGACTTCTACGTGCGGTTCCTGCGGCGGGCCGGCGAGGACGTGGTCTTTGTCTGCGGTTCCGACAACCATGGCACCCCCATCGTGGTCATGGCCGAGGAGCAGGGGGTGACCCCTGCCGACCTGTCCCGCCGCTACCACGCCCACTTTGACGGGATATTCCGGCGGATGGGAGTCCTCTTCGACCACTTCGGGATGACGGACGGGGAGACGAACCACCGCAGGACCCGCTCCCTGGTCCGTGCCCTCCAGGAACATGGCTACGTGTACACCCAGGTGATCCAGCAGAGCTACTGCCCGGTCTGCCAGCGGTCCCTCCCGGATCGGTATGTGGAGGGGCTCTGCCCCCACTGCGGCGCCCTGGCCCGGGGCGACGAGTGCGACCAGGGGTGCGGCAAGCACCTGGAGCCGGGGGAGATCCGGAAGCCGAAGTGCAGGATCTGCGGCACGGAGGCGGAGCTCCGTGAGCAGGAACATTACTTCTTCCGGCTCTCGGCCTTCCGGGACTTCCTCATGTCCTACCTTCCTGATCTTGCGGGCACCCCCAATGCCCGGAACTATGCCCTCGGGTGGGTGAAGGACGAGCTCCATGACTGGTGCATCACGAGGACCCTGGAATGGGGAGTCCGGTTCCCCGGGAAGGAGGACCTCGTGGTCTACGTCTGGGTGGACGCCCCCATCGGCTATATCTCCTTCACCGAGGAGTGGGCAGCGAAGACCGGGGGCGACTGGCAGCGGTTCTGGTGCCGGGACGGGGGTATCATCCACTTCATCGGGAGCGACATCATCTACCACCACTGCATCTTCTGGCCGGCGCTCCTTTCGGGGGCCGGCTACCATCCCCCCTCCGCCGTGGTGGCCAGCGGGATGGTGAAGATCGATGACCAGAAGTTCTCCAAGTCCCGGGGCTATGTGGTCTGGACCGGAGAGGACTACCTGGACAGGGGCCTGGACCCTGATTACCTGCGCTACTACCTCCTCGCCTATACCAGCCACACGAAGGAGCTGAACTTCTCCTGGCAGGGCTTTGCCGAGCGGGTCAACAATGAGCTGGTCTCCACCCTGGGGAACTTTATGTACCGGAGCCTCTACTTCGCGAAACAGTTCTTCGGTACCGTGCCCGAGGGGCCGGTGGACCCCGAGGTCCTGGACCGGATCAGGCAGGCCCTGGAGGAGGTGGAGAAGGCAGTGCGGGACTACGAGTTCAAGGGCGCCGTGGACGGCATCATGGCGCTTGCGGCCTACGGGAACACCTACATCCAGAACCAGGCCCCCTGGAAGCTGGTGAAGACCGACCGTGAGGCGGCGTCGGGGGTGATCCGGAACTGCCTGCAGGTGGTCCACGCCCTCACGCTGCTCATGGAGCCGGTGATGCCCGGGGCCGCGGATCGGGCCTGGAGGATGCTGGGCCACGCGGACCCGGTCGCTGCCCATGGGATCCGGGAGGGCCTGGAACCGGCAGGGACGGGGCCACTTCCGGACCCGGCGCCGCTCTTTGCGAAGATGGAGCCGGACCAGGTGAAGGTCCTCGATGACGTGCTGAAGAAGAGGGTGAAGGAGGCGAAGATGCGCGAGCAGGAACGGACCGGGATCTCCATCGAGGAGTTCTCCCGGCTGGACATCCGGACCGCAAAGGTGCTCTCAGCGGAACCGGTGAAGGGAGCAAAGAAGCTGGTGAAGCTTCAGGTGGACATCGGTGACGGAACCCGGCAGGTGATTGCAGGAATCGCTGAGTTCCACCCGGTGGAAACGCTGGTCGGAAAGGACATCGTGGTGGTCGTGAACCTGAAGCCGGCGAAGATCTTCGGCCTGGAGAGCCAGGCAATGCTCCTTGCCGCCGGCGACCGGGCATCGCTCCTCACCCCCCTGCAGCCGGTTCCCCCCGGGACGAAGATCAAGTAACAAGTCTCCTCCACTCTTCTCCGATTTTCCCGTCAGGGGGATAGGCACTGTGTGCTTCGCCCTCTCAACGTGATTCGTGTTACTGTACCCTCCTGGGGGGACCTGAAGGGTCCCTCCGCCGCGGGGGGGCGTCCCCCCGGGAGGATAGGGTGAGCCGTGGTTGTTCTGGATCTGTGCATCGGGATGGTTTCTTGATAGGGTGCGGGAGGGGGCCTGCCCCCTCCCGGTCCCTCCCCCGATGAGGATAGTCGCTTCTTCGGCTCATATCACCGGGTGGACCCCGGGTCCCGGAAAACCGAAGGGGGCGCCCACGCGGCGGGGGGCGATAGCCCCCCTGGAGCGTCCCACCAGTCGAATCACTCGATAAAACCAGAGAGAGAAGAGAGGAAATAATTCCTCATCACCAAGCGTGGCGGGCCCGGGGGGATTTGAACCCCCGACATCCGGGTTAGAAGCCCGGCGCTCTGTCCAGGCTAAGCCACGGGCCCGCGTTCCATACGTCTCACCTGAAGCCTTATGAATCCTTGCAGACGGGCGGAATCCGGATAAAAGAGAGGGGGAGGATAGGGAAATGGAGGGGGGGATTATACCGCGTGATAGCCGCCGGTCTTCGCCAGTTCGACGATGGTGGCCCGGCCCATACCCCACTCCTGGACCTGCTTGACTATCGAGGTGCCAGAGAACCGGACCTGGACCCGGGCGGCCACCCGTTCCCGCTCCTCGAAGAACATGGGGTTGGTGAACTCGATCTGCCGCTTCATGGCGATGGAGAGGGCCATCACCTCCACCAGGATCCCGGCGTCGCCCGGGGCGAGATCCTCCAGATCCACGCCGGTCATGAAGAGGTGCTGCCCCGGTTCCACGCCGGCCAGCGTCACCACGTTGTGGGCGCTGGAGAGTTCCAGGGTCCGCGGCCTTCCCCGCTTCAGCTCGGTGATGACCGCGGGCGCAATGCCTGTAAGTGCTGCGTGGGACATCGTGATCACCCGTACATCGGCAGCTGTTCTTTCTTCTGGCCGGCTGTCTCGGTGGTCTGGACCTCTTCCGCGATCTTGTGCATCGCTGCCTCGATCTCCTCCGCCTGCTCCATCAGGGGCTTCACGTCCAGGTTCAGGCTGTACAGCTTGTTGAGCACTTCGATGGTGGCTGCCGATGCCCGCGGGTCCGGGGTCGGCACCGTCTCCCCAAGGAGTCCGAGGCCGGGGATCCCCCGGACCTTGCACTCAGTAAGGAGGGAGCCCGCGATCCCGGAGATGGACCCCATGGGAAGGATGATGGTCATATCCTGGATCCGCTGGAGTGCCTCCTCGTTGGTGGCAACGCCAAAGACCCTTTTCTCCATCTCGTTCGTGACAATCCCCGCGATGGTGACCACCTCCTTCGGCTCGAACTGGGCAAACCACTCCATCAGGCCGCTTGCTACCTCGTAGCAGATCATGGGGTGGATGGGGATATCCCCCACCACGACGGCCAGGTCGTTCTTCTCGTAGAACCGGACCGGGACATTGATGACGCCCCGGGTCATCATGGCCAGCGGCGGAAAGTACTTGCTCGTCACGGAGCCGATCAGGTCGAACTCCAGCTGCTCCACCAGGTATTGCAGCGCGATGGACCCAACAAGGCCGCTGCCCGGGAACCCCACGAGGATCGTTTTTGTCGTCTCCTTCAGGGGGCGGGAGTTGATCTTCAGCTCGTCCCTGGGTTTCGGCTTCTCCAGGCTCGATTCAATCCTTTTCAGGTACGGTATGATCTCATTCACGTCCACGGCTGATGCACCCCAGCAGGTTAAGATAGTGGGAGCATCCATAAAAAATTATGCAGGAGTTTGAGGTGAAACGGGGCCACACGAAGGATCTCATGGCAACCGTCACCGGAGCATTCCGGGAGTGTTTCGGGGTCGAACCAACGGGAGAGGCCGGGAAGGCGGTGATCGCTTTCGGCGCCCTGGCCCGGCTGGAGGTGTGGCCCGGCGCCGGTGGGAAGACGGTGGTGGTGAACACCGTTTCCCGGAAGGATGCTTCTGAAGCCGAGATCCTGGACACGAACCGGCGGTTCCGCACCTTCCTGGAACAAATCACCGGCTTCACCGCAAAGGAGCGGGTGAAGCGGGCGAAGAAGGCGGTGGAGAAGGAAGGATAATACGGTTTTTCTCTCCTCCAACTTCCTTCAGATATCTTTTTCATTATCCTGTCCGGGAACTGAAACGGGAGGGGGCCCGCCCCCTCCCGGTCCCCCCCCCGTGAGGATAGCCGTTTCCATTGGTTTCCCATTACGATAGGTTGTCCCAATCCCGAAAACCGAAGATCCTCCCATCCTCCCGAGGGGGCGCCCACGCGGCGGGGGGCGGAGCCCCCCTGGAGCGTCCCGGTAGAATAATGCATGATGAAACCAGTCCTGGTTCAGATTCAGATATATGCCGGGTCGCATGGGTGTGGCGTGAGCGGGCTCTGCCCCCTCCCGGTCCTTCCCCCATAAGGGTATACCCCTCTGCGGTTTTCTCGAACGACAGAAAAAGAGAGAATAATTATTCCGCATCTATTCCAGCACGATCGCCGGCTTGAACGGCAGCGCGGATGCCGCCTTTTTATGGGTAGCCTGGTCCGCCGGGACCACCCGCACCGGCATCCCGAACTCCTTCTCCAGGAAGGCCTGTGCACCAGTGAAAACCGTCTTCTCGTCCATGGTTCCGGCCGAAAGATCCCGGACCAGCTCCGGCGGGAAGCGATGGATCAGGGCCGTAACCTGTTTCACGGCGTCGGCGGCAGCCTTCCCCCGCTTCCGCATGGACTCCTGCTGCATGACGAGCCGGGTGGCATCCTTCTTCTCCGCTGTTCCCGCGATAAGCCCGAAGATCTCCCATTTCCAGTCCGGGGCGGTGATGAGGACCACGGCTTTCGGGGTCATGGGGAGGAGCTTCCGGATGGACTCCACATCCTCGACGGTGCGGAGGAGCAGCTCCTCCGCGAGCTCGCTCTTCCGGTCCCCCTGCGCCTCGTCGGGTACCGGCCAGGGGGCGAATGCCACCGGTCCCTCGCCTCCCATGGCCTGCCAGAGATCCTCGCAGGTGTAAGGAATGAAGGGGGCCAGCAGCCGGACCCAGGCGGAGCAGAGGTCCCGGACCGCGCTGCCCTTCAGATTCCCGTCGGGGTTCCGCCGCCGGTACCACTTCAGGTCAGCCTCGATCCCGAACCAGGACTCCTGGAGCGCCTGGCGGGTCTGGAAGTTCCCGAGGGACTCCGTGGCCCGGGCGATGCGCCCCTGGAGCCGGGAACGGAGCCAGGTATCGATCCCGTTCCCCTTCCCGGCCCCCGCCTCCATTCCCTCGTGGACCAGGTTCCAGAACCGCTCGATCTGGCGCCGGGTGGATGCCACCAGCTCGTTACGCCAGTCAAAGTCCTGCCAGGGCTCCGCGCTCCCGACGAGAAACATCCGCACGGTGTCGGCCCCGAACTCGTCGATGGCGTCCGAGAGGAGCACCACGTTCCCCTTGGAGGAAGACATCTTGGCGCCGTTCAAGAGACCCATGCCGAAAATCACCATGCCCTTCGGCTGGAACGCGGGGGGGAAGATGGCCCGGTGGTGGAAGAGCTGGAAGGTCAGGTGGTTGGAGATCAGGTCCTTCGCAGAGAACCGGAAGTCGTACGGGTACCAGTACAGGAACTCCTTCCGGATGCGGTCCAGTGTCTCCCGCGGGACCGTGGCGGGGTTCCCCTTTCCCAGGAAGAGGTAGTCAAAGACCTCCGGTGTGAGCTGCTCGGGAGGGATCGCCTTCATGTGGTGGGCGATGGTGTAGTAGGCCATGTAGATGGTGGAGTCGGAGAGGGGTTCCACGATCCATTCCCTGTCCCAGGGGAGCCGGGTGCCAAGGCCCACGCGGCGGGTGCAGGCCCAGTCCTTGAGCCAGTCGACTGTGCGGGAGAACTCGGCCCGGGTCTCCGGGGGGACGAGCGCCATCCTCTCCAGCTGGTCGTGGACCTCGGCATTCCATTCAGGATTGCTGTACTGGAGGAACCACTGGTCGTGCAGGATCCGTACCGTGACCCGTCCCCCGCACCGGCAGACCACCGGCCGGGAATCGAAGTCAAACATGGGGACCGACCCGTACTGCTCCTGCATGAGCACCGTCACCTGGTCCCGGGCCTCCCGGACAGATTTCCCGCCGAACTGGGGATGCATCCGGCCCCGGGCGAACTCGGCGCTGTACACCTCCTGGGTGACGGACTCGAGACGCGGATCGCTCTGGTCCCGGATCCCGGCCCGTTCCACGGCATCCTTTGCAGGGAAGGGGCTGTACCCCTCGACCTTCAGCAGGCTGACGGGGGTAATCCCGGCCGCCTGGCCCTTCTCCTGGAGGTCGCGGAGCGCAATGTAGTCGAAGGGCGCGTGGGCCGGGACCGACATCACGATCCCGCTGGCCATGTCCGGGTCCACAAAGCCTGCCGGGAAGATGGGCACCTGTCCACAGAGCGGGTGGGAGACGGTCCTCCCCACCAGATCCGATCCCTTCACCTGGCCCACCTCATCGACGGCATGGTCCTGGTTCCGGAGCTTCTCTGCCGCTTCCCGGGAGAGAATCCACTCCTTCCCATCCACCCGCGCACGGACGTACGTCACGTCCGGGTTCACCCAGAGGTTTGTGACGCCGTGGATCGTCTCGGGCCGGAGCGTGGCCGTGGGGATGAGGGCCCCGTCATACGAGAACATGACGAGCACGAACCGGATGATCTCGGACCGGTCGCCTTCCAGGAGGTCGTGGTCCCCCACCGGGTTCTCGCACTGGGGGCAGTACTTCACCGGGTGGACCCCCTTCACCACGTAGCCCTTCCGGGAGAGGTGGCCGTACTGCCACTCGATGAATTTGCTGTACTGGGGGTCCACCGTGATGAACCGCCGGCGCCAGTCGATGGAGAGACCCAGCCGGCGCATGATCTGCTCGTACTCGCCGGCAAAGTACCGGACGATCACCATCGGGTCCGTGAAGGTGGCCAGCACGTCGGGGGGCACCCGGTACAGGTCCCGGTAGAGCCAGACCGCCTTCTCGTCATTCTTTGCGATCCGCCGCGAGATGCCGATGACCGGAGTCCCTGTCACGTGGAATCCCATCGGGAAGAGCACCTGCCGGCCCTGCATCCGGAAGAAGCGGGCAATGACGTCCGGCACGGTATAGGTGCGGCCGTGCCCCACGTGCATGGCCCCGCTCGGGTAGGGAAACGCCACGTTGAGGTAGCATTTCTCCTGTGCCGCGGGATCGGCCTCGAACTCTTTCCCCCACCGTGCCGAGAACCGCTGCTCCAGGGCTGCAAGGTCCAGTGTCTTCTCCATCACGGAACCTCCGCTAGACCGGTCGCAGCCGGATGGCTTCCCCGTTCTGGAGCCGTCGGAGCAGCTCCTGGGCAATGGTGCTGGAACGGGCCAGGTGGATCTCCCCCTCGTCGGCCACCGTGGCCGTGAACAGGTACTCCTTGCCTGCGAACAGGTCCACGATCTTCCCCCGGTGCTCGGGGGCGATGATGGCCAGTTGCTTCCCTTCGGTCTTCACCCGGATGCCCCCCTCCAGCTGGATCTCCTCCTCCTGCGGCGGTTTCTCCAGCTCCGTGCGGGGACGGATGTCGATCCCGACCCCCAGCTTGTTCACGATGCCCGAGACATTCTTCCCGCCCTTGCCAATGGCAGCAGGTACATCCTTGTCATCGATGTACACCACCGCCTTCGTATCGGTCACCATCCGGACATCCACGAAACCGTCAGTGAACCGTCCCAGTTCCCGCTGGATCTCCTTCTCGGTCAGCTTCCGGGAGACCTTCTCCTCGCCCTTCTGGGCCGGGACCGGGAGGGCCGCCTCTTCCCCGCGGCGGGCAGGGAGGAGGATCGTCTCGCCATCGTACCGGAAGATCTCCAGTTCCGTCTCTCCCGTCTCGTGGTTCCGGACCGAGATCACGGGCTTCATGTGCACCTCCCCGCTCATGCCCGACGGGATCCGGAGGCCCAGGTCCAGTTCATAGACCCGGGTGATCTCCCCGTCTGTCATGAAAAAGATGGTGTGGATCACCTGGGGGAGTACTGAGAAGTCCACCCGGGCCAGGAACCGCTGGAGGGCATCCTTCACCTCCAGGGCATGGACCACCCCCACCATGCCGATCCCGGCCAGTCGCATGTCCGTGAAGACCCCGAAGTCCTCGTTCCGGCGCAGCTCATCGAAGATCACGTACTCAGGGCGCATCAGCATCAGGACCTCGGCGGTCCCCTGCATGGAACCCTCCAGGGAGGTATACTGGGTGATCTGGTGGGGTACCTGGAGGTCCCGGGGCGCCTCCATGGTCTTCACGACAAAGCCGTGATCAGAGAGAAACGTGGCGATGGACTGGGCGAGGGTGGTCTTCCCGGAGCCCGGAGGCCCGGCGATCAGCACCCCCCTTTTATCGCCGATCAGGCGTTTCTTCAGGATCCCGTTCTTCTGGAAATCCTCGAGCTTCATGGACCGGAGGGGCCGGATGGCCGTGATCTCCGTGCCGTCGGAGAACGGTTTCCGGGCAATGGCGATCCGCATGGCCCCGATCTGGACCACCGTCACCCCCCGCTTCTCCATCTCGATGAAGCCGGTGGGATCCCGTTTCGCCCTCTCCAGGATCTCCTGCGCCATGGCACGGAGTTCGTACTCCATGGAGGGAGCATCCCGGATCTTCACGAGGCGCATCTCCTTCATGGTCCCCTTCCGGGCCAGGGGTGGCATCCGCTCCTTCAGGTACACGGCCTGGGTCTGGTCATCGAAATACTGCTCGATCCCCAGCGGGACGAAATCCCCCATCTGGGGTTTCAGGTACAGGACATCCAGCCCCTTCGCCTTGGCCACCTCGGCCTGGACGATGTCGCTCGTGATGAACCGGGCCCCGGCCTCAATGGCCGCATTCCGTATGATGGCGTCGATCTCGCCTCCGCTGGCCAGCTTCACCTGGTCCAGCGTGGGCCGTTCCCCCACGTACTGGATCGTGATGGTCCCTTCCCGGGCCATCCGGGAGAGCTCCTGCAGCTCAGCGAGCCCCAGGAAGCCGATCTCCCTCCCCTGGTTTGCCTGCGCTTCCAGCTCTGCAACAACGGCCTCGGGGATGATTATCGTCGTATCCTTGTATTCCCCGGTCTTTAACATGCCGGTGATCCGGCCGTCGATCACCGCACTGGTATCCGGCACCAGTTTCATAAAAACCTCTCACCTCGGTTGCGCTATCGGATCAGGGCGTATTGTATGCTTTCTGTTGTGCCCTGATGTGGAAGAGGTATCTCACTGGTCGGTATAATTTCCTTTCTTTTTTATTCCGGGTAACGATCTTCCGCAACCCCAACCCCTGAGGGATCTTTCCCACATCTCAGATCTCTGATCTGGTGGGAGAAAACCGAAGATCTGCCTATCCTTACCCGGGGGGGGCGCCCACGCGGCGGGGGGCGATAGCCCCCCTGGAGCGTCCCACTACTCGTCGCACGAGAATGAGAAAAGCCATGGGGGGAATCGCAGTCTGGAAGAACTCAGAATTCTCAGCGGGAAGGGCCGCGCCCCTTCCCGGCCCCACCCCCGTGAGGAGAGCCCGATTCATCTCCTTCCGCGGGAGAGTGATGGTGGAACTGGAATCCGCGGCCTACTTCCGGTACACCTGGTCGGGATCAAAGACCTTCCGGGCGATCTCCCGGCCGTCAAGGGTGCGGAAGAAGCAGGAGTAGTGGCCCGTGTGGCAGGCGGCTCCCTGCTGCTCCACCTCGTAGAGGAGGGTGTCCTCGTCGCAGTCGACAAGGATCCGCACCACCCGCTGGAGATGACCGCTCTCCTCCCCCTTCTTCCAGATCTTCTTCCTGCTCCGGGAGTAGTAGTGGGCATACCCGGTGGACCGTGTCAGGTTCACCGCTTCCCGGTTCGCGTAGGCCACCATCAGCACCTCCCGGGAACCGTGGTCCACCACCACCACCGGGATCAGGTCATCGGTATACGTGAGTTCCATGGCTTATGCACCTGCGGCAAGTTTCATCACCGCGTAGAGGATATCCCCGAGGACGAGGGCTGAGAAGAACCCCGCGGTGATGGGCACGATGAATGGCACCCCGTAGGAGATCCAGACCTGCCCTGCACGGCGGTAGAGAGCCAGCTCCTCCCTGTACCGGTCCGGGTGCTCCCTCAGGTCCCTCGTGTAGATCCGGCCCTCCCCCCGCACCATCCGGGCGAGAGCAGTCCGGATGGGGATGAAACGGCGGCGCAGCCCCTCCGGGGTCTCCTCGAACTCCTCCATCACGAACCCGAAGGTGCGCTGGATGCCTTCGCCCGGGACGGGAAACCCGAAGAAGGGGTAGGGGAACGGAGCCCGGTTCCCCTTCCAGAGGTTGTGGAGAGCGATCCCGAGAGGGGTCACCAGGTTCAGGATCACGGCATTGGTGAGGACGGAGAAGGGCAGGAACGCGAGAGGCGGGTATCCCAGGAGGGGACGGATGGGGAAGAAGGGGACACAGATCGCGATGAAGATCAGGGCATAGGCATCGGCACCGCCGAAGAGGCGCAGGAGGGCAAAGAGGTAGAAGATCGCGGAGAAGACGAGGGAGAGGGAGAGGTACCGGAGGGCCAGCATCCAGTCCTGCGAGATGAGTGCCCCGTACGCCAGCACCGCCATGGGTACTCCCACGAGAAGCATGGGGTACCAGGTCCGGACAGGCACCCGGCGGTCGCGGAGGTCCAGCACCGACGCGTAGAGGAGAGTTACGCCAATGGCGACGGCACCGGCCAGGAGGGGGAGGTTCATCGGTACCAGTTATTTTCCGGAGGATCATTTTATGCCTGGCGGTTTGGATCCGGGGAAGACCGGAACGATACAAGATATTTAACCGATCACATTCCATGTAATGCGATAGGGTCGTTTCTGTGATTGAGATCCGGGTGGACGAGAACTCCTGCAACGGCTGCGGCCTCTGCGTCAAGGACTGCCCGATGCAGGTCTACGAACTCAGGGATTCCGTGTCTGTTCCTGTCCGGGCAGCCAGCTGCATGGGGTGCCTCTCCTGCCACGAGATCTGCCCTGCCCAGGCGCTGGAGCACCGGGGTGTGTATCCCTCGCGGCGGCACTACATCGATATCCGCGTCTGCGAGATGCTGAACCGGGTGATCTGATGACCGACGGCACGATCCGGGAGATGAAGGACTCCTTTGCCAGTACCACCGTGTACCGGTCAGAGGACGTCCCGCTCCAGTGCATCCCTCCTCCCAACGAACTGGAGGACACGCTCCATGGCCTGATGAAGCTGAACGGGCTCATCATCCGGTCCCTGGAGGAGATCGCAGGGAGGGGTGCGAACGCCGTGACCTACCGTGCGGGGCGGAAGTACGGTCACGAGGTGGCGAAATACTTCCGGAAAATCGAGGACGTGGAGGAGGCTCTGAAGGAGTTATCCTACATCCTCCACGGGCAGTACACCATCGAGATATGGAAGCCGGCAGACAAGGACCGGTACATCATCGAGGAGAACGGGAGCACCTTCATCTACCTGGTCTTCCACGACTGCATCGTCCGCCAGACGCTGCGGCGCAACGGCCAGCCCCAGGGCGGGCCCCTCTGCCTGACCCTCTTCGGCTATGTCGTCGGGGCCATCGAGGAGATCACGGGAAAGAAGGCGAAGCTGGAGATCGTGCACACGGGCCCGAACGCCTGCCTGAAGAAACTGATCCTCCAGTGAGGCCCCCATGAAGATTGCCATTGAAGAACTGGCCGGCTGTTCCGGGTGCACCATCGCCGTCCTTGACCTGCACGAGGCGCTTCTCGAGATCGTGGAGAAGGCCGAGATCGTCTATGCGCCGGTGATCATGGACGTGAAGGAGCCCCCGGAAGGGATCGACATCGCCTTTGTGACGGGTGCGGTCCGGAACCGGGAGAACGAGGAGCGGCTGAAGCTGATCCGGAAGAGGGCAAAGACGCTTGTCGCCTTCGGCACCTGCGCCTGCTACGGGGGGATCTCGGGGCTCTCCATGCTGGACTCCCCGGAGCATTTGATCCAGCACGTCTTCCGCGGGGTCACGACCACAGAGGCCGATGCCGTGATCCCGAGCGACGTGCCGCCGTTCCTGTACCGGGCGTTTGCCGTCGGGGACCTGGCCCGGATGGATTACTATATCACCGGCTGCCCCCCGAAGGAAATGTACTTGAAGAAGATCCTCCCGGCGCTTCTCGCCGGGGAGGTGCTGGCCCTCTCCAAGAAATCCGTCTGCTCCGAGTGCGACCGGATCATGGGATCCGTTGAGGGCTGGAAGATGAAGCGCCGCCACGAGGGGGTGCCGGACCGGGAGCACTGCCTGCTGGGGCAGGGTTACCTCTGCCTGGGGGCCGTCACGTTCGGCCGCTGCGGGGCATCGTGCCCCCACAGCAACGTGCCCTGCCATGGCTGCAACGGCCCGTCCCTGGATATCCTCCGGGAACCCTGCCGGGACATCTACAACATGATGATCCGGCGGATCGCGGACCTGACCGGCCATACCGAGGCGGAGATCGAGAAAGAGATGTACGACGTGGCCCACACCTTCTACCCCTTCACCATCGGCTCCCTGATCATGGAGGACAAGGGGATCTCGAAGATCCGCGACCTGGTGCGGGAGAGGAGCCGGTGACCGAGATCACCATCAGCCCGGTCACCCGTATCGAGGGGCATGCCCGGGTCCGGGTCTGGCTCAACGATGAGAAGCAGGTGGAACGGGCCCACTTCAGCGTGGTCGAGCTCCGCGGCTTCGAGAAGTTCCTGATCGGCGCTGCGGTGGAGGAGGCGCCCCGGATCACGCCCCGGATCTGCGGTATCTGCCCCACCTCCCACCACCTGGCGTCGGCCATGGCTGTGGACCAGATTTATGGCGTCACTCCCCCGGAGACGGGCCGGAAGCTCCGGGAGCTCCTGGCCCATGCCCAGTGCATCCACTCCCACGCCATCCACTTCTTCATGCTGGCTGCCCCCGATTTCCTGATCGGCCACGATGCACCGGCGCTCTCGCGGAACGTACTGGGCATGGTGAAACAGGCCCCGGCCATCGCCCGGAACGCCATCGAAGTGCGCAAGCTGGGGCAGCGGATCACAGAAGCGGTGGGGGGGAAACCCATCCATCCTTCCAACGCGGTGCCTGGCGGGATGTCCCGGCCACTGGAGGAGGCGCAGCGGACCGCCCTCCTCGCCATGGCGAAGCAGGGGCTGGCCATTGCCGGAGAGGGATGGGCACTGGCCCGGACCCTGCTGGATGCAACGGATATGAACCTGGGAGCGGTGGAGACCGGTTTTATGGGCATGGTCCGGGACGGCGGGTATACCCTCAGCGACGGCACGGTCCAGATAACAGGGAAGGACGGGAAGCCCCTGGGTTCCTTCACCGGGGCCGATTACGTGCAGCACATCCGGGAGTACTCGGAGCCCTGGTCCTACCTGAAGTTCGTGAAGCTTTCGTCCGGCGAACACTACCGGGTGGGACCCCAGGCGCGGCTGAACCTCTGCCGCGGGATGGGAACGCCCCTTGCCGACGCGGCCCTGAAGGAGTACCGGGCCAGGTTCGGGGCGTTCGTCCAGGCACCTCTCGCCGCCAACCTGGCCCGGTATGTGGAGTTCCTGGCCTCCTGCGAGCGGACCGTCCAGCTCCTGGAGGATCCTGCCATCACCGGGACGAAGGTGCGGGAGCCTGCCGGGAAGGTGGTGAATACGCGGGGGGTTGGGATCCTGGAGGCCCCGCGGGGCACCCTGATCCATGACTACACGGTCGACGAACGGGGTTTCATCCGGGAGTGCAACCTGATCGTAGCCACCTGCCAGAACAGCTGGGCCATCGATCGCTCGGTGGAACAGGCGGCCCGGGGCCTTGTCACGGATGGCGTGCTCACCGAAGCGGCCGGGAACAGGATCGAGATGGTGATCCGGTCCTACGACCCCTGCATCTCCTGCGCCACCCATGCCATCGGGAAGAGGGCGGTTGCCATTGAGGTCCTGGATGCAATAAATATTTGAGCGGAGAGAGAAGAAGATTCATAAGGGGAGAAAACCTGTATGCTGAACCAGATTCTTGCCGAATTTCTGAAACTGGACGGGGTGTTCGCAGCGGTGGTTGTGGGAAGGGACGGGATCGTCATTGAGAGCGCCGTCTCGGGGAAGGTGGACATCGATGCGCTGGGCGCCATGGCATCCACCGGCATGGGCACGGCTGAAGCCATGGGCAACGAGCTCGGGAAAGGGGAACTCAACCAGATGATGGTGGAACTGGAGAAGGGTCCCATCCTCCTCTCGCCCCTCTCCCGCGATGAAATGATAGCCATCGTCTCAGACAACTCCGGTAACATCGGCCGCATCCGGTACGAACTCAAGAAAAACAAGGAACGGATCATTGCTGCGCTCTGACCATGATGCACACCGGGAAGATCAAGGGCACGTTCAGTGAAGTCCTGCCGAAGGTGAAGACCCTCCGGGGAGCCATGCGGGTCATCACCCCCGAGGGAAGAGGGGTGGTGCTGGTGGACGCCGGGAAACCGCTGGCGTCGTACCTGAAGGCAGGCGAGACCACCTTCCGGGGAAGGGAGGCCCTCTCGATCCTTGAATCCGAGCCGAT
Source organism: Methanomicrobiales archaeon (assembly GCA_028678665.1). Taxonomy (GTDB): domain Archaea; phylum Halobacteriota; class Methanomicrobia; order Methanomicrobiales; family JACTUA01; genus JAJRCY01. The sequence goes on along the minus strand of JAJRDA010000005.1, from coordinate 15,130 downwards.
GGCCGAGTACGACCTGGTGGCCTATGACAAGAGCGAGTTCAGCGAAGCGATGGGCATCTGTGCCAGCGAAGGCCTCCGTCTGGAGGATGTCCCGGGAGTCCCCGGTACCCAGATTGGTGCGGCGGTGACCGCCGGGGTACAGAAAGGGGGAGGCCTCCTGTCCCAGTTCCTCCGGAAGTTCACCGGCGGGGAGAAGGAGGCAGAAACCGTGCCGCCCACACCTCCCCCGCCCCCGCCCGCCCGGGAGGAGAAGATCCCTGAGCCGGTATCACCTGCAATGGTGCGGCCACAACCACTGGAGACGGAGGCACCCGAGGCCATATCTGAACCCGGACCCGTTCCCCCGCCTGCAATGGTACCGCAGGAATCCGAGCTCTCATCCATCGTGAAGAGGCTCTCCCGTTCCCTGAAGGAGGGGGGCGCACCGGAGGCTCGCTCTCCGTCCGCCGGAGCCCCGCCGGTGCCCCCTGCTGCTTCCGAGCCCGGGCTCTCTCCCGTCACGCTCCCCCCCTCCCTGGAGCAGGAAGAGACTCCCCGGGCTGCCCCCGTCCCTCTCCCCCGGACCGCTGCACCGCAGGAGGAGGGGGAGGGTGGCCCCGGGGATGACACGCTGGATGAGATCCTGAAGCGGTACAAATCAGGCGGGAAGGTACAGGCACCGGAGGCCCCGACAGAGGACTTCACCCTTCCCCCCGCCAGGGCTGCGGGAGAGGGAGGGGACCAGTCCCGGGTGGAACTGAATGCCATGATGAAACGGATCACAAGGCTGGACATCGTCTCCTTTAAAAAGGAGATGGAGGATGTGAAGACTGCTGCCCACCGCGACGACGTGAAGGGGCAGCCGCCCGTGGACCTTCCCCGAGAAGCGGCGACCGTGGAACCGGTTCCTGTATCCCCCGTACCGGCAGCGGAGGCCATGCGTGCGGAAGCGGCCACCGGCGAGCCCACCCGGCCGTCCTCGGACATCGATGACCTGAAGGCATTCATCCGCCGGCTGGAGGGCATGGAGATGGACACCCCGGAGCCGGGGACTGTGGCATCCGTGGAAGCACCCCCGCCGGTCGTTGAGCCCCCCCCCTCCCCACCAAAGGAGATGCCGGGGATTACGATCCTTCCCGGTGTGCTTGGCGGGGAGCCTTTCCGGCCGAAGGAGGCGGCACCAGAACCACCGGCCGAGGGATCCCGGAAGGGTGCATCCCTGAGATTCGGTGAACCACTGGAAGCGGACCGGAAGGGGGAGCGCCGGCCGGTGGTCCTCCCCGGAACCCCTGCAGGTGCAGAAAAACCGGCCCGTGAGGTGATCATCCAGTGGAAGAAGGACGAGCCCCTGTCGGGGGCTGCCGCGGGAACGGTCTCAGGCTCCGGAGGGGTCCGTGCGGATGTCCCGCGGCGCAGGCCGGTGATCCTGAAACGGGAGATCGACATCCGCAGGGTCGAGCGGAGGCCGGAACGCCCCCGTCCCACCCTGCCCCTCCTGGACGAGAAGCAGATCGACAGGATCATGCGGCAGCCGGGCGTGATCGCGGTCTCGGTCTTCCAGGAAGGGTTTGCGGTCCAGTCTGTCGGGCAGGCCGACTTTGACCAGGTGGCCGCGAACGCAGAGGACCTGCTCCGGGCAGGCACCAAGATCGCCTCGGACATCCACATCGGAAGCCTCCACCAGATCATCCTGGAGAGCGACGGTGGCAAGCTGATCATCTCCCCGTACGGCGATCTCAACCTCTGCGTCTTCACCGATGCCGAAGCCAACCTGGGGCTGATCCGCGTGGCCATCCGCTCCCTGCAGGCAGAGTGATCCCATGAAGATTCCCCACTGCTCCACATCCGCCACAAGGCGAGGGGTTACCGTCAGGGAGCTCCTGGATGGTCTGGCCACCTCGGGGTTCACCGGGTACTGTGCCATTCCGTTCGGCGAGAACATCACCTCCCTTGTCTTCGAAGGTGGCATCTGCCTCCTGGCCGAGCACCTGGGGCAGCAGGGGTTTCCGGGGATCCAGAAGCTGGCGGTCATGGGAGATGCCCGGGTGGATGCGGCGCTCTGCGATTTCACCCCCACCCAGCTGGCAGTGACCCTGAAACTGAATGACCGGTGCCGGGTGGTGATGCCCTCCGCCACGCCCGCTGCCGGAGCCGGAAAGGTGATTCGTGGCACCTCCGTGACACCGGTGAAAATCGCGGGCCTGGGCGCAAAACCGGTCCGGGTGACCAGTGTACGGACGAAGGGAGTGCCTGCCGGAAGGCAGGCCGGCGGTGCCACGGCACAGGCCCGCGGCAAGCCCACCCCCGGCCAGATCCTGGACCGCAAGATTGACCGGACGGAACAGCCCGTCACCAAGTCCGCCCTGGAGAGCCTGAAGACACTCAAGGATTCCTTCAAAACCGATGCCGCGGACCTGCTGGAGGAGCTGAACCTGGGCCACCTGGTGGTGAAAGGACAGCCCAAAAATGCTGGAAAAGAGGAAGAAAAAAGATGAAATGCACGGAACCTGTGACTGGAATGACAGCAACGTATAAGTATTTGGATAATGAGAATTTTATAGAGTTTATAAACCGCTCTGCATGAGAAGGTGCGAGATGTTCAGAGCATTTACCATTGCTTCCGGAAAAGGCGGGACCGGCAAAACCACTGTAACCGTCAACCTGGGCACATCGCTGGCCCAGCTGGGAAAGGAGACCTTCATTCTGGATGCCGATATCGGCATGGCCAACCTGGGCCTGGTGCTGGGGCTGGAGAGCGTTCCGGTCACCCTCCACGAGGTCCTTGCGGGAAAGGCCAGCGTGGATGATGCCATCTACGAGGGGCCCAACGGGCTGAAGGTGGTCCCGAGCGGCATCTCGCTCCAGGGGTTCCAGAATGCCGATCCTGAGAAGATGAAGGATGTCATGCGGGATCTGGTCGGCAGGAGCGAATTCCTCCTCATCGATGCCCCCGCCGGCATCAGCAAGGACGGTGTCGTGGCCCTCGCCATTGCGGACGAGGTGATCCTTGTCGTGAACCCGGAGCTCTCCTCCATGGCCGACGCCCTGAAGACCAAGATCCTCACGGAGATGGTGGGGGGGAGGGTCTACGGGGCCATCCTGAACCGGGCCGGCATGGAGAACACCGAGCTGCGCCGGCACAGCGTGGAGGATGTCCTGGGCGTCCGGGTCATTGACATGATCCCTGAAGATGCCAACGTGAGGAGGGCAGCCGCCTACAAGACCCCGGTGGTGATCAAGTACCCGACCTCCGGTGCATCCCGGGCGTTTCGCAGGATCGCTGCAGACCTGGCCGGTTCCGAGTTCAAGGAAGTGTCAGAGGCCGTCCAGGAAGGCTTCGTGGACCGCCTCGCGCGGACGCTCTTCGGGGGCACACAACGGTAGATCGACGGGAATTTCGCACCAAATATCATTATTTCAATGTTTTTTTCTTTTTCGGACTCAAATTTTTTCCCAGCGCAAAAGACAAAGTTTAATACTATAATGACGGAGATATATATTTATATCCGCACCATCCGTCAGAGGTCGACCCTCCGCCGGAGATCCGTCCCCCCGATGAGCGGATGAGGTGAACAGCCCTACGTCTGAGATTGTCAGCATCATCGATGAGGTCCTCAGCAATGCGACCTTTGTCGCCAGTTACCCCTTCGACGAGCTGATCCGGTGCGCCGAGGAATCAGATGTGAATGGGATTGGCGTCTTTGAAGAGAAGGACAGGAAATTCTTTCTGATGTTTGAGGGGGGACAGCCGGAAGGGGCCATCTATGCGGACCCCAAGGGAACCCTCTTCGGCGACAAGGCCGCGTTCCTTCTCTCGGGGAAAGAGACCTTCGAATTCTTCCAGGTCACCCAGCCTGTGGTGAACGCCCTGGCATCCCGGTGCAGGATCTTTGACAAGAGCCACGTGAAGAAACGGCTGAAGGAGGAGATCCCCAATTTCGGGGGAAAAAGGCAGAGCCCCGGGGTTCTCTGCCTGGTCATTGTGAAAGATGGTGTCACCCAGACGGGTATCCGGGTATCCATCAAGAAGGGTCGCCAGATCATCGCGAGCGACCAGACAACGTCCGATGGAAAGGTGTGCTTCAAGCTGCTGAATGGGAAATACGACTGCACGGCCGTAGATCGGGATCAGGGGATGTACACGTTCATGGTTGATTTCAATCACCGGTATGCCGAGACCACCATAGAGATTGGGGGGTAGCGCATGTCTCAAATGGATCAGGACAAGAAGAGAGAACTCAATGCAATGATGAAGCGCCTGGGCCTCCTCGGCATGGAGACTGCAGAGGGGGAACCAAGGGCTGCGCCGGTTGCACCGGAAGGCCGGGAGGCGAAACCGCCTGCGGCCGCGGAAACGGCGCCGGAAGTTGTTGAAGACCCGAAGGGGATCGTCCGGGACCTGGAGGCGGTGGAGAGGAAGAAGGAGGCCATCCTGTCGGCCACGGTTGCACCGAAGGTCAAGAAACCGTCTCCCACCCCGTCCGTTGGCCCGGAAGACCTCTCACCCATGATGGACCGCCTGAAGCGCCTGGATCTTTCCACGTTCCGCGAGGAGATGACGGAGACCCCACAACCTGCCCAGGGAACCGGTGAAGCCACTCAGGATGACCTCTCCGCCCTCATGAAGAGGCTGGAGGGAGCCGTTCCCCCGAAGGAACCCGCCACGCAGACGGTACGGGTGACCCGTGCCGGGGCTGCAACCGGTACGGCTCCGGCCCGGGCCCCCCCCGCCGCACCCGCGGCAGCACCGGAGGATGACCTCTCTACCCTCATGAAGAGGCTCGGTGGCGGGCCGCTTTCGCAGGAGGCCGGAAAAAAGACGATCCGTGCGACCCGTGCGGAGGCAGCCCCTGGCCCGCAGGCACCCCCCGCCACACCCGCTGCTGCGCCGGAGGATGACCTCACCATGCTCATGAAGCGGCTGGAAGGGATCAACAAGGATGTGAAAGCCGAGCCCGCCGCCCGTGCCGGGGAACCCCAGGCACCGGCAGCGGTCCGGAAAACCCCTCAGGCTCCTGCGACTCCCCCCGGCGCAGGTGAAGGGGACCTCTCGACCATGATGGACCGCCTGAAGCACCTGGATCTGGACGTCGAGGAGAAGAAACCGGAGACGACAACCCCCGCCGAACCGGCACCGGCCCCCGGTGATGCGGCTCCCGTCGGTCCCGGTGACGAGTACGGGGCCCTGGTCCACCGCCTGGGATCCTTCCGGAAGGAGATGAAGGCGGCCCGGGATGCCCGGACGGCGGAGACCACCCCGAAGGAAGAAGCCATCCCTGCACCCCCTCAGCGGGTGGGGGGAACGAAGGTGGTACAGGGTGCCGCAGTCACAGCCGGAAACCTGGATGCCATGGCCCGCAGTGCGGCCCCGGCTCCCAAGGCTTCGGCAGCAGACCAGGAACTCACCCAGGTCATCGACGATATCTTCAAGGTCCACACGGACACGCCCCTCGCAGAAGGCAAAGAGGATGTCTTTGATTCGCTCCACGCCATCGCAGAGAAGCAGCCAGCGGAGGAGGGGGACGCGGATACCCGGGCAAAGCCGGTCCAGGCCAAACGCACACGCTGGTCGGAGATGGAGGTGGAGGAGGCCGAGGAGGCCGAGGATACCATCGTTTCCGTGGACGAGATCAAGGATATCTCGGATTTGATCCTGCCCAAGGGTGCCACGTTCGCCATTGACGAGGTGAAGCTCCACGAGCGCACCGCAGTCTTTGATATCAAGGCCGGCGGTGCCACCGGGAAGGTGCCTTCGGAGATGATCGAGAGCTGGCACTCCCAGCTCCCTTCGGGGGTCATCAAGGACATCGTCATTGGCGGCGAAGCCAAGGAAGAGCCGAAGGGAAAGGTGGGGACGTTCCTCGGCAAGCTGAACATCATGAAGGTGATCCGGCCCGAGATCGAGGAGTACAATCCCAAGATCCACGGACCTCTCGTGGACCTCAATTTCCGCACCCAGCCTTCCATCGAGGAGGTGGAAATCTACCCGGTCAACGAACCGTACGCCTACATCCGGATCATCCATGACAGCACCACCCACGAGTACACGTACCAGGTGCTGGAGCCCCAGCTCACCCCGGCCGAGAAGGAACTCCTGGTGGAGATCAAGCAGCGGCTTTTCGAGACCCTGGAGGTGAACACGAAGGACATCACCAAGGATTCGGCAAAGAAGGCCATCCGGGGCGCGGTGGATGTGGTCCTCCAGGATTATGGCATCTCCCTCTCCCCGGCAGGACGGGAGAAGATCCTGTACAACATCGAGAAGGAGTTCCTGGGTGACGGGCTCGTGGACCCGGTCATGCACGACAAGTACATCGAGGACATTTCCTGCGACGGGATCAATATCCCCATCTTCGTGTACCACACGAGCTACGAGAACACGAAGACGAGCCTGATGTACCGGGACACCGAAGAACTGGACTCCTTTGTGACGAAGATGGCCCAGCGGGCTGGCAAGCACATCTCCATTGCCGAGCCCATCCTGGACGCCACCATGCCGGACGGGTCCCGTATCCAGATGACCCTGGGTGCCGAGGTCACGGCCCACGGGTCCACCTTCACGATCCGGAAGTTCCGTGAGGAGCCCATCACGCCCACGGACCTGATCGAGTGGTCCACCTTCTCGCCCCTCTCTATCGCGTACCTCTGGCTGGCGGTGGAGGGCGGGAAATCGGCGATCTTCGCCGGCGGTACTGCGTCGGGGAAGACCACGTCCCTGAACGCCATCTCCCTCTTCATTCCCCCGATGGCCAAGATCGTCTCTCTGGAGGATACGCGGGAACTGAAGCTCCCCCACCCCAACTGGATCGCCTCGATCACCCGGGACTCCTTTGACACGGCAGGCAAAGGGCAGATCGACATGTACGAGCTCCTGCGGGCTGCCCTCCGTCAGCGGCCGGAGTACCTGGTGGTGGGCGAGGTGAGAGGCAAGGAAGCCCTCACCCTCTTCCAGGCCATGTCCACGGGCCACGTCACCTATTCCACCATACACGCCGACTCCGTGGCAAGTGTCGTCCACCGTATCGAGAACGCGCCCATGGACGTGCCCCGCAACATGCTCTCCGCCCTTGACCTGGTCTGTGTTCAGGCCCAGGCCAGGATCGGCGGCCAGCGGATACGGCGTTCCAAGCAGATCATCGAGATCCTGGACATCGATCCGCGGACGAACGAGCTGATCACGAACGAGGTCTTCCGGTGGATTCCCTCCACGGACGAGATCCGGTACTCCGGCAAGTCCTACATCCTGGAGGAGATCATGGAGGAGCGCGGCTGGAACGAGGCACGGATGAAGGAGGAACTGAAGCGCCGCCAGGAGCTCCTGGAATGGATGCGCCTGAAGATGATCCGGCACTACAAGGACGTGTCGAAGATGCTGATCTCCTACTTCCGTGATCCCGAGGCGGTGATTGAGATGGTGCGCAAGGACCTCTACACCAAGGGAGAGGCGGCATGAACAGTTACGAGAGGTTATGCTTCAAGCTGCTGGGAGAACGGGCCAAGAAAAGGAGGGAGGAGTTCCTCCAGCTCCGCAACAACCTGATGCGGGCACGGTTTACCACCCCCTTTGAAGCCTACCTGTCCACGGCATGGGTCAGCTCGCTCCTCGGTGGCTTCGTGGCCGCGGTGCTCCTGGGCCTCCTCAGTTACCTGCTCCGGATCCCCGAGATGATCACCTACAAGGGCACGCTGCCGGATTTCTTTGTCAACATGTCGGATTACCGGCTGGTCGCCGGTACCGTCATCACCTTCCTCATCGCCCTCCTCCTCTTTGGTGGTGTTATCTACCTGATCTTCATGGTGTACCCGAGCGTGGTTGCCGGGGAACGGCGCCGGAACATCGATGCGACGCTCCCCTACGCCATCAACTATGTGACCGCCATGTCCACGGCAGGTATCACCCCGGCAGAGGTCTTCAGCCTCCTGGGGGACAGCCCCATCTACGGGGAGAGCTCGGTGGAGGCCAGGTACATCACCCGCGAGATCAATATCTTCGGCAAGGACCTCACCGAAGCCATCCGCATCGTCTCCACCTTTACCCCAAGCGAACGGATGAAGGAGTTCCTGCAGGGGGCGGTGGCCAGCATCTCCGCCGGGTCCAACCTCACCGAGTACTTCCGCAATAAAGCCCAGCAGTACACGCTGGAGAACCGGCAGTCCCAGAAGGTCTTTCTGGAGACCCTGGGGCTGATCGCCGAATCCTACGTCACCGCTCTCGTTGCCGGGACGCTCTTTCTCATCATCCTGCAGTCCATCATGTCCATCATCGGCGGGGACACCAACCCGTTCCTGCTGTATATCGTCATCTACCTGATCGTGCCCTTCGGGAGCGTGATGTTCGTGATCCTTATCTCATCCATGACCCCGGAGGTGTAACATGGGGCTCGGTGATACGTTCAACAATTTCCTGAACCGTTCCCACTTCAAGCGGGAGGATGCCCCCGAGGTGGTCATCGATGAGTACGAACGGGGAGAGCGGCACATCCTGGAGAAGATCTCCTACCAGAAGAAGATCCGTGAGGGGCTGGGCAGGTTCCTGAAGCACCCGTACCAGTTCATCCGCGAGAATCCCCTGAACGTGCTGATCATCTCCATTCCCGCCGCACTCCTGGTCTTCCTCGTCGGGATCTCCCTGATCTTCACGACCTATGGCCTCACAAGCCTCCTCACCGACACGATGGTGGACGACGTGATCTGCCTCTCGGTGCTGATCGCCATCGTGCCCCTGGCCATTCTGGACTTCCTTGAGCAAAAAAGGACCAACAGCCTGGAGGAGGCCCTCCCCAACTTCTTCCGTGACGTGGCAGGCATGAACGACAGCGGGATGACGCTTCCCAATGCCATCAACAACGTGGCCAGCGGGCAGTACGGGGCCCTCACTCCCTTCATCCGGCGGCTGAATGCCGAGATGTCCTGGTCGGTTCCCTTCGTGGAAGCCCTCCTCCGGTTCGGGAAACGGGTGGGAACCCCCCTTGCCGAGCGGGCCGTGGACCTGATCGCCAAGGCTTCCAAGGCAGGGGGCGATGCGTCCGAGGTGCTCCGGGCAGCGGCCAATGACTCCTACGAGTTCTTCAACCTGAAACAGGAGCGGAGAAACAACATGCTCATCTACATGGTGATCGTGATCATCTCGTTCCTGGTCTTCCTCTTCGTGATCGCCATCCTGGAATCCACCTTCCTCACCACCATGGCTGAAGCCGGGGAAAAGGCATCTGCGGCAGGAGCGGGATCGTTCATGGCCAAGGTGGACATTGCCTTCTACAAGCGGCTCTTCTCCCATGCAGGAATGATCCAGGGCTTCTTCTCAGGTCTCGTGGCAGGACAGATGGGTGAGGGGAGCGCCATCTCCGGGCTGAAATACTCGGCCATCATGCTCACCATCGCCTGGATCACCTTCCGGTTCTTTATCTGAACTCAAGGGAGAGGGCGGGTTCACCCGCCACCTTTTTTCCCCCGCCGGGGGAAGGGGCCCCAAAAGACACGGTGCAGGAATGCCCGTGCCCTTGCGAGGACCGGAAATAAAAAGAGCGCAGGAATTCAGGTTTTTGGATGAGGTTCAGGAGATGTTATCCAGCTTGTAGCCCTTCTTGGCCAGCAGATCCTTGACCCGTTCCAGGTGGTTCCCCTGGAGTTCGATGGAAGAGTCCTTGACGGTGCCGCCGCACGCGAGTTTCCCTTTCAGGAATTTGGTCAGTTCAACGAGGTCGATATCGACGGGATCCAGCCCGTCGATGATGGTGACTTCCTTTCCATACCGGCGTTTGTTGATCTTGACCGTGATCCGCTGCTGTTCCTTGGCCACTTCTTCACAGATGCAGAGTTCCTGTGGCAGTCCGCATGTTGGACAGATCCCACCATTCATTACTTTTAGTGTTCAATGCTCTTTAGTAATTAATTGGATGGTCAGTCGTCGGCCATTGGCAGGGCCGTCCGTCCGGCCATTGGCATGGTCATCCGTCGGCCATTGGCAGGGCCGTCCGTCCGGCCATTGGCATGGCCTTCCGTCCGGCCATTGACATGGTCATTCGTCCGGCCATTGGCATGGTCATCCGTCGACCCTGCAGACATCGCAGCCATGGGAGAGAACCTGTTCCGGCTTGCTCCCGTACCGGTACACGGTGATCCCCTTGCACCCCAGGCTCCGGGCCAGGGTATAGATCCGCTGGATGTCAGCAGGGGTTGCCTCCTCCGGGAGGTTGACGGTCTTTGAGACGGCATTGTCCACGTGCTTCTGCACTTCCGCCTGCATCCTGACGTGGAACTCCGGGGAAATCTCAGGGGCGATCCGGAAGAGTTCCTTCAGGTGACCGGGGATGGGGAGGTCCTGTGCAGAACCCGTCTCCGTCACCTTTGCCAGGAAATCGGTGCCGTGGGGGATGGCAGAGATGGCCTGGAGAAAGAGGGGGCTCGTGATCACGACGGCGGTTCCCGCCATCTTCCGGGTGTAGGAGAGGGCGAAGAGCGGTTCTATCCCCGAGGAGGTTCCGGCGATCAGGTGCAGGGACCCGGTGGGTGCGACGGTGGTAACCGTGGCGTTGCGCATGGCACCGGTGTAGATGGACCGGTCGATGGCGGAAAACGATCCCTTCTCCTCCCCCAGTTCTGCGGACCTGGCATGGCCCTCCCCCTGGATGAGCGCCATCACCCGGCCGGCAAACTGCAGGGCTTCCTCTGATTCGTACTGAATCCCGAGCAGGATCAGGGCGTCGGCGAGACCCATCATGCCCAGGCCAATCTTCCGGGTGAGCAGGGTCCGGGTCGTGATCTCGGGGACCGGGAACCGGTTTACATCGATCACCCCGTCAAGGAAATCCACGGCAGTGCGGCAGGTCTCCCGGAGGAGTGGCTCGTCCAGGTCATCCTTCCGGATGCACCGTGCCAGGTTCACCGAGCCCAGGTTGCAGCTCTCGAAGGGATACAGGGGCTGCTCCCCGCAGGGATTGGTGGCCTCCAGCGGGCCTAGCCCGGGGGTGGTGTTCCGCCGGTTGATCTCGTCGAAGAAGAGCATCCCCGGATCGCCCGTTGCCCACGCCTCCCCCGCCACCTCGTCCCAGAGCTCCCGGGGGTCCACGGACCCCCAGACACTCCCGTCCCTGGGATTCACGAGAGAGAAGGGCTTCCCGCTCGCGAGAGTCCGGAAGTAGTGCCCGTCAAAGCCCACGGAGATGTTGAAGTTCCCGAGGCCCCCGCCGTGCTTGCAGCGGATGAAGGTCCGGATGTCCGGGTGGCTCGCGGCAAGCACGCCCATGTTGGCACCCCTCCGCCTCCCCCCCTGCTTCACGGCGTCGGTGGCCCGGTCAAAGACCTGCATGAAGGAGACCGGCCCGCTGGCCACCCCCCCGGTCCCGCCCACCGTGTCGCCCTCCGGCCGGATCCGGGAGAAGGAGAAACCGGTGCCTCCCCCGCTCTTGTGGATCTGGGCCATCTGGGCGAGGGCGGTAAAGATACTGTCAATGGAGTCATGGACCGGGAGCACAAAGCAGGCAGAGAGCTGCCCCACGGTGGTTCCCGCATTCATCAGGGTGGGGGTGTTGGGGAGGAAGAGGAGGTCCTCCATCATCCGCAGGAACGCATCCCTCTTCGGCGTGTCCACCGCATGCGCCACACGGGAGAAGAGTCCGGCAGGGGTTTCGCCGGCGAGAAGATAGCGCCGGGCCAGAAGGATCTCGGCCGCGGGGGAGAGCTGCATACGCAGGAATGGTACCCGCCCCTTTAATAAAAACCCCTGCCCATATCCGGGTACCGATGTCGGTGATGGTCCTCGGAACGGCATCCCATGCAGGGAAGAGTACTGTCGTTGCCGCCCTCTGCAGGACCCTCTTCCGGAAGCGTATCCCGGTGGCACCGTTCAAGTCCCAGAACATGTCCCTCAACTCCTATGTCACCACGGACGGTGCCGAGATCGGGATCGCACAGGCGGTGCAGTCCTTTGCCGCAGGCCTTGAACCCCGGGCAGAGATGAACCCCATCCTCCTGAAGCCGAAAGGGGAGGGGATTTCCCAGGTCGTTGTCATGGGAAAGCCCTACCGGGACGTGCCCATCGCCGAGTATTACCGTGAGTCGGACCGGCTGCTGGAAGTGGCCCTGGAGGCCTACCGGAGGCTGGAGGCAGAGTACGGGAACGTGGTGGTGGAAGGGGCAGGCGGGGCCGCGGAGCTCAACCTCTACGACCGGGACATCGCGAACGTCCGGCTCGCCCGGGCGCTGCGGCTCCCCATCCTTCTCGTGGGGGACATCGAACGGGGCGGGATCTTTGCCCAGCTCTACGGCACCCTCCGGCTGTTTCCCGATGACCTCCGGCCCCTGGTGAAGGGCCTCGTCGTCAACAAGTTCCGGGGCGATCCCGCGCTTTTCGAGGACGGGATCCGGGAACTGGAGCGGATCTGCGGTGTTCCGGTGCTGGGCGTGCTCCCCTATGCCACCATCCCCCTCCCCAGCGAGGACTCCCTCTCCCTCCCGGACAAGAAACCCCGAAGCGGTGCCGTCCGGGTCGCCATCGTCAGGCTCCCCCACCTCTCCAACTTCACCGACTTCGAGGGGCTGGAACGGCGGGTGCCGGTGGAGTATGTGGTGCCGGGAACTTCCCTGGGCGGCTACGACTGCATCATCCTGCCCGGCACCAAGAACACGGTGGAGGACCTGGCGGTACTCCGTGTGAGGGGGACCCTTGACGAGATCCGGAAGGCCCGGGAACGCGGGATCCCGGTTATCGGCATCTGCGGCGGGTACCAGATCCTGGGGAGAGAGATCATTGACGAAGGGATCGAGTCCCCGCGCCCCGGCGTCCACGAGGGCGCCGGCCTGCTGGACTGCGTGACCCGGTTCAGGACCTATGGAAAGACCACGGTCCAGGTGCGCCGGACCGCCCGCCCGGTCGGGCCCATCCTCTCCCGGATGGGGGAGGTGGCCGGTTACGAGATCCACATGGGGACCACCGAACGGGGTGCGGACAGGGAAGCGTTTGATTCCGACGGAGCCGTCTCTGCTGACGGCCTGGTCATCGGCACCTACCTGCACGGGCTCTTCCAGAACGAATCGGCCATCCGGGCCCTGGTGGAGTTCCTGTACCGGAGAAAGGGGCTGGAGCCGCCAGGGAGGCAGGAGGAGATGGCCGCCATCCCCGGTGGCGCGGGTGACCCCTATGACACGCTCGCCGACCTCTTCGAGGCCCACATTGACATGGAGCAGATCCTGCCTTTCTTCACCGCGAAGGGATAAGTGCGAGATCCATGGTTCCCTCCCTTCCCTCAGCGGCAGGAGCCTTCAGAGACAGGGTGCGGGAGGGGGAGACCCCCTCCCGGTCCCTCCCCCGTGAGAATAGTCCGATATTCGGTTGATGGCCCGGAGTGGTCTTCCTGTACCAATAAACCGGCGGGGGGGTGCCCGCGGCGGGGGCGGTAAACCCCCGGGAGCGTCTCACCAGGAATCAACGATTCCACCACACCGTCGCCTCATAATCCAGGAATCCCTCAGGCACCGCTGCGGGGAAAAAAAAGTTTGTCTTCCTTCAGCTGATGATACTCATGATGGAACGGTACCCGTCGGTCCCGTCATCGTCGCACTGGACCGCCTCCACCCGGTCCAGGTTCACTTCCTTCACCACCGTGCTGCGGAGACAGTAGGCCCGTGCAGGGGAGGTGATCCATACCCCTGTAAGCCGAAATGCTTTGGAATGGGCGCAGAACCGGCACCGGTCCAGGGTGACCGCTACGCCCTCCTGGCAGGCGACCCTGCCCTTCTCCACCAGAAGTTCCCTCACCTTACCCATCGGTCCTCAACCCCGGTTCGCCTCATCATCACCGTCTTCTCATGTGTAGATCTCCACACGGTATCCCTCTTTCGCCAGGGTGTCCCTCACGCGTTCCCTCCAGCGGGCCTCGTCCCGCTCCGCGAAGGATGCAACCTTCTCCTGCCAGCACCTGACCAGGTCCACATCCCCTGAGAGCAGCGCCCGGTTGCCACCAACCTTCCCGATCTCGGTGCTGTCCGGGGAGAAGATCTTCAGGGAATAGCAGCGGAAGCCCCGGCAGTAGGGCGGCCGGGTGTGATGGATGGTACAGACGAAACCATTCCCCCCGGTGTCCTTCCGGAGGAATACGCACCACTCCGGGTGGGCTGTGGCATCCCCTTTCTCCTGGAAGAGGGCCCGGAGCGCCGGCTCCAGGTGGGCCCGGAAGAGTTCCCCCGTGATCTGGAACCGGCAGAAGAAGTCCCCGGGACCCAGGCTCCGTTCGATGGTCACGTACCGGCCGAAATGCATGCAGCATTTCCCGCACCGGGTGCACTGGAACTCGGGCATGGGGTTACGGGAAGAGGTTCCTCTGCCGGAGATAAAGGTGTATCGGAGAGAGGTATGCGACCCCGGGGACAGCAATATCTGGGGAGGTATCCGGAACAGGATCTCAATCCGCGATCTTCTTCGCCTGACAGGGCATGGTACCGTATGACATGTCCCTGCCCCGCACGGCTGTTATCGGAGGAGTCGTGGTCCTGTACCTCGTGGTCATCTGGCGTGTCCTCGCCGGGGGCACCGATCCATGGTCCCTGATCATCCGGCTGGCAGCCCTCACCGGTCTCCTCACCCTGCAGCTTGCCGCCATGATGTCCCCCTTCCTCCGCGAGATCCGGCAGGTCCTCGGGTTCCCGTTCCTCGCGGTCCACCACCGCGCGGCCCTGGCAGGGCTGGTTCTCATCACCCTCCACCCGGTCTCCCTGGCGCTCCGGCTGGGGAGAGCTGACCTGTTCATCCCCGTGACTCGATCATGGGATGCTTTTCTGCTCAATGCCGGGAGGCCGGCGCTCTTCCTGATCTACCTGGGAGCCCTCGCAGCCATCTTTCAGGGCAGGCTGGGGAAGGGATGGCGCCCTGCCCATGGACTCCTCTACATTGCCATCCTGCTGGGAACCGTGCATGCGAACCTGCTGGGATCTGACCTCTCGGACCTGATCCTCTGCGCTCTTGTCAACGGTATGACGCTCCTCGTTCTCGCGGCATTCCTTTCAAAACGGTGGCAGAGGCGGGCTGCCACCCCCTCGGCTGGTACCGGCTGATATTCCATGACGGGTTCCCCTTTCCCATTCATGCTGCTGGAACGCTCCTGGGGGCTCCATCCCCGCCGCGACGCCTGAGTGATTCCCTGGATACGAGATGACG
>JAJRDA010000004.1 GCA_028678665.1 Methanomicrobiales archaeon | reverse complement strand
CGGGCTTCCTGAGTGGCACACCGGGGGATATTTCCCCTCCCCCCCGCCGTTTCACGCGCCGACCCCCTCCTCACACGATTCGGGCAGGGGGATCAGGAGACTTGGGGGAGAATATCCCCCTGCGGATGTTCTCTTCACTTCTTTGCGAGATTCTTCAGGACATCGTCGGGGAGGCTCTTCGCATAGTCCGCCTTCGTGGGGCAGCGGCCCATCTTGATCCCCCGCTTCTTCACCGCATCCTTCAGGGCAGCGGCCGGGATGTCCTTGATCAGTTCCTTGAGTTCGGCATCCTTCATGGATCTCACCACGTGGACTATACACCGGCACCGTCCCATAAACCTTTTCACAGTTCCCGCAGATCCCTACCCGGGAAACGGGAAGCATGATTGTTCTCACCTGCAGGCGGTGCAAGGGGAGCGGCGAAGTCCCCAACCTCCAGTACGAGATCTGCCAGAAGATGACGTCTGCGGCCGCCCGCCAGCATTTCTGTATCCCGGGTACGGACGAATGCGAGGACGAGGAGGAGTGGGTGCGCCTGGGCTGTGCCCATGAAAAGACCCTGCCCTGCCCGGTCTGCGGGGGGGAGGGGGTGCTGGAGTTTGACGAGGAGGAGTGGGACCTCTCCGTGGATGAGGGGGATGGGGAGGCGGGAGATGAGACGCATCCCGGCAGCACGTCCGGGCAGGAGGGAACGGATCTCCGGCCTCCTGCACCGGCGGGCAACGTGACCACGCCCCCGTGACGCCTGCAGCAGTTTTGGATCCATTTCAAAAAGGATTTCTCGCACATATCCCGGTACTGAGACGCTCCCGGGGGCTCACCACCCCCGCCGCGCCCCCCTCGGAAGTATTCTTCAACCAGGCGGAGACGGTATTCTGCATTCGCTGAGTACTGGTGAGACGCTCTCGGGGGCTCACCGCCCCCGCCGCGTGGGCACCCCCCGCCGGTTATCCGGGGTTGGGGATCTTCCTGAGTGACACCGACACGGCAGGTTATCCTCACGGGGGAGGGGCCGGGAGGGGGCAGAGCCTCCTCCCGCACCCTGTCAATGCATCCGCCAGTTGCACGGAAAGGGAAAACAGAATCCCGGTCGATCCCCTCAGAGGACGGATGGGTGTGCTCCTAGAGAAACGCCCTCTCCCAGGTCTCCCACCGCCTGAATGAGAGCCGGATCAGGAGGAGGGCGGGGAGGAAGAGGAACACGCTCAGGAACGCGTATATCAGGGAGACCGACGAGAGGGCAATGAGGCCGAGGAGCACCGGCCCGGTGAAGAGCAGGGAGGCAGCGAAGACCCGCACGCTGTACACCATCACCGCTGGCCACAGGCCGGTCAGGAAGATCATGACCCCGCAGGCATAGACCGCCACGGAGAGGGCAAGGACTGTTGCCGGGAGGGCCGCACCGGGATTCCCGGTGAGGATGGCGAGCCCTCCCACCGAGACTGCCGTAATGGGCTGCAGGAGGAGGAAACTCGCGAACTTGCTCCGGATCAGGTCCGCGGTGCCCAGGGGAAGGAACGTGTAGGCACCGAGGGTGTCGAACTCGGTGAGCCAGGTGTACATGGTGGCAGCGATGACCCCGGCGACCCCCGCAAAGGTGACGAGGATCTGGGCCTGCGGCATGATCCGGCCCAGCACCGAGAGGGTGATCCAGATGATCCCCATCGGGAGCAGGAAGGAGAAGAGCGTCTGGCCCACGAGGCCCCCGCTCCTCCACAGGTCCAGGACGTCCTTGGCCATGAGGGGAGCGTACCGGAATCCGCGGAGCTGGCCGGCGAGGGGACCGAACCGGTTCGCGAACCTCTTCTCGCGGTCCGGGAACTCGGCGGTCAGGTACTGGATGGAGACGGCTGAGAAGAGGGTGATTATGCCGAGGGAGAGGAGAAACAGGGGCACTGACCACCCCCGGAACAGGGCATACGGCGGGAAGAGGAACTGCGGGTTCATTCCCCCCACGCCCGTGAGGAGGATGGCCAGGAGCACCCCGGCCCCCATGACGGCAGCCAGGAGTTTCACGGAATGGGCATAGAGCGTGGAAAGGAGGAAGACGGTGGAGAGGCCCGTGAGAAAGGCGAGGGTGAGCGAGAGGGCGGCGAGGCCCACGAAGGAGGGGGGGAGCCCGGACAGGGGAGTGCCCAGGGCGAGACCGGCGAGAAACGGGAACACCCAGAGGAGAAGGTAGTAGACCGTGTCCTTGGCAACGAAGGCCGCAAAGATCCTCCGGTCCGAGAGGGGGAGGGTGCGGGAGGAGTAGGCCAGCAGGCTTGCCTGGCCGAACCGGCGGTTCATCACTTCCCTCCCCAGGAGGCCGAACCCCCCCACCATGGCCCCCATCAGAAGGAACATGGCATGGACCAGGAACCCGATGAGTCCGCCGGGAATGGTGTCTGCCAGGTACGGGAGGAGGACCGAGCCCATGCGGGCGATAGCGGCGATGAGCACCGGGAAGAGGGCGAAGGAGACGCTCCCGAACATGGTGGAGTGGACCCGCCACTCCTCCTTCATCATGGCAACGAAGAGGTCACGCATCGGCGCCCTTCCCCACGGCCTCCAGGAAGAACCCGGTCAGGTGCTTCTTCCCCGCCAGGATCCCGGCCACCGGCCCCGCGTGGACCAGGTTACCCAGGTGGAGGATGGCCACGTCGGTACAGATCTCTTCGGCGATCTCCAGGATGTGGGTAGAGATGAAGATGGTGCCGCCGTCCCGAACGTACTCTCTCAGGTATTCCTTCACCTTC
Organism: Methanomicrobiales archaeon; assembly: GCA_028678665.1. Lineage (GTDB taxonomy): Archaea > Halobacteriota > Methanomicrobia > Methanomicrobiales > JACTUA01 > JAJRCY01. The sequence goes on along the minus strand of JAJRDA010000004.1, from coordinate 32,411 downwards.
TGCTGCATGACAGGGTCGAAGTTGATGAGCGGTTCGTCGATGAGAGCCAGCACCGGGCGGTGGAGGAATGCCTGGGCAAACATCAGCTTCTGCCGGGTCCCCCGGGAGAGGTCCTTGCAGAGCACGTCCCTCTTCTCCTCGAACTCCAGGAAGTCGAACCACCACCCGGCTCTCTCCTCTCCCTCGTCCAGCCTCCGCACCTTTGCCACGAAGGACAGGTATTCCTCGGCGGTGAGGAAGCTGGGCGGGGACTCCTGCTCGGGGATGATCCCGACTTTTTCCCTCACCGCGACGGGCTCGGCGGCCACGTCCATCCCCAGGACCCGGGCCGATCCGGAGGTGGGCCGGATCTGCCCGGTGAGCATCCGGATCATGGTGGTCTTCCCTGATCCGTTGGGGCCCAGGAGACCGAAGAGGGACCCCGCCTGGACGTCGAGGGAGACCTGATTCACGGCAGTGACATCGCCAAAGCGCCGGGTGAGCTGCTCTGCCTGGATGACGGGTGGCATGGGGTGGTGGCTCCTTTCCTATTGGAGGTGTGGGCTGTACATGAGGATAAGGAATGGCCTGGTACGGAGCATGAGAGCAGGAGGGGGCTTCGGCCCCCTCCCGCCGCCCTCCCCCGGTGAGGATATTCGCTACGACCGTTTCTCCTGACGATCCGTCAATCTGGGCTCTGTGGGGGAGCCGATCCCGGTTCCTGGAAGCAAAATCCCGTCATCCGGATATCGGAAGAACGGCTTGAGGCGGCCATCCTCTCGCGGGGGTGGGACCGGGAGGGGGCATTCGCCCCCTCCCGCCACATGCGAGCATCAAGGATGGACTCCGCTCATCCCTCATTCATTCTGCTGTCCATCAGGAGGTGGAAAAAAAGGTTCAGAGGTAGGGGTTCCGCAGGGCCTTGTTGACCCCGAAGGTCGCCCGCTCCTCGACCGTCTTCTTATTCTTGGAGATCTTCTCGTTGGCGAGCTTGCTGACCAGATCGAGGCCGGGCTTCACCTGCTCGATGGGCTTCGTCTCGAAGCAGCCGGCGGCTATCGCCTTGTTCCAGGTCTCCTCGCCCTTCTTGGTGCGGATGAAGACCGTGGACCATCCGTCGGGGCTCCCGACGGAACCGGTGGAGATGTCCCCCAGGTTGGCCACGTAGTCCAGGCAGACGTGGCAGCCGGGCTGCTCGTACTTGTGGGTGATCTTCAGCGGCAGGGCTATTGATTTGCCCCGCTCGGTGATCACCGTGAACTTGCCCTTCCCGATCTCCATCTTCTTCGTTGCCTGGAGCTTCGTTCCCGCGTGGTCCTCCACGATCATCTGGATGGACTTGTACGGGAAGTTCTCCATGCAGAAGATGCCGATGGCGAGGGCCACCTTGTCAGGCACGTCCCGCATGCCGACCGGGTACAGCTGGGCCTTCCTCACTGCCTGCATCTGGCACGGGGTGCCCACGATCCCGACCTTGTCCAGGCCGAAGGACCGGGTCGCCTCCTTGAGCCAGGAGACCTGCGGGCTGATGTTGTACTTGGTCCCGCGGGCCGAGAGCAGCTCCTCCCGTGTCGTTGCGATGAACGGCCGGGGCTGCCAGGGCCGGGCTCCGGGTCCTGCGACGATGGCGCCGTCGATGATCCCATGCTCCAGCGCGAATGCAAAGAGCGAGGTGACGATGCCCCCATCCTGGGCTTTCCACATGATCTCCTTGTCCGTGGACCGGGCCGACACGCATACCTTGTATTTGCCGAGTTCAGTTCCCATTGTCATCACCTCACTTCATGGCTCCGTCAATGAGTTCCAGGATACCCTCGAACTCGTCCATCACTTCGAAGTTGTAGAACGACCTCGGGCACTGCCCATAGCACGCCCCGCACTTGATGCAGAGATCGCGCTGGCCCTGGGGCTTCCCGAACTCGTGGGTGATGGCCCGGACCGGGCATGCCGCCGCGCAGGAGCCGCATCCCATGCAGAGCCCCTGGTTGATGACGTCATTCATCAGGTCGCAGAAGCACGCGGTGGTGCCGCGCTTGGCGAGGGCCATCAGCGGCTTCAGGTACTTGCCGGCAAGGGCTTTCTGCTCCTCGGTGCCGCGCAGCAGCAGGTACGCCATCACACAGACGTTCCGGATCAGTTGCGGCGTCGGGGCGCAGCCGGGGATCACCACATCCACATCGATCAGGTTCCCGATGGGCAGGAAGGACTCGTGCTGGGGCTGGTTGACCTGGCCTCCCCGGGCGAACCGGGTGATGTTGCCGTAGGACGCACAGCCGCCGACCGCGACCACGACCTTGGCCTTCTTGCGCGTGGTCTTGATGTCCTCCACCGATTCATGGTCCTGGATACAGACCGACCCCTCGACGAGGGCCACATCCATCTCCGGGATGTGGCGGACATCGGCGAGGGTGAGGCCGTACACAAGGTCCGCATAATCATCCAGGATCTTTACCAGTCCCAGGTAGTTGTCTGCGAGGGACACGAGGCACCCGGTGCAGCCGCTCATGTGCACGTGTCCCACCGTGATCTTGTTTGCCACAGGTTTCTCCTCCTTTTTTGGTTCTGCCTTTTTCTCCGTCTTCACCTCAGCGGGTTTCGCAGCCGCTTTCGGCTCTTCCCCCGTGAGTGTCTTCTTGAAGGATTGCAACAGTCCCATACTCCACACCTATCTCCTCCAGTATTGCGGATACTGCCTTCGGAACTGCCTGCTTCACCTCGTCGGTGAGCCCGATCTCCATCTCCGGCGCAGAGACATGCTTCTTCTGGCAGCAGAGGATCCGGACCTTGATCTCGTCCCTGATCCGCTGCAGCGGTTCTGTCAGATCCCACGAGTGGGCGTCCCGGTAGCTGCCGGGCGGGAGCTCTTCCACCGAGAGCCACCTGAGCTCTCCGGGCTTTCCCCCGAAGTCCGCGATGTCAACCACTACCAGTTTCTTTGTCTGGGCTGGATCGAGCATCGTAAAGACAAAATGGGGACCGCCCAGGCCGGCATCGATCACCTTGACCGACACGGGCAGGGCGAGGGCCCTGAGACTCTCCACCACTGCGGGTCCGAACCCGTCATCTGCGTACAGCGGGTTTCCGCACCCGGTGATCACGATCTCGGGATACAGGTGTTCCATCAGGCTCACTGGATGAGTTTCTGTGCCACAATCCTGTTGTCGTCGTCCACCACGATCATGTGGGTTGCACACGAGACGCAGGGGTCATATCCGCGCACCACAATCTCAGCGAGCTGCCAGGGTGCACCGGTGAGCGCCCGGCTGCAGGTGGGGAAGTTCCAGGTGGTGGGTACCAGCATCTCATACCACTGCACGCGGCCGTCCTTGACCCTTGCCAGGTGCACGTCCGTGCCCCGCGGGGCCTCGTTGGCGGCCCATCCCATGGAGCCGTCGCCCTGCGGGATGGGATCGGCAAGGACCTTCCCGGATGGGTTCAGCGCGTCCAGGGACTTGAGGATTGCATACACGCAGTCCACGTACTCCAGCTGGCGGGCGATGTGCTGGCCGACGGTGCCCTTCTCGTCGTATCCCTTGAATTTCACCAGGCGTGCCCTGGGGCCGACTTCCACCGGCTGTCCGTCGTACGTCGGGACACCGGTGCAGGCCTCCATCTGGGGGTTGGCCTTGGTGCCCTTCTTGGTGGTGCCTCCGATCGGGTAGGACGGGTCCTCGAAGTCGATCTCCATCTCGCCCATATACCAGTCCCAGGGGCGGGATTCGGCCCACCGCTCGGGCTGCCAGGTGGGGTGCTCGGCAAGGCTGTTGGTCCCGTACATCGGATCCACGGCCATGTAACCCTGATTGTGGTACCCGAGGTCCTTGGGCATGGGGACCTTGGCGTTGCCGACCACGCAATAGTCACGCTTCTGGAAGTTGCGCAGGATCGCGATCATGAACTCCATCTGGTCGGTGGCGAGCTGGCGTCCTTCCTTGGCTAGGTCGTACATCTTCATCCTGGCCCGCTCGGTGACGTTGCGGTACATGCCCCCGACCCTCGGGTTGGACGGGTGGACCGCTTCGCCGCCGGCAATCTCGCCGATGGTCTGGCCGATCTCGCGGAGCCGGATGATCCGTGCGGCTACGCTCCTCACCGGCTCCACCTTGGCGAACGGGTTGATCTTGGTGTCCGTTCCCGGCAGGTAGAAATCGGGGAGGATCAGAATGTTGTGCAGGGCGATGCTGTGAAGCCGGTTGGCTGCGTGCAGGATCACCCGCAGGAGTTTTGCATCCTGGGGGATCTCGCACTTGATGGAGGCCTCCATGGCTTCGATGCCTGCAAGGGTATGGGCGATCGGACAGATGCCGCAGACCCGCGAGGCAATCTTGGGGACCTGGTCCATCGTCTTCCCGATGGCCAGCTTTTCAACCCCACGGACAGGCGTGATCGAGAGCCAGTCGCCCCGTTCCACGATCCCCTGATCGTTGATCTTGAGAACGAGCTTGGAGTGGCCTTCGTGCCTGGTGGTTGGAGAGATCTCTACAACTTTCGACAATGATATCGCCTCGTCTTAATGCTCACGTGTTCATCGGGCGGTACTGGATTTGGAGCGCACTCTGTGCACTATCCGTACAATCATGTACGCAAACAGGAAGTTACCTCCTGTCGTTAGTTATAGTTTTCCTTTTTTCCCAACCTCCCGTCAGGGAACATGTGTGTATTTCCGATGCTTCCGAACCATGGCCGACGGTGCGGCACACCGTCTGCCAGGAACACTGTCCCTCCCGTCGTGAAATGAGGCCGGGATGCAGCTGCCGCTCTCGGTTTCCCCTGCTCTTGGGGCCATATCTGATTTCATCAGAATTTATCAGATAAATTATGATAACTGGCATCATTTTCTTGGGGGACAAATCATAATTTTTTAATACTATTTTGGAGAATAATCAGGTAGAGACGATCCACGATGCGGATGCCGGTGCTGCTTTTCTGTGGTATGCTCCTCCTCTGCCCCCTTGTGGCAGGGGCCGGGGCAGAGAACATCGGAGGGGATGTCGGGTACTACCAGATTGATTCCAATCCCTCGGGTGGTGAGGTCCACTTCGATGGCCAGTACCGGGGAACCACACCGGTCACGGTGGAGGTGTACACCACTTCACCACCGGGGCACACGGTGAGTGTATCCCTGGATGGCTACAGGACCTGGACCCAGAACCTCCCGGGTAACCCGGCTGTGGGAGAGACGGTGCCGGTGACCGCCTCCCTGGAGCCCCTGGAGCAGTACGGATCCATCTATGTCACCACCACACCGACGGGCGCTGCCATCTACCTGAACGGCAACTACCGCGGCACTGCTCCCCTCACCATCACCAGCGTCCGGCCGGGCACCTACACGATTGAGGCAGATCTGGAGGGCTACGAGAGCGCCTCCACTTCCGATACCGTGGTCGCCGGCCAGCAGCTCACCGAGTATTTCCCGCTGAAGAAGATCGTCCGTGCCGGGTCGGTTACCATCATCTCCGATCCCGTGTCGGCCTTCATCTACCTGGACGGGGACTACCAGGGACGGACCCCTCTCACCCTTACGAAGGTATCACCCGGAACCCACACCATTGAGCTGGATGCCAGCAATTACCATGACTGGAAGACCACCGTCACCGTAGCCGAGGGTTCGGATCAGACCGTCCGGGCCACCCTCTCATCTATCCCCTCGTCCACCACCGGCTGGATCCAGGTCGCGTCCACGCCTGCGGGGGCCACCATCCGGATGGACGGCGTGGTCCAGGGCCAGACACCGCCCTCGGGAGTGTACACCGTCCAGAATGTCCCTGCCGGAGACCACATCATCGCCCTGCAGCTCACGGGATACCAGGAATACACGACAACGGTAAACGTCCGGGTGAGCACCACCACCCACGTGACCGCATCGCTCCAGTCCACCCCCTCGACCACCCCAATTCCCGAGGGCGGCGGTGTCTCGGTCTCCTCGGTGCCCTCCGGGGGCAATGTCTTTGTGGACAATGTGTACAGGGGCGTTACCCCGGTCACCCTCACCGGGATCCCTGCAGGGACCCACACGATCCGGGTGCAGCTTCAGGGGTACCGGGACTTCTCCATGGAGGTGCAGGTGGTCGGCGGAACCACGACTCCGGTGACGGCCTCGCTGGAGATGGTGGCTACCCCCGCCCCCACGAAGAGCGGGCTCCCGCCCTTTGCGGCAGCCGCTGGTGTCCTCATGGCGGGCCTCCTCCTCTTCCTGATCTGGCGGGCCCGGTAATCCCCTTTTTTTTCCACGGCAGCCTGCAGGCACCAGTGCACGTCCACCCCAGACAGTCCCGCGAGGGCGAAGGGGGGAGCAGGCTTTCGACAGGATACCCGTCTCTTCCGTCAACCGGATGAATCAGCGAAGGGACCATGCCTGTCAAGGACAGGGAAGAGGCCCCTCCACGGTCCCTCCGTGCCAGAGTAACCCTCACCGGGCAGGCACGGAGGACCGGGAACACGCGGAGGGGATGGAGATTTCAAAACGGGCGCCCTTCCCGTACTCACCATTCTCCCGGATCGCGATACCGGTCAGGGACAGGATCTCCCTCGTGAGGAAGAGACCGAGACCGGTTCCCTTCCCCACGCCGTAGGCAAAGATCCGCTCCTTCTGATCCTCCGCAACGCCTGTGCCGTTGTCCGAGTAGATGACCACAGCCCCGGCCGGGTGCTCCCTCCAGGTAAGGGTGATGAGCGAGAGTCCGCTCCCTGCGTGCCGGAGGCTGTTGTCCATCAGGTTATAGAAGACCTTCCCGAGCAGCATGTCCGCAGAGAGCGAGAGGCCCTCCAGGTGGATCTCCACCGCCACGTCCGGGGACCTGAGCGGGGCAGTGGAGGCGGTGGCCACCTCCTGGGCAGACTGCCACTGCGGTCCCTGGACACCCAGCTCCTGGTAATCCCTCGTGAATTCGATCTGCTGCCGGATCCGGTACGTGGTCTTCTCGATCTTCCCGAGGAGGGATGCGATCTCTGCAGGTTCGCTGCTCTCCTTCACGAGGGCCGTGTAGCCCATGAGGGCTGTGACCGTGTTGAGGATATCATGCCGGGTGATGCTGTTGAGGAGCATGATCTTCCGGTTCGCAGCCTGGAGGGCCTCCTCCATCCGTTTCCTCTCCGTGATATCGAGGGCAAGGCCACGGAGGCCAACGGGTTTCCCGTTGCGGAGGATGCGCGAGGCGTAGGTCATCATCGTGAAGCGGGTGCCGTCCTTCTTGATGGCGGTGTACTCGGCCGGTACATTCCTCTCCCCCCGCAGGGTCCCCTGGAAGTTCTGGATGGCCTTCTCCCGCTCTTCCGGCGAGATCACCCGGAAGATCGGGAAGGGCTGGAGGAAATCCTCCGGCGTGTAGCCGAAGCATTCGATGCTGGGCCGGTTCGCAAAGGTGAGGACCCCCTGCTCGTCCGTCTCGTAGACTGCCTGGGGAAGGAGCTCCGAGAACTCCCTGAACCGCTGTTCGCTCTCCCGCAATGCCTCATCGATTTCGTGGCCGCCAGGGACCGGGCTCCCGAGAAGCACTGTCAGGCTCATTCCCCCGATCGCGAGGCGGGATGCAGAGAGGAAACAGGGGATCCTGCCGCCGGATCCTCCCACCAGGTGCACTATGGCCTCAAACGGACCTTTGTCGGGGAGCTCTCTGAGGAGTCTCAAGAGCGAGGGCCGATCTTCCTCGGCCACCAGCTCGAGCACCCGGGTGCCCGCCAGATCGGATGAAGGGGAACCGAGCAGCATCTCGCCCCGCCGGTTCAACCCGGTGAGGCGTCCATTCCCGTCGCAGATGAAGACCAGGCCCGGGAGATCTGGAACCAGGCTTGCCAGGGGCTCCGGAACCGTGCACCGGAGGTCTTCTCCCGGGTTCACCGGATCGGAACCGCCCGCGACCGCGGTCCCTGCCCCGGAACCTCCCGGCGGCTGGTGCGAGAGGACATCGCTGACACGGGCAGGGGGATCAATGCGTCCCCGGTTTCCGGATGGATTGTGCATGGGGTAGTCCTTCCGGGCATCCCCGGCAGGGGGATACCCGGCAGCGGCCCAACGAGGGCCGTCAACGCGTAAAGGATTAATTAGATGAGCTTGTATATAAACATGACTAATTGTGAATATCACAATATTTTAGATTTCTCTGGTTTCTAACGATATTAAATGGTTTCAGCCGACTACTCCACCGGCGGGCGGAAAGGATACCCTGGTGCCGGCAATTCACTCCCCATTCTCCGGTTTTCAAGACTGCATGAAAAGAGAGAAGGATCATCCACCGAAGATCTCCCCGGGGGGAGAGCGCTCCGCTGTTCTCCTCAGAACTTCTTCGGCGCCTGCAGTTCCCCCTCGATCTCCACCTTCAGTTCGGCAAGAGTGGCCTTCCGCTCGGCATAGGCGTCGTGCTGGTGGATGGACTCCTCGTTTGTCTGCTTGATGGTGACCACCGCATCGGCGGGGAGGTCCGAGAACGTGGAGAGCACCTGCTTGGCCATCTCCCGGACGCAGTCCTCGACAAAGCGGGGGTTCTTATGGGCTTCCATGACCACATAGCTCTCGTCGCCCCGCTTCAGGAGCTCGAAGATCCGTGCCGACATGGATTCCTTCAGGATGGAGATGATCTTCTCCAGGCCGACATGCTGGTCATCGTCGGTCTCCACGCAGAGGAAACCCTTTCCCCGCTGGTTGTGGGTGGCCATCGGGATCTCGGAGAAGAACCTGTCGATCTTCTCACGCGTGAGGCCGATCTCCTGAAGAACCGTGGTGGCCCGGTCCTTCATGATGTCCTGGGCGCAGGGGCATGCGGTCATGCCCGTCACCTCGGCCCCGATGGCCTTGCGGACAAAGGGTTCGGAGTCGTTCCTGCGGGCAACGGCCCTGGCATAGACGATTACGACCTCGTGGCAGGCCGTGTGGGAGACGGGGGTCTCCCGTTTCTGCATGAACTGGCTCTTCATACGGACCTCGGTGCGGTCCGCGTACTCGTGCCGGTCCAGCAGCCGGCGTGCCACCGTGCTGCAGAGTTCCTCCACCTCTTTCACCTCCCCGTCGGTGGCATGCTGGAGGACCTCGTCGATCACCTCGAAGTTGCGGGAGAGGTTGGCCCCTTTGAGGTTCGCAGGAAGGTCCACAAAGACATCGAAGGTAGAGATGAAGATGACCGGCCGCTTCCCGGGCCGTGCCACTTCCACCAGCTTCTGCACGTTTTTTACCCCGACCCGGCTCAGGTTGATGCAGATCTCGGGACGGGTGGCCTGGACATCAGGTAAATCCATGGGAGAACTCCCGGCTGTCAGATATCGCGATCGGTAAAGTAGGTGCCGGGGAGAGCCCCGGTTCGGTTATGTTTCTTACCTTTCCTTATATAATATTTATGTCCTCCTCCGCTGATATAACCGGCCATGGAAGGGACAATACCACGCTACTTTGACGGGGATGCGGACCTCTCGGTCCTCAAGGGAAAGCAGATCGCGGTCATCGGCTACGGTTCGCAGGGCCGGGGCCAGTCACTGAACCTGCGGGACAGCGGCCTCGATGTGATCATCGGGCTGCGGCAGGGGAAGTCCTGGCAGAAAGCCAGCGGGGACGGCTTCAAGGTCTTTCCCGTGAAAGACGCGGTGAAGAAGGCAGATCTCGTCCAGATCCTCGTCCCCGACGAGCTCCAGGGCGGGGTGTACCGGTCGGAGATCCAGCCCCATCTGGAGGACGGGATGACCCTCTCCTGCTCCCACGGCTTCAACATCCATTTCGGCCAGATCGTGCCGCCCCCGGGTGTTGACGTGATCATGATCGCACCCAAGGGCCCCGGGGCCATGGTCCGGAGGACCTACGAGGAAGGGAAGGGGGTCCCTGCCCTGATCGCCATCCACCAAGACGCCACCGGGAAGGCAAAGGAGACAGCCCTCGCCTATGCGAAGGGGATCGGTGCCACCCGTGCCGTCGTCCTGGAGACCACGTTCCGCGAGGAGACCGAGACCGATCTCTTCGGGGAGCAGACGGTGCTCTGCGGGGGGATGACATCTCTCATCAAGGCCGGGTTCGAGACGCTGGTGGATGCCGGCTACGCCCCCGAGATGGCATATCTCGAGGTGCTCCACGAGACGAAGCTGATCGTGGACCTGATCTACGAGGGAGGGTTCACCAACATGCGGAACGCCATCAGTAACACGGCCCAGTACGGTGACCTGACGCGGGGCCCCCGGGTCATCGGGCCCGAGGTGTACCAGGCGATGCAGGAGATCCTCGACGAGATCCAGAGCGGCGAGTTCGCCCGGGAGTGGATACTGGAGAACCAGGTGAACCGCCCCGTCTTCAACGCCCTCACCCGGGCGGACGAGGAGCACCTGATCGAAGACGTGGGGAAGGAGATCCGTGCCCTGATGCCGCAGTTCAGGAGATAATCTTCCCATCCTTTTTTCCCGTGTTTCCTGCAGTAGTTCCCTGAAGCCCGGGGCCCGTTCCCTCCTGCCGCGGCGCCTGCGGATTTCATTGAACGCGACATGGCGGTGTCATGCAGCTGTGTGGTACTGGTGAGACGCTCTCGGGGGCTCACCGCCCCCGCCGCGTGGGCACCCCCCGCCAGTTTTCTCACGCCAGGTGTCCCCGGTTCCTGGCAACCACTGAACGGCAGGCTATCTTCACGGGGGAGGGCCCGGGAGGGGGCTCTGCCCCCTCCCGCACCATCCTGCGGGATAACCTTCTGGCCGAACTAACCCGGGCAGATGCCATATCTTATGTGAAACCCGCACCCATCCTCCCGGCATGTCTGTTGCCATAGTCTATCACAGTGAGACCGGGAACACCGAAGGGGTGGCGAAGCGCATCGCATCCGCCACCGGAGGCGAGCTGATCCCGGTGAAGGACTGCACAGGGTACAATAAAATCACCATGTACCTGCTGGGCTCCGCCAGGGCGCGCCGGAGGGAACTGGCACGGATTGAGCCTGCGGCCATCGACGTATCCCGCCATACCCTCATCGTCGTCGGCTCCCCGGTGTGGGCCTGGTCCCCGACCCCGGCCGCCAACGCCGCCATCGCAGCCCTCCGGGGATGCGAGGGGAAGAAGGGGATCGTCCTTGCCACCTGTGGCGGGAAACCCGGCGAGACCCTGGCCATGATGAAGGAAGCCCTCTTAGCCCGGGGCGTGGACGTCGTGGGCACCTTCGCATTCGCACCCAGGGATCTCACTGACGAGCAGAAGATGGCGGAACTGGTCTCTGCCGTCAAGCAATCGGCGGGGCAGGGGTGAAGGGAGCGGATCACAGATTACTTCCTGTTCCATAGGACGCTCTTGGGGGCTGCCGTCCCCGCCGCTGCGGCATCCCCCGCATGAGGATAGTCCCTTCCATCGGCAAAACCGATGATCCACCCGTCACCCGGGGGGGCGCCCACGCGGCGGGGGGGCGAAAGCCCCCCGGGAGCGTCCCACTGGACGTATCATTCTGATGAATGAGCCGGAAATCTCCATCCGCTGACCTGATACTGCATGACGGGAGGGGGCCGGCCCTCTCCCGTTCCCACCCCCGCGAGGATAGTCCTCTCCATCGGTTTCTTCCGATTGGGATGATGTTGTACGGCCGAAAAAGGTGATATTCCGCTTCTTCAGCCCCGCATCAGGGCGGTGACCGTCCCTTCATAGCGGCGCAGTTCCTCCGCGGTGAGGACCAGCCGTTCCTTCCCCGCGGTGATACGGAGTCCGTCACCACCCGCCTCCCCGAGGATCCGGAAGGGGAGGCCCTTCAGCCGCGATTCGTCGCGGACCGCCACCAGGAACCGGCCACAGGTCTCCGAGAAGAGCCCTGCCACCGGATCGCCCTCCACTTCCACCATGGCGTCAGGGGAGAGGGCGGCGAGGGCGGCGAGAAGGCCGCCCTGGGAGAGGTCGGTGGCCGCCAGGCATGACCCGGAGTTCACGAGCTCACGGATGCGTGCGAGCACCGCGATATCGGCGAGTGCAGGGGCATCCCCCCCGCAGCCGGTCACCGCATCCAGCACGGAACCGCCGAACTCCGCCCGGGTCTCCCCCACGAGGGCCAGCAATGCGCCTTCCGGCGCAGGCTGCCAGGTGCGGACATCCCCCTTCCCGACCAGGCCGATGGAGGGGGTGGGCCGGATCTGGGTCCCGAACTCGTCGCTCTCGTTGTACAGGGAGACGTTGCCCCCCACCACCGGGACGCCCATCCGGCGGGCCATGTCCCCCAGTCCCCGGATGCACTCTTCCAGCTCCCAGCAGATCTCCGGGTGGACGGGGCTCGCGAAGTTCAGGCAGTTGACGATGCAGAGGGGCTCTGCACCCACCACCGCCAGGTTGGCGGCATTCTCGTACAGGGAGTTGGCGGTCCCCTCATACGGCCGGATGGCGATCTGCCTGGGGTTGCACCCGCAGGAGAGGACGAGTGCAGCCCCATCCAGCCGGAGCACCGCCGCGTCCCGGGCCAGCGAGACGCTGCGGAGCTGCACGTCGTGGTCGTACTGCTCGGTGACCCATTCGGTTCCTGCCACTTCGGGGTGGGAGAGGACGAGTGCCGCGAGGGCCGCGAGGTCTGCGGCAGGACGGGCATACGGCCGGGCGAGGTGGCGGGGTTTCGTCTCCCACTGGCAGAGGGGGGCACCGTGGGTGAGGAGCCGGATGGGGAGATCGCAGGCCACCTTCCCGTGGAAGAGGACCCGGTAGCGGGGCTCCGGGATCACCTTCCCGATCTCGCTCCAGGTGAGGTCGTACTTCTCGGCGATGCGGGAGAGGGCCGGGACGTCCCGGGCCCGGGTCTCGATCAGCATCCGTTCCTGGGACTCGGAGAGCATGATCTCGGGGGGCGTCATTCCCGCTTCCCGCTGCCGGACCCGGTCCGCGTGGATCTCGGCACCGAAGGTGCTGCACATCTCGCTGGAGGCCCCGGCGAGCCCCGCCGCACCCAGGTCCTTGCAGGAGAGGACCGTACCGGTCTCCGCCATCTCCAGCACCGCATCGATGATCAGCTTCTCGGTGTAGGGATCCCCGATCTGGACGCTGGGCCTGTCCTCGGCCTCCGAGTCCTCGGAGAGGTCCCGGGAGGCGAAGGACGCCCCGCCCATCCCGTCCCTCCCCGTCGAGGAACCGACCAGGAGCAGGGGGTTGCCCGGCTCCCTGGCCCGGGCCAGCAGGTACCGGTCCGGGTGCACGATCCCCACGCAGACCACGTTGACGAGAGGGTTACCGCGGTAGGAGGGGTCCACCACCACCTCCCCGCGGACCACCGGTACGCCGATGCAGTTCCCGTAGTCCCCGATGCCCGCCACCACGTGCTCGAAGAGATACCGGTTCTTCTCGTCGGTGAGCGTGCCGAAATAGAGGGGATCCATGAGGGCGATGGGCCGGGCCCCCATGGAGACCACGTCCCGGACGATGCCCCCGACGCCGGTCGCCGAGCCGTGGTAGGGATCCACGTAGCTGGGGTGGTTGTGACTCTCCATTCCCACGACGACAGCGAGATCCTCTGAGAACCGGACCACCGCCGCATCGTCACCGGGACCGACGATCACGTTCGGGCCGGTGGTGGGCAGCGTTGCCAGCAGCTTCCGGGTGGAGCGGTAGCTGCAGTGTTCGCTCCAGAGGTTCTCGAAGCAGGCGGTTTCCAGCGGGGTGAGATCCCGCCCCAGCTCACGCCGGAGGTGCGCCAGATCCTCGGACGACAGCATGTACGGAATGGTATGCCCATGCGGCTCCATAAAACCCGCCGGTCCGCCCCCGGGGATATCCTTTAACACCCCGGCCATCCCATGGATACCCATGGCGGAATCGTACGAGGATCTCCTGAAGAAGGCCTATTCCCAGATCACGGAGGTCACGGGAACCGGTGAGCGGTTCCAGATCCCGGTGGCCAAGGCCTTCATCGAGGGGAAGACCACCGTCCTCGAGAACTTTGCCGAGATCGCGGATATCCTGAACCGGGACAGGGACGACCTGATGAAGTACCTGGTGGGGGAGCTGGGCACCGCGGGTAAGATCGACGGAAACCGGGCAGTCTTCAACGGCAAGTTCGAGCAGGGGATGGTGAACGGCCTGATCCGGCACTACGTCGAGGATTACGTGATCTGTTCGGAGTGCGGGCGGCCCGACACCCGGCTCGTGAAGGACGGCAGGATCCCGGTGCTGCGGTGCGACGCCTGCGGGGGGCACCGGCCCGTGAAGAAGCGGAAGGCCAGGACGGAGCCTGCCTCCGACCGGCTGGAGGAAGGGGCGGTCCTGGACGTGGAGATCCAGTCCATCTCCAAGCGGGGGGACGGTGTCGTGCGCCTGGGCAAATACACCCTTTACGTGGCGGGGGCCAAGCCCAAGGACAAGGTGAAGATCCGCATCACCCGAATCGTGGGACCGGTGGGATTCACCGAGCGGGCGTAGAGAGCCATCTGTTGCCGTCATCTCTCTCCCGCTTTTTTCTCACGTCATTGCCTTTCAGAGAAGTGAGATGGCTGTCAGTCCGATCCGCTTATCCTCACCGGGGGAGGGCGATAGGAGGGGGCAGAGCCCCCTCCCGACCCCACCCCTCGGGGACAGTCCCCTCCAAGCGGTTTCTCCGGGTTTTCGGAGATATGCCCGGAGCGGGGAAAGATATCCCTCCTCTTTCAGAAGAGCCGACCACCAGGCCGGGAAGAAAAGGGGGGATGTTTCAGGCCTTCAGGTCCTTCAAGAGCTCGTCGCAGTGACCGGAGATTCTTCCGCAGGCCTCGCGGAGCACTTCGATGGGCCCCTTCTTCCCGTCTGTCGTGATCAGGAGCTCGGGGTCCGAGAACTGGAATTCCATCAGGTAGCGCGCGACGTCCACCGACGGATCCTTTAAAATCTCGTCGGTGAGCAGGTTCAGGAAAGTGTGCCCCTCGCCCTTGAGCACGATCCGTGCCTGGTCCGCCCGCAGTTCGAGGATCTTGATCTCCATGCCGTTTGTACATGGAGGGCTGAATATAAAAAGGGAACCGGGCCGGCCGCGACCCGCGGGAGAAGCATGCCTGGAAGGTGAGGCGACGGTATTCCGTATACGCTGGCTACTGGTGAGACGCTCTCGGGGGCTCACCGCCCCCGCCGCGTGGGCACCCTCCGCCGGTTTTCAGGGACGGGAAGATGACACTGTCTCGTCAACCGAAGATCCGTCTATCCTCGTAGGGGAAGGCCCGGAAGGGGGCTCCAGCCCCCTCCCGTCATCATTACCAACAGGGAACAGGTGAGCCAACCCTTCATCAGAACTTAAAGGACTCCATGTCCCTTCCCTGGTGGGGCATCTCCCAGGGAATCAGGTGGGAGAGGTGGACGCACCGGAAATCCTTTGCCCCCACCTCCTCCGCGAGCCGGCACGCCTCCTCGTAGTTCATGTGCTTGTGGAGCCGGATCTCGGGCGGGGCGATGCCGTCGACGAAGAGCAGGTCCATGCCTGTGAGGAGCTTCCTGCTCCTTTCAGGAATGGATGCGAGGGTATCGGAAGTGTACCCGACCCGGAATCCTTCGTGTTCCAGCACCAGGCCGCAGGCGTACGCGGGGGGATGGTTCATCTCGACGAAGGTGATCGTGATACCGAAGAGGTCGAAAGGCCGGTAGGGTTCGTGCGGATGGCGGGCAAAGGAGAGAAAACTGAAGTACTCTGCTGCGTAGCCGAGAGTCCGGGGATCTGCATAGACAGGGGGAGGATCCTGGACCCTATAGAAGTCGCCGTAACCGGTGTAGTGGTCATAGTGACCATGGGTCCAGATCACCGCGTCCACGGCCGGGCCACCGGCAGCCAGGAGCTGCTGCCGCATGTCAGGAGTGCTGTCCACGAGAAGGGTCTTTCCGCCGTGCTGTACGAGAAGCGAGGTCCGGAGGCGCTGCCTGCCCGAACGGACCGCTTCGGTGCAGACCGGGCAGCGGCACCCCACCTTGGGTGTCCCCACCGCATCACCGGACCCCAGGAGGGTGAGAAGCATGCTATTCTGTACCGCGGAGGTGATTCCTCCCCTGCACGAGCCGGATGCCACTCTCCAGGTCCGCCTCGCCGATAGAGCGGTCCCCGCGTACCAGGGCCGAGAGGAGGGCTTCCCGCACCAGTACACGGAGGTCGGCGCCGGAGAACCCCTCGGTGCGGCCCGCGAGGGCGGAGAGGTCGCCCTTGCACTCCAGGGATGACGTGACGGACACGAGTATCTCCCGCCGCATCGCCTCGTCCGGGAGCGGGAACTCCACCACCTCGTCGAACCGGCGCCAGGCCGCCTCGTCCAGCAGCTGGGGGTGGTTGGTGGCGCCGATCAGGAGCACCCGGTCCCGCACCAGGTTCACCCGGTCGATGTTCTTGAGGAGCATGTTCACCGCCCGCTTCATGGCGCCGTGGTCATCGGTGATGCGGCTCTTCGCGACAAAGTCGAACTCGTCGATGAAGAGGATGCACGGGGCCAGCTTCCGGGCAAACTGGAAGATCCGGTCGATGTTCTTGGAGGTCTCCCCCAGGTACTGGGAGGTGATCATGGAGAGCCGGACCTCCAGCACCGGCAGGTGGAGCTCCCGGGAGAGGGCGAGGGCGAGGGAAGTCTTCCCCGTGCCCGGCGGCCCGATGAAGAGGAGCTTCCCCACCTCCAGGATCTGCCGGGAGATCAGGTAGTCCCGGTGCTCCATGGCGGCCCGTATCTTGGCAATGACCCGGCGCTGCCCATCGGTAATCACCAGGCGCGGGAGGGCCTGCTCCACCTCTTCCGGGGCGCTCACGATCAGGAGCTCCATGGAAGACCGCAGGGATTCGTCCTCCGCGATGGCCCGCGATACCCTTGCGTCCAGGTAGGGCCGGGTGTCCTCTATCCGTGGGTTGGCCTCCCGTGCCGCCCGGTAATCCGCCGAGGCCGAGTCAAAGTGCTCGAAGAACCAGGAGAGGGCCGGGTTGCCGCTGATGCGGGGCTTGCCCCCGTGGGAGAGGAACCACCGGGCGGCCGGTTCCAGGGCCGAGATCCGGAGGCGCTTCCCCAGGGCCTCCTGCTCCACGAAGGGGTGCTGTTTCACCTTGTCAATGGACCCGGTGATCTTCAGCACCTCCCGCAGCACCGCTTCCGGTACCACGACCGGCCGCTTCACCTGGTCCACGCCCTGGCCGACGCCGAAGATGCGCCGGCAGAGGGGATTCAAGTCATTCGCATCCAGCTGCGGGGTGGTGTTGAAGACCTCGGCCGTGAGGAGGACCTCCATTACCTGCAGGGTCTCGGGGGCGGCATCGGGGGTCATTGGTGTAACCGGTACTCTTTCACCCGGGCTCCAATAATGGTTTCCTAGCGGGTGGTGACGAGAGCCCCGTCCGCGGTCACGATCAGGGTATGCTCTGCCTGGGAGACCAGGGATCCGGGCCGATCGTGCAGGACCGGGTAGGCGTGGAGGACGGCCGCCCGTACCAGGGTGGCGAGACCGATCTCCACCCGTGAACCGTCCAGCCAGCGCCGGGCAAAGGGAAGGCCGTTCCGGTCCTTCACCCTGGCCAGGATCTCCCTCGCCGCGGCCAGGCGGACGGGTTTTTCAGCGATCTGCTGGAAGATCTGGATCCGCGGCGCGTCGCTCACCATGCCGGTACCGGTGGAAGCGAAGGGTTCGATGGCGAATGCCATCCCTTCCTGGAGCACAGCCCCGCCCTGGATGGCGATGTTGGGGATGGTGGGGGGTGCATGGATCCGGTACCGGTCCAGCCCGTGGCCGGTGAGGTTTGCCACGGGGCGGTAGCCCCGCCCCTCGATCTCCTGCTGGATCACTGCCCCCAGTTCACCGGTGGTGACCCCGGGGCGCACCCGCCCGATGGCCGCCTCCAGGGCTTCCCGGGAGGCCTCCACCAGCAGGGGGTGATCGCCAAGGTCCACCGTCGCAGCGGTATCGGCGATGTACCCGTCCATCTGCACGCCCAGGTCCAGCTTCACCATGTCCCCCTTCCGGAAGGTTCGGGTATCTCCCGGTGTGGCCGTATCATGTGCCGCATCCTCGTTCAGGGAGAGGTTCAGGGGGAACGCGAGTCCGGCCCCCTCCTCCCGGACCCGGCTCTCCACCGCTTCCACCACCTCGAGGAGGGACGCCTCCACCCGCACCATGGCCGCCCCCTCCCGCAGGATCCGGGAGGCCACCCTGCCGGCTTCCCGGTACGACTCCAGGATCTCGTCGTTCATACGCCCAGCCGCTCCCCCAGTTTCGAGAGGAGGGTGCAGCCCCGCGGTGTCAGGAGCACCATGTCCTCCAGGCGCACTCCCCCCACCTCCGGGTAGTACAGGCCCGGTTCCAGCGTGAAGACGTTTCCGGCGGCGAGCGGGCCCCCGCCGGGACCGAGGGATGGGTCCTCGTGCACCTCGAGACCGATCCCGTGGCCCAGGCTGTGGATGAAGCCACGGGTGTTGCTCTCGAACCCCTGTTCTGCAAAGAATTCCACGACGGCCTGGTGCAGGGCAGCCCCCTCCACGCCGGGTTTTGCCCGGGCGGCGGCCAGGCGTTTCGCATCGCGGACCGCCCGGTACATCTCTCCCACCTTCGTATCCGGCTCACCCTTCACCACCGTGCGGGAGAGATCAGCGCAGTACCCGCTGACCTCGTCCCGGGGGAAGAGGTCGATGATGATGGGCTCCCCCTCCCGCAGGGGTCCCTCTCCCCGGAGGTGGGGCACCGCCGAGTCCGGCCCGCAGGCCACGATGGTGTCCTGGGCCCGGCACCCCCGGGACAGGAGGAGCATGTGCATCTCCTGCCGGACCGCCTCAGACGTGAGGGGCTTCCCGTCCCGGTGCAGGATGCCGCCGGTGACCTTGGCTCGTGCGATCATCCGGATCGCCATCGAGACTGCCGCTTCCGCGGCCAGGAGTACCTTCCGGATCTCCCGCACCTCTTCGGTCCGCTTCACCGCCCGCCTGGCAGCCACCGTGCCCCGGTCCACGACCACGGGGTGG
This sequence comes from Methanomicrobiales archaeon, assembly GCA_028678665.1. Lineage (GTDB taxonomy): Archaea > Halobacteriota > Methanomicrobia > Methanomicrobiales > JACTUA01 > JAJRCY01. The sequence continues at coordinate 13,586 of JAJRDA010000004.1, read as the reverse complement.
AACTGCTCCAGTTCCCGGGCAAGGCCCAGCGGGAACTGCGGCGGCACGAGTATTTTGCCGGGACTGAGCCCTGCGATCATCCGGGCGTACGCCCTCGTGCGATCCTTCTCTTCCTTCAGGATCTCCGGGAGGCCGGCATCTGCCCGGGTCATCACCGCGGCGGTGGATTCCCGGACGCCCCGCTCGTACTCCATCTGGGAGACGACGATGGTCCCCCGTTCGCCCGGCTTCTTCAGAAACACGATGGGGTCTGTGGTGCGGAACCGGGTCAGGTAGAGCATGTCCGCGTCGGCCGAGGATGCGTACGCCACGTAGGCTGCAGCTCCCGCGGCACGGATTGCCCGGTCCAGTGGTTCCATTCTCAGGGATCTGGGTGCTGAACCCACAAGTACTTTTATCCCTGCGTTCCATGATTTCCCATGGATGAGGCGGCCAAGGGTGATCTCAGGTTCCGGTTCATCAAGCTCATCGTTCTCCTCAACGCCATCCTGATCCTCATTGCCGTTGCCGTGCTCCTGTACTTTTGGATGCCCACCCCCGCAGGACGGGTGGCGATCGTAGTCTCCCTCGCAGCCGCGGCCGGCCTTTTCCTGTATTTCATGCGGCTGTACCGGCGGACCAAACAGTGGCTGGACGAGGAGCACCGGAAGGGCATCGTCGAACCCCGCGGGGATGGCGGAGATGCGGCAGGGGCCGGCAGGGAACGGACAGATTGAAGTAGCATGCCACCGGTAATGGAGTGTCAGGGATGCTCGCAAAGCTGAAGGGGGAGGTGGACCTGCTGGGGAGGCACCTGCAGGTGCTCACAACGGTGGTGGAGCATGAACCCATCGGCATCATGAAGCTCTCCCTCCTCCTGGATCTCCCCTACCACCGGATCCGGTACTCCCTCCGGATCCTGGAGCATCTCGGCTATATCCGTGCCTCCCCCTCCGGTGCCATGGCGACCCCCAAGGCCCAGATGCTCCTCGGAAAGGTCGACAGGGAACTGGACGAGCTGATCCGGCAGATCCAGGCCCTGAAAAAACACTGACGGTGAAAACAGGGGAGAGGGGGGGACGCCCCGTTTTCCAGTGGGGGAACGGGAGATTTTACGGGGCCTGCGGGGGTCTCAAACCCTCGAGGATTCCCTGTTCCAAAGTTTCATAAACCACCGCGAAGATGTAATAAAGCATATCGCCTGATGCCGCCATAACTCAGTTGGTAGAGTGGCTGGCTGTTAACCAGCATGTCACAGGTTCGAGTCCTGTTGGCGGCGCTCTGCTTTCTCCGGGCCCGTAGCTTAGTCCGGTGAGAGCGCCCGGCTCATAACCGGGCGGTCATGCGTTCAAATCGCATCGGGCCCATGATGAAGTGCCCTGTCTGCGGTGAGGACTGCGTGCAGTACGCGCACGAGCTCCTGGATACCCTGGATACCGTCTTTTCCCCCTGCCCTGCCTGCACGCCCCGGATGCTGGACAAGCAGATGCCCCCTCCCGCCGATCTCGGGATCATGGAGGCCTGCACCTGCGAGAAACGTTTCATCGACAACGTCTTTCTCGAGATCTACACCCTCATGGTGCAGGAGGGGCTTCTCAACCGGGGCAGCCCCCTCCGTGAGGCCGGTATCCCTCTTGTCCACCCCGGCTTCGCCATGAACCAGCCCCCCTATCTTCCCCGGAACTCCCTCCTCCTCCTCTCCCGCCATGTCGATAAAAAGACCGCAGAACAGCTGATGCGGGAGGTGCCGGAGCTTCGGGGCGTGGTGAAATGCGGGGAGTTCACCCCGGGGGCAGTCGACGTGGACCTGGTCACACCCCCGCGGAACTACGAGCTCCTGGCCGGGTGCGATGTGCGGGCGGACATCTTCTACACCCAGCACAGCCCGGTGGTCCTCTACAAGCAGCAGTCCCTCACCCACATCGAGTTCCCCCGGGGGTATGATCCCAAGATCGTCTCTGTCAGCGTCCAGCTGCGCCACGCCATGCCCAGGGTCTTCGTGGACGCTTCCTCCGGGGTCGGGACCCTGGGGATCCTGGGCGCCATCAGCGGCGTGCGCCACGTGATCCTGAACGATGCCTGGTACGCCGCTGCCTACTGGTCAGCCTATAACGTGGAGGTGAACCGGGAGCACCTGCTCGTCGAACCGGTCCGGTTCCTGAAGGAGTACCGCGAGCTCCAGGAGCACCCGGTCATGGAGGAGCCCCTGAAGGTGGCCGAGGCGGAGGGGGCGCAGAAGATCGAGGTGTACCAGGGAGACTACCGGCGGCTGGGTGCAGTGATCCCGAAGGAGAAGCCCCTCCTTACCGTGATTGACCTCTTCCGGAAGTCGGATCCCGAGGCGAACCGCCGGATCCTGCAGGAATGGCGGGAGAGGGTGGGGGGGGAGGCCTTCATCCCCTAGTTTTTATCCTTTCAGCGCCCCAAGGATCACCGGGGACTAGCCCGGGTGGTTCGACGTCACCTGTTACCCGAAACCGCCGGTACGCGGGGGGCGAAGTCTGAGGAAGACACAGTCGGCCATCGGAACTTGCGTATATCCTGACTGAGAAACCTCGTCCTGTGAGGCCGGCGGACAGGGATCGAATCCCCGGAGGGGGTGGAGACCTGGTGCCGCGGGGACCGGTTCAGGCCCGGAAGGGAGCAGACCTACCGTGGACGTACGGCGCCCACGGGGTTGCGGGGTGGAGGAGGGACGCACGCGATACCGGCGGAACGTGGTGCCGACCGAGGACGTGTCCCCACGTGATCATTCCATGGCAACCGTAGCCATCATTGGTGCTTCAGGCAGAATCGGATCGTTTGCAGCCCATGCCATCTCCCATGACCCCCACGTTGACGACCTCCTGCTCATCGGCAGGGCCGGCTCAGAGGATCAGCTGGACGGCCTGGCCCGGGACCTGGGGGACTCCTTCGCCGCCCGGGGAACGGATACCCGGATCAGCTGGTCGGTGGAGATGGACGACGTGCGGGGATCGGATATCGTGGTCTGCACCGCGGGGATCGCACGGCAGCCAGGGCAGGCGCGCCTGGACCTTGCGCTCCAGAATGGCAGGATCGTGGCACCTGCAGCCGAGACCATCGGCCGTGTCGCTCCCGAGGCCATCATCTTCATGGTGACGAACCCCGTGGACGTGATGACATCGGTGGCCCTCCGGTACTCCGGCATGCGGCCGGAGCATGTCTTCGGACTGGGCACCCACCTGGACTCCATGCGGCTGAAATCGCTCCTTGCCGACTTCTTCCGGGTCCACGTCTCCGAGGTCCACACCCGGATCATCGGGGAGCACGGGGATTCCATGGTTCCGCTGTGGTCTGCGACCACGGTGGGCGGCATCACCATCAACAACCTGCCTGCCTTCACCCAGATCCCCATGGAAGAGATGATCAACACGGTGAAGACCTCGGGTGAGATGATCATCCGGAAACGCGGGGCCACCACGTACGGGCCCGGCGAGGCCATTGCCACTCTCGTGCGCACGGTCCTCGGGGACGAGAACCGGATCCTCACGGTCTCCAGCTACATCCGTCAGGAGGTGCACGGGATCGGGGATGTCTGCATCGGCGTTCCCGCGAGAATCAACCGGAACGGCGCGTTCCCGGTGCCGATCCGGATCGAGGACAATGAGGTCCGCGCATTCCAGGAGTCCGTGGAGAAGATACGGACCATCACCGGGACGGTTCTCGAAAAACTGGAAATCGGGGACTGACGGCCGGGCCGGAATTCAGATCATCCGGTTGACCGCAATCGTTTCTACCTGTCCCACTTGGGGTACTTCCGAGAGGGCTTTTTCAATCATATCGGTCCCGCCCTCGTCATCGCTCACCACCACCGCTATCTTGAGCGCCTGCAAGCCGAAGGCGATGGGTTCGGTGGCCACGTCCTGGATGCCCTTCACCTTCTTCCGGATGCTCTGTTCCAGATCCTTCAGGTTCACCTCTGCCGACTCGGGCATGATCCGGAGGACGGCGGCCACCTTGCCCATCGGATCACGGCCCCCAGAACCCGCACTTGGGGCAGATGTAGGCTACAGTCTGCATGCGGCACCGGTAGCAGCGGCGGACGACAGTGCCGCACTGCGGGCACCCGAATTCGGTGGCCCCCTGCTCTGCGAGGGGTGCATTGCAGGAGGTACAGTTACTGATTTCCATCTCGAAACTCCCGTGGAATGTTCTATAGTGTCTCTCCGCGCGGCACTTAATATCTCTGTTCCGTGGAACGGGCGGAGAGTCCGGCCCGATCCTGGCTTTGCGCATGAGCCCGATCAGAGAGAGAGGAATCACCGTTGCAGGGACTATCCTCATGGGGGTGGGACCGGGATAGGGTCTCCCCCTCCCGCTGAGTGCACGCGGGAAGAGACGCAGGGAAATACTCTCAAATCCACTTCCCCTGCCAGACCTGATACTCCGTCGAGTCCTACCCTTCTGGCCCGATGACGGTCCCTGACACCTCCTCTCCCCGGAGCCAGGCGGCAGCCCTCCCCGCCACCCTGCCGTTCGCCACCGTGACCGGTACCCCTCGGGAGAGCACAAAGGGAAGGAAGTACGGGTCCACCTCTCCGCACGGGAAGGCCCTGCTGACGCGGTGCTGGAGCCGGCCATCGCGGGTGAGCCCGTCCACGGATTTCAGGAGGAGGAGCGGCAGATCCAGCCGGTATGCCACCCACGCCGAGATGGAGTCAGAGGTGACATCCCAGGTGTGGGGGAGCGGATCCTCGACTCTCATCACCCGGTACGGGAGGAGAACCCGGATTCCTTCCGGAGGGGCGATCCCATCCATCGTTTCCATCCCGTGGACCGCGATGTACCACGCGTACTGCTCCATGGCTGCAATCGCCATCCAGTGGGACTGCTCTTCGGGGAGCGAGAGCATACGGACCAGGTCTGCATACTGCCCGCCGCCGGGCACGACGAGTACCGGTCGGGTCACACTGCGAATCTCCTGCACCAGGCGGGGCACCTCGGAGAAGAGGCTCCCCCCAACCTTCACCACCGCGCCGGCAGGCATGCGGAAGTGATAGTGCCCGGCCGTGATAAAGGAGACGGCAGCCGGTGTGGTGCAGTGGCAGGAAAGGGTAAGGGATCAGGGAATCCAGAGATCACCAGAGAGGATCCGGGATCTCTATTGATACCGGCCCCTGCCACCATAGACCCCTTTATTTCCACTGGAAGTCAGCTGTTCCCACAAGGGGAGCACCACTCCGCAGCCTTCTTCTCCCATGGTGCCAATCCTCCCGCACCCATGCGGGCCCCTGTGATCCTCCTCATCCTCGTTCTCCTGGCAGTCCCATCGGCGGGGCTGCAGATCGTGGAGTTCTGCCCGGACCCCTACCTGAGAGGGGAAGGGGATGCCTTCCTCGTGATCGAAGGTTCCGGTTCCCTGGACGGGATCACCATCGACGACGGCGAGGGGGTCCTGGCATTTCCCCCCGGCACCCGGATCAACGGCCGGATCACCATCGCCGAGGAAGGGCCTGCATTCCTCTCCACGTACGGGACCCTCCCGGATTTCGAGATCCGGAATGCCACGGCCGGAATCCCTGACATGCGCCACCAGGGGATGTTTGCCATGGCGAACCGTGCCGACCAGCTGGTCCTCTTGCAGGGGAACCGGGTGCTCCAGCAGGTCCGCTGGCCGGAGGACGTGACGGCCCGGGAGGGGCAGATCCATTACCTGGAGAACGGGACCTGGGATCCCAGGCCCCGGTTCCCCGGCCAGTCACGGTTCACCCCGGCCGCCTTTTTGAACGTCACCCTCACGGCCTTCGTCTCGCCGGAGGGGGCACGGGGGGTTCTCATCGGGGCCCTCCGGAATGCCACAGAGGAGATCCTGATCAGCGCCTACGAGCTGGAGGATGCGGGGATTGCCCGCGAGCTCTCGGCAGCCCACAGGAGAGGGGTCCGTGTGGAGGTGCTCCTGGAAGGAGGACCTGCCGGCGGGATCTCCCCGGCCGGGCGGGGGGCCTGCCTCCTCCTGAACCAGTCCGGTATCCCCGTGTACCTGATGGCCTCCACCGATACCGCCCACGCCCGCTACCGGTTCACCCATGCCAAGGTGGTGGTGCTGGACGGTTCCCGCCTGGTCCTGGGGACCGAGAACCTGAACCCGACCGGCTACCCGCCGGTGGGCGGGACAGGAAACCGGGGGTGGGGTGTTCTCATCGACGATCCGGAAACCGCCCGCTACTTCCACGGGATGTTCCTGCACGACCGGGCCGGGGGAGACATCCTGCCCTTCACCCTGGCGGGGGAGGTACTGTTCTGGGAGCAGGGAGCCCGGGAAGAGTCGCTTACCCCCGACCTGGCACCCCGGATCTTCCGAAACGCCACGGTGACACCGGTCCTGGCCCCCGACACCGCGTTTCTCGTCGAGGACCTGATCGCAGGAGCGGTCCGTTCGGTGGATATCGAGGTGGCCTCCATCCGCAACAGCACCGGCGATCGGCTGAATCCGTACCTCCTGGCGGCGATAGAGGCATCCCGTCGGGGCGTGGCGGTCCGGATCCTGCTGGACGGCTCCCTCTATGGCACCGGCGACCCCGAGGACAATGACGAGATGGCGACGACGATCGCGGGCATTGCACGCCGGGAGGGGCTGCCGCTGGAGGTCCGGGTGGGGTGGCCTGATGACCTTGGCGTGCGGTGCATCCACAATAAGGGGGCGATCGTGGACGCTGAGCGGGTGCTCGTCTCCTCCATCAACTGGAACGAGAACTCCCCCTCCTTCAACCGGGAGGCCGGGGTGATCCTGGAGCATCCCGGGGTGGCGGGATACTACACAGAAGCATTCGTGCAGGACTGGAACCGGGCTGCCGGAGGACCCGTCACCGGGAACACGGAAATCCTCCGCGGGGCGGTGGCACTCCTGGTCATCTGCCTGCTCCTGGGGCTGTACCTGGTCCGGCGGCGGTGAATGCTGTCCGGGACCCAGTCCGTCCGGAGGATCCTCCCCTTTTCCGAAACCACTTTGTCTACGAAGGACCCCGAAGAAGGGGCTATCCTCACGGGGGTGGGTCCGGGAGGGGGCCTGCCCCCTCCTGCTGAGCATACCGGAAAAGGACGAGGATAGACCGTTCCGCCCCACGTCAAGAAATGGAAGGAGTGCAGCCGCCGTTGCCGCGTATCGTCGCGGCATCATACCCTATAGATTTAAGTGAGTCAGCGATCACCTTCCCCACTGTGCTGGAACCGCAGGAGCGCACCGCCTTCCTTCTCCTGCTGGCGGTGTGCCTGATCGTGGCCGGAGCCCACCTGGTGCTCACCGGTATCGGGAAGGCAGCCTTTGCCTCCCCCTACTCCACCCAGTCGCGGGAGGGGGACCTCGTCTCTCTTCAGGGGACCGTGGAGCGGGTCACCATCACGGAGTCCGGGAACCACCAGATCCTCCGCGTGGACGGAATCCCGGTCTTTATCCCGGCCTCTGCCCGGGGGGATTTCCAGATTCTCGAGGGGGACCGGGTGGCCGTGCTGGGCACAGTGCAGACCTATCTGGGGGAGAAGGAGATCGTGGTACAGGCGAGGGGTGATATCCGGGTCCTGCCGTAAAGGGGGCAATGCCCGGCCCGGGCCACCAGAATGAGGTTTGAAAGTGGTTCACCCGCCATAGGGTTTGATGTTATGGCTAAACCATCGAATGACCGTCTCTCTCGCGGCTCCGAAACCTCCATCTAAATAGATAGCTCCAAGGATAGCTTCCAGAGTTTCGGCAAGGACGTAGGGTTCCTTCTCTGCCCCCTGCTTTATCTCTCCTGCATTGAACCGTATGGAGGGTCCTACTTCCATCTGACTGGCAACGTCGGCAAGGGATTCCTCTCGTTCCAGGTTTTTCTTTTCTTGGGTGATTGCGTCAGGTGTGGGATAATGGGCTCGGATCATGAGCTCCACGAAGACCGCTTTGAGCACCGCATCCCCCAGGGTACAAAGGACTTCCTGGTCCTCGTGGTGCCTGCCCTGCTGCCGCTCCTCGTTCGCAAAGGCTCTTCTTGTCAGGGCCCGAGTGAGGAGGGTCTGCTCCCTGAAGTGATAGCCAATGTTATCTTCAAGTGTTGCTGCCATGGATCATGCCCCCATATCTTGATCTGTAAGTCCACACCATCATAAATAACAATATTCATGAAATCAGGATGATCCAGGCTCCTGCATGATCTCGGCCCCCTCACGGGGCCACCGCCCACCCCGGAAGCGCCGGGGTGATCCCCAGCGCCCACGGGACCACGGTCACCGAGAAGACCGTCCAGAGGGCGATGGCGATCAGGTTCAGGGCAAATCCCGATCGCACCATCTCACGCATGGACACGACGCCGGTCCCGAACGCGATGGCATTGGGAGGCGTCGCCACCGGCAGCATGAACCCCATCGACGATGCGATGGCCGCCGTCGCCATCAGGAGGAAGGGGTGGATCCCCATGGCAACCGCGGTGAGCGCCATGACAGGCATCATGATCGAGGCAATGGCGGTGTTGGAAGTAATCTCGGAGAGGAAGCAGACCGCCGTGGCGATGATTGCGACCACCAGGACCACCGGCAGGCCATGGAGGATCCCGAAGTACGGGACCAGGCCCTGGGCAAGGCCGCTCTTCAGGAACGCCACCGAGAGGCAGAGGCCGCCCCCGAAGAGTATCAGGATCCCCCAGGGGATCTTCACTGCGTGCTCCCAGTCCATGGTGAAGATCCCCTTCTTGCTGTCCACGGGGAGGAGGAAGAGAAGGAGCGCTCCCCCGATGGCAATCGATGCATCGGAGATGCCGGGCAGGATGGTGTCGATACCGGGTATCACCAGATCTCCCACCTGCTTCGTATCCTGCAGGATCCACGCCACTGCCACCAGGAGAAAGACGAGGAGCGTCCACTGCTCACCCCGGGAGAGGGGGCCCAGCGCATCCTTCTCCTTCCGGATGGTCTCCCCTGCCAGGGGGATTGTGTCAGGCATCTCCCGGAAGACCCCGCGGGTGAGCCAGAGCCAGGCCAGACAGAGAAGGATGGCGGCAAAGGGGATGCCGAAGAGGAGCCAGGAGAAGAAATCAATGGTGGGGGCCCCGGGAAAGAGGATCCTTGCCTGGGCGGCGAAGATGCCGTTGGGCGGGCTGCCGATGAGCGTTCCCATCCCGCCAATGGACGCCCCGTATGCCACCGAGAGGACCAGGCACTTGCCGAAGACCTTCTGAACGGCCGGGAGCATGTCTCCCGGACTTCCCTCGTGGACTGCCCCCGCCAGGGCCAGCGCGATGGGGATCATCATCATGGCCGTGGCCGTGTTGGAGATCCAGAGGGAGATGAACGCGGTGGCGACCATCACCCCCAGCACCAGCTGCCGGGGCCTGGTGCCGACCCGGGAGATGATGGAAAGGGCGATCCGGCGGTGCAGGTTCCACCGCTCCATCGCCGCGGCGATGAGGAAGCCTCCCAGGAAGAGGAAGATCACCCGGTCCGCGTAGGGGGCGGTGGCCTCTGCCGGGGTGAGGACCCCGAGGAGGGGAAAGGCCACCACCGGTACCAGCGCGGTGGCCTCCAGGGGAATCGCTTCGGTGATCCACCAGATCACCATCAGGGAGGTAACGGCCGCGACCGCCCGGATCGGTGAAGAAATTCCTGCGGGGACCAGCATCAGGACGAGGAAGACGCCGATCCCGACGAGAATCCCGATCTGCCGCCTCACACCGGTACCTGACCGCGGGGAATAATTAAATCCCACCCCGCAGGCCTGCCGGATCTGCCGGGCTTTATTCAGGTTGCCGGCGGGAGGACGTTGTATGCCACCCCAGGGAGAATGTCATGGGTGTTCCATCCGCCTGAATCCCTCCTGCCGGAGGTATTGGGCAGCGTCCGCCCCAACCGCCACAAGCCCCCGCGGAGCTTGAAATCACGGGAAGTTACCCTTATCACCCCGCTCATCGCACGCTGGATCCGCGCATGGACCTCCTCTCGGGCATCCTGATTGTCGCGGGGCTCTGCCTCTTTGAGACCATCTCCAGCATTGACAACGCCATCATCAATGCCGAGGTCCTCTCCACCATGCAGGAGAAGTACCGGCGCTGGTTCCTGGTCTGGGGCCTCTTCATCGCGGTCTTCCTGGTGAGGGGCCTGCTTCCCTGGCTCATCGTCTGGCTCTCCACCCCATCCCTCGGGCCCATCGAAGCCCTCACCGCCACATTCTCCAGCGATCCCGCGGTGATGGAGGCCATCGAGGCCTCTGCCCCCATGCTGCTCGCCTTCGGGGGCACGTTCCTCGTCTTCCTCTTCTTCCACTGGCTCTTCATCGAGCCCAAGCACTTCGGGCTCAGGGGGGAGCGGTACATCCAGGAGAAGGGGGTCTGGTTCTACGCGGTGGTCTCCATCCTCCTTGCGGTGCTGGTCTGGCTTGCCCTCCCGGTGAATCCGCTCATGGCCTTCGGCACCGTGGTCGGCTCGACGGCGTTCTTTATCGTCCACGGGTTCCGGCAGAACGCGGAACTCCAGGAGGCAAGACTGAAGGACCCGAACCTTTCGGACCTCTCGAAGATCTTCTACCTGGAGGTGATCGATGCCACCTTCTCCATCGACGGGGTCATCGGGGCCTTTGCCTTCACCCTCTCGGTGCCCCTGATCATCCTCGGAAACGGCCTCGGGGCCATCGTGGTGCGGCAGGTCACTGTCGGCAATATTGACCGGATCAAGCGGTACATCTACCTGAAGAACGGGGCCATGTACTCCATCCTCGGCCTGGGGGTCATCATGCTTGCCGATGCCTTCGGGTTCCCCACTCCCCCCTGGCTCTCACCTGTCATCACCTTTGGGGTCGTCGGGTACTTCCTGTACAAGTCCCTGAAGGTGGCGAATGCCCTCTCGCCCGGGAATGCGGCGTGAGGCGCTCCCCGCACCTTTCGGCCCCTCAGTAGTTGGTGATGACGAGCTCGGTGATCCGGCCCCGTGCCCCTCCCACCGAGTTGATGGCACGCCGCGCCGGCACCCGTTCGATCCGATATCCCTGGTAGAGATCTTCCAGGAACCGGTCCCCGGGATCCCGGCTCACCGGGTCCGAGTTGGAGAGCATGAGCTGTGCCCCCGTGCGATCCAGCTCCCGGAAGAATTGCGCGAGCCTCCGCTGGTCCTCATCCCCGAACCCCCCGGAAGCATAGGAAGTGAAGGACGAGGTCCGGCTGAGGGGCCGGTACGGGGGGTCCAGGTACACGAAGGTGTGGTCATCGACGAACGGGGCGCATGCCGTGAAATCCCCCAGGTTCACACCGGTGTTCCCCAGAGCGGCGGACGCTGCCCGAAGGCCTGCCTCGTCAAGGATCCGGGGATTCCGGTACTTCCCGAATGGTACATTGAACCCGCCGGAGGAATTGACCCGGTACAGCCCGTTGTAGCAGGTCCGGTTCAGGAAGATGAGGTCCGCCGTGGCCCTCACGGCCCGGGGATCATCCGATCCCGGGAAACCCTTCCGTGGCAGCTGGTTGAACCTTTCCCGGACCCGATAATAGAAGGCCTTCCGCTCCTCTTCCCCGAGGGACCGGTAGCGGGAGTCCAGGTTCCGGAGCTTCCGGATCAGCCCGTCGGGATCCCCTTTCACGACCGCATATGCAGTGACAAGATCCGGGTTCGCATCCCAGATCAGGGACTCCCGGATCGGGTACGAGCCCGCGACCATGAAGTAGACTGCCCCTCCGCCCACGAACGGTTCGACGTAGCGCCGGATATCGCCCCGCCGGATGCCGGGCGGGAACCGGGCCGCGAACTCCGGCAGCAGCTGGGTCTTACCCCCGGCCCATTTCAGGAAGGGTCGCGCCCGTACCTCCGTGGCTGAGGATCTCCTGGCCATTGCTTCCGGATGAGATGTGGAACCCGATTGGGTATAGATCTTCTCCTATTTCAGAAGGAGTGGGTGACGTAGATTTACCCTCCAGCGGTGGTGAGGGGCAGTGCCGGGGCGGGTTATCCTCCCTAGGGTGGGGCCGGGAGGGGGCTCTGCCCCTCCATCGTGTATGCACAGAATATCTCCCCGGTTCAGGTCTCCGGTTCACAGAACGGGGATCGGAGAGCGGCCGGGAGCATCCCCGGTGCCGTGAGCAGCCGGGCCGAACGCTCCAGCATCAGGTTCAGCCGCCGTTCCGCGCTGAACCGGCGGGAGTCGGTCCGGAGGGCTATCACCGGGACCCCCAGCGCTGACGCGTACCCCATCTCCCATGCGGTGCCGCTGTCGGCATCCGGACCGTCGCAGACGGCCACCACCACGTCGGTGTCCCGGAGGGCTGCGACGTGCCCCGTGTAAATAGACCTGTCTGCATCCGGCTCCCGGCCCGGCGCCTCCGCCGCCTCCTGGGGCAGGTAGACCCGGAACAGGTGGGCCTCCAGCAGATCCCGGACCGTGCGGTTAAAGACCCGTTCCGCTTCGGAGAAGAGCGGGCCGGCCAGGTAGACCCGGTACCGGGCAAAGTCCTTCACCTCCACCGCCCTGATCTCCGGGAACCGGGAGAGAAACACCCCCCGGCCGGGGCGGCGGGACGGCGTCCCCTCGATCGTCTCGAAATGATGCCCCCCCACCCCGCAACAGGGCGAGGAGTCCACGCCCACGATGCAGAGGGGGGCCTCTCCCCGCCGCTGGATCCCCTTCCGCACGCCGGCCTCCAGCCGATCCAGGAGGGCCCGGAACTCCGCAGTATCCAGCCTCGGGTGGAACGGGCCAGGCTCCCGGTCCCGGCCCAGGTACAGGGTCTCGGGGCAGGGGAGGAGGACCGGTTCCACCCCGAACTCCCGGCACCGCTCCAGTGCCCGGGTAAAGGCCGCTCGGTCCCCTTCCGACGTGATCCCCCGGGCCCGAAGCGACGGGTCGGCGATGCAGGGGCAGACGAGGACGTACATTGATAGCGGGTGGCACCCCTGAGATGATCAATGATGCCGCTCGTCGCGTACCGGGACAACACCTGCGACCCCCGCAAGTGCTCGGTGAAGAAGATGGAGCGGTATGACCTCGTCAGGATCCTCCCCCGCCTCAGGGCGATTCCGCGATCAACGCTCCTCCTGGACCCGACCGCAGAGCAGGCCCTCTCCCCCCCCGACAGGGACGCCCCGTCGCTGGCCGTCCTGGACTGCTCCTGGGCGGTGCTGGACACGGCCATCGTCCGCTCCTGGCGGCGGAGGCGGGCGCTCCCCTTCCTCCTCGCGGCAAACCCGGTGAACTACGGGAGGCCCTTCCGCCTCTCCTCGCTGGAGGCCTTTGCCGCGGCCCTTGTGATCCTGGGGGAGCGGGAACAGGCGGAGCGGATCCTCTCCCTCTACCACTGGGGGATACGCTTCCTCGAGCTGAATGCCGAGCCCCTGGAGCGGTATGCCACCGCCCGGGACAGCACCGAGGTGGTGGCGATCCAGGGGGATTACTTGTAAATATCTTGCGGAAACCGACTTGGAGCCGCTATCCTCACCGGGGGAGGGCGAGGGGAGGGGGCCGGCCTCTTCCCGACCCCACCCCCAAGGAGGGTAGGCTGGGTCACGGGTGATCATCCCTCCTCGGAAGTCGCCGCACCTTTCCAGACCCTGTCCCATTCCGCATACCTTTATCACTCCGAGCGTGATGTTTGATCATGACCAAGGTAGTCATCAACGGGTACGGGACCGTCGGCAAGCGCGTG
>JAJRDA010000003.1 GCA_028678665.1 Methanomicrobiales archaeon | reverse complement strand
TGTGGGACGGGATCGTGGAATAGCCACGGCTCACCTCTCCTCATCGGGGAGGGCGACGGGTGGGGGCTGTGCCCCCCACCCGACCCCACCCCCAGTGAGGAGAGACTCTCCATGGGGTTATCTCGCCGCATGTGCAACCGGGCTGTGGCCATTCGCGATGCTCCACCGATCGGCCACTTCATTTCTTTCCCCCATGCCACGGTTTATCACCCAAGGTGTGCCACAGTGCTGGTATGAAGATCTCGGTGATTCCGGTGGAAGGCCTCCCCCTCATCAGGAAGGGGGATGATCTCCCCTCCCTGATCCACGCCCGGGTGCCCCTCCGGGACGGGGATATCCTGAGCATGGCCCACACCGTCTACTCCAAGGCGAATGGCCACACACGGGCCCTTCCCTCCATCACTCCCTCCCCCCGTGCCCTGCGGATCGCGGAGAGGGACGGGGAGGATCCCCGGTTCGTCCAGGCGGTGCTGGACGAGGCCCAGGAGGTGATTCTGGAGCACCCCTTCATCCTGTCGGTGATGAAGAACGGTCACATCGGGGTCCGGTCAGGTGTGGACCGGTCCAATATCGAGGACGGGATGGTAATCCTGCTGCCCCCTGATCCCATGGCCGCCGCAGAAGGGGTCCGCGCCAGGATCCGTGAGGTATCGGGGAGCAGTGTGGGCGTGATCATCACCGATACCGTCGGGAGGGCGTTCCGGAGGGGCCAGACCGGCCATGCGATCGGGTGGGCCGGGATGACCGCCATCCGGGACTTCAGGAAGGACACGGACCTCTTCGGGCACGTGCTGAAGATCACCGAGGAGGCCGTGGTGGACGAGATCGCCGGGTTCGCCAACTTCGTGATGGGGGAGAGCCACCAGGGGACCCCGGCGGTGGTCTTCCGCAACTGCACCACCTGGAAGGGGCATGACCAGCTGTACTTCAGACCGGAAGAGGACGTTCTGAGGAAAGCCCTCTGCACCCTGCCCCCCGGGTATATCGGCCGGTAGACCGGAAACCCGGACGGTAATATCACCCTGTATCGAGGGGGCCTCTTCTTTCGGTGCTGGACACTCCCGGGGGGGGCGGATTCCCCCTGCCGTGCCCCCTGAGGTTTTTTCCCATCTTCGCGTACGACGAGTGGTACGCTCTTGGGGGCTCTGCCCCCGCCGCGTGGGCATCCCCGGGGGAGGATGGAGTGATCCATCGGTGATACCGATCTGGTGAAACATCGGTATCCGGTAAATGCTGCGGGAGGGGGCAAAGCCCCCTCCCGGTCCCACCCCCGTGAGGATAGCCTGAGCCGCGCTTTTCAGCGGGGACCGACGTGGTGAACGATCACCAGCCAGGGGGGGCGTCCGCGCGGCAGGGGGGAACGCAGGTCCCCCCCTGGAGCGTCTCACGAGAAGTCACGTGCGTGTAAAATAACCGGTCTCGCCTGTTGATACCTCAGGCCCGGCCGCCGGTCCCGGTCCGCCGGTCCACCAGGCGTTTCGGCCTGCCCTTCACCTGCTGGTGCGCGAGGGTACCCGGTGCAGAGAAGGAGAATGCGAAGGTAAGGAGGTCCTCGTCATGGGCCGCCTGGAGGTACGGGTTCCTGCCGATGAAACCCCGCACGAACCGGTCCGCGATCCCGTCGCGGTCCGCCCGTGCAGGATCCTGGCTTTCCATGGTTACCTGCAGGACGGTGCTGCCTTCCCGGTCTCCATCGGTGAGGAAGGCCTCGTAATCGCCGGTCAGGTATTCCATGTTCCCCCGCTGGAAGACCCCCCGCTCCACGTCCACCCGGTTCAGGAACGCTCCCCCCGCCCGGAAGGTCTCGGCCTCCCGCTGGGGGTTCTGGATCCGCAGGTGGGTGCGGCCGCAGGCGCACGTCTCCCGGGAAAGGATGACGGTGGTGTCCTCGGTGTCGTAGTTGAGGAGCAGCATGCCGCAGTGGCTGCCGGGAGGGATGAGGGTGGTGAGCACGATCCGGCCGCACTCCCCTTCCGGTACAAAGGCCTGGAGCGCCGGGTCGTACACGTCCAGGTGCACCAGGTCCTCGGGGACATGCAGCCCGGTGTGCCGGTCGCATTCGCCGCACATCGTCCCTTCCGTGGACCCATAGGTGTTGTGTACCGGGCAGTCCCAGACCTCTGCCAGGTATGCCCGCGACTCCGGGGCAAAGGACTCCCCTCCTGCTACCAGCCGCCGGATACCGGAGGTGCGGGGGTCGATTCCCTCGGCCTCCAGGCGGCGGGCCAGGTTCAGCAGCTTGAAGACCGAGCCGACGATCCCCGTAGGCCGGTAACTCGTGATCACCCGGCCAGGGAAGGCACACGTCCCCTGGGGGATGATGGCCATGCCCACGTACCGCGCCGCAAGCGTCATCGTGTTGGCCCCCACGTTCATGCCATAGGAAGCGCAGACCACCACCCGGTCCCCGGGCCCGAAGCCCTGGGAGACAAAGATCCGGGCGTACTTCTCTGCGTATCGTTCCCAGTCCTGCCAGGTGAGGAAGAACGCCTTGGGGGTGCCACTGGTCCCGCTCGTCTCGTGGATGGTGAAGACCTGATCCCATGGGGCAGAATGGAAGCCGAACTCTTGAGCCACCGGCGGCTGGTGCGACCGGATGGTGCTCCCCGAGATGACGGGCAGCCGGCTCAGGTCCTCGTGGGTCCGGATGGACGCGGGGTCGATCCCGTGACTCCGGAACCAGCCCCGGTAGAAGGGGGAATGCTCGTTGGCGTACCGGACCGTATACCGGACCCGTTCAGCGATAATCTCATCCAGCCGGTCCCGGTCCAGCGTCTCGATCTCGCGGTTGAAGTAGCGGTCGGCGGTCATGGGTTCCCTGTCCTATCGAGGTTGTACCGCTCCGTCACCATATAACCGCCGGTGGATCTGTCCGGGGGGAAAAAACGAAGAAGAGGGGCAGAGAAAGGACAGGGGATTGGGCGAGCCCCGTTGCCCCTGCCGAAATTCAGGTCTCCTGCCCGCCGGCCTCTTTGTTCTCCGGCCGGTGGAAGGTCTCCTGGAGCACGATGTCCTGGACATCGGGGAAGTACTCGAAGATCTCCTGCACGACCCGGCTCCGCCAGAGAAGCCAGCGCCGGTCGTAGTTGATGGCCGGGGGGAGCAGGATCATGACGGTGGACCCCTCCTCCTTCACCTCCATCTCCCGCTGGGTGTAGAGGTGGATCAGCCCGGCGATCTTCTCCTCATTGGATTCGGCGATGCGCTCCACCTTGTAAGAGTAGGTGATGGTCTTACCCGCCAGCGGGTGGTTGAAATCCACGATGGCCCTGCGCCCGATCAGGTTTACCACTGTGCCTTCCCGGTTCTCCAGCTCCACCTGCATACCGAGACAGGGCTTCTCCCGGAACTTGGCCACGGAGACGGATTCCATCCGGGTCTCGTCATGGGGGCCGAATGCCTTCTCGGCGGGCACCTCAACCTCCCCGCTCTCGCCTGCCTCCTTCCCGATGACAACATCGTCCAGTCCGATGACCACGTGCCGGGATCCCACCCGGATCATCACGGGCCCGTACACGGCGGACGGGTTGTGGATCCCTGACTCCTTCGCGGTTTCCTCGTCGGTGGTATCAAAGATCCGGTCGTCCACCTTCCCGGTGTAGCTGAGCCGGATGAAATCGCCTTCTGCAACAGTCATTTCATTACCTGACTATAATACAGGGAGGGAAGGGCATTTATAGGCACCGTTCTCCTGCGGGAACGTGGGGAAAGGTTCACTTCAGCCGGGCGGTACCTTTCTACAGGAAGCAGTCGCCATGATGGAGATCGAGGCCAAGATCCGTGTCAGTGCCCTGGAACCGGTGAGGAAACGCCTGCGGGACCTGAAGGCAGAGCACCTTGGGGTGGTGGTGGAACGGGACGTGTACTTCAACGCCCCTCACCGCGATTTCGCGGTCACCGATGAAGCCCTCCGGGTCAGGTACTCCGGGGGAGTACCGGTGTCCGGAGGGACGCCGGGGCCCGGAGAGGCACCGGTGCTCACCTACAAGGGACCAAAACTCCCCGGCGACGGGCCCAAGGCCAGGGAGGAGATCTGTGTCTCGGTGGTGGAGGGGGATCTCCTGGAGCAGGTGCTGGATCGGCTGGGGTTCCGGCCCACGGCAGAGGTGGTGAAGGAGCGGGACCTGTACCGGCGGGAGGGGGCCACCATTGCCCTGGACACGGTGGAGTCGCTCGGGACGTTTATCGAGATCGAGGCACCCATGGGTCTCTCCCGAACAGAGGCGGTCCGCCGGATCCGAACTATTGCAGAAGAGCTGGGGGTCCGGGGAGAATCCCTCTCCGTCTCGTACCTGGAGATGCTCCTCTCTACACGGAAAGGATCTTGATGGTGATATCGCGGGGCTCGTCGCCCAGCTGGATCATGGCGCAGTGACCCTCGCTGGCCGGGCCCGGGTTCACGATCCGGACGCCGTCCACCTCCATCTCACCCCGGTCGTCGTGGATGTGGGCAGAACAGACCAGGTCGAAGTGCTTCATGAATTTCCGGAGGGCCGGGCTCCCCACGTGGGCCTCGCCTACCCGGTCCAGTGTCCCCTCCGGGGGAGCGTGGGTCACGAGGATGTTGTGCACGTTCTTCTCCAGGTGCGAGGTGAGCCCGTTCAGGATCCCCTCGATCTGTTCTTCGGTGAGTTCGAAGGGGGTGCCGAACGGTGTCTTGTTGGATCCTCCGATTCCCGTGAGGGTCACTTTCCCGAGCGTCATGGTGGAGCCATGGAGGCAGACAGCGCTCGAGTCCTCCAGGACGTCCAGGATATCCCGGGGGTCGCAGTTCCCGGGGACCACGAAGACGGGGACCTCGATACGGTCCAGGAGATCGGGCACCACGTCCACGGGCCCGTTCTCGGTGATATCACCGGAGATGACGACCAGGTCGGGCTCAAGGCTTAAAAACGAGTCCAGTTTCCCGAACTGCCCGTGAAGATCTGCAATCTGCAGAATCTTTATCATGGTCATATATCGGAACGTGCCTTAAAAAACCTTACCGCGGGATCGTTCCAGGAACCGGTGATCCGCCCGTGGAGTGCCAGATTCCCCAGGATCTGGAGGGTATGGCGGGAGAGGGGGCGCGGGACGGTACCGGCGAGTGCGGTACCCGGCAGGGGGATGAAGGCATGCACCCGGGCCTTCCCATGGCGGGTCACCCACCGGATCAGTCCCAGCGTCTCCTCCTCGTCCTCCGCGGTCTCGAAGGGGAATCCCAGGATGAAGTCCACGGACGGAACAAAGTCATGAGCCCGGCAGCATTCCACGGCAGCGATGACGTCTGCGATCGTGTGTCCCCTGCGGATCAGGGAGAGGATCCGGTCGCTCCCCGACTGGGCACCAAAGGCGATCCGGCGGCTGGCACGGCAGGAAGCGATCAGATCCAGGGCTTCCCCGGAGATGAACTCAGGGCGCACCTCGCTCGGGAAGGTACCGAAGTAGATATTCCCTGAGAGGCGGGAGAGGAGCGCCGCCACCTTCTCCAGCCGGGGGGTCCTCCCGTCGGATCCGTAGGCGAGGGCATTGGGGGAGACGAACCGGATGTCGTGGTAGCGGGACGCGAACCGGACGATGGTGTCAATGGACCGGTGCCGCATCGTGGACCCGAAGAGACAGGGGGTCTGGCAGTAGGCACACCCGAAGGGACAGCCGCGGGAGATCTCGATGTACCCTTTCATGACCGAGAAAGGTGGGAACGCGTCCAGGATCACCGTGTGGTCCGTGGGGAGGGTGCCTCCGCGGCACACCACCCCGGGGACCGGTCCTGTCCCTCCCTCCTCCAGACGGGAGAGGAGGCGCGGCAGCGTAAACTCCCCCTCGCCCACCACCACGTAATCGGCATACGCTGCCACCTGCTCCGGGCACGCGGACGCGTGGGGACCGCCAACGATGGTGGTGCATCCGGCCCTCGCGATCTCCTCCCGGAATGCCGGTTCATTCACCGAGTTCAGGCTGTAACAGGTGATATCCGGCGCGGGTGCATCCACCGGTCTCAGGTAAAAGCCGTACTCTGCACAGGATGCGAACAGGGGGGCGTACGAGCTGGCGGCCGCATTAATGACCCTCCAGTTCACCCTCACAGGTCAGTTCCCCCTTCCCACCGTCGACGGTCACCCGGGTCCCCTCCGGGATCCGGTCAATGGCAGGATCCGGCTGGTCCATCATGGGGATGCCCGCGATGATGGCCCCGACAACAATGATGGGTTCCGCCTCCCGGTTCACGATGGCAGCCGGCGCCTTCCCGTTGTGCCGGAGGGCGTAGAGCACGTAGGACCCGACGGTGGAACCCTTCCCGTGCGGAAAAAAGAGCACGCACCCGGCCACCGACTTCCCCAGCAGCGGATGGCCCGGCTCCACGACCATCCCGGTCTTCGGGTCCACTCCCCCCAGGAAGGAGATGGGCTCGCTGCTCGCGAGCAGGGGCCCGGTGCCCGTGCCCCCCGCGATTCCCCTCCCCCTGATGACGGACGCCACACCTGATATATGCGATCACGCCCTATATAGAGAATGAGATGGATGACACCGTGTCCAGCCAGGTCAGATCCGAGACAGACCTGGTGAAGATGAACCTGGAACTCCAGGAGCTGCGTGCCCAGCAGCTGGATCTCAAGGTACGGAACGAGAACCTCCAGAAGGAGGTGAACCAGCTCCGGCGGGAGAACGCACAGCTGAAGCGGATGCCCCTCTTTGTCGCCTCGGTGGTGGAGGTGATGGGGGACGGGGAGGTGTACCTGAGGCAGCAGGGGAACAACCAGGAGTACCTCACCACCGTGAACGAGGAACTCCAGAAGACCCTGAAACCCGGTACAAAGGTGGCGGTGAACAACGCGCTCTCTGTCGTCAAGATCATCGGTTCCGTGTTCGATGCCCGGGTGCGGGTGATGGAGCTGGAGGCCTCGCCTGATGTCACCTTCGAGCAGATAGGGGGCCTGCGGCAGGAGATCGAGGAGGTGCGGGAAGCGGTGGAGTACCCCCTGACCCGCCCCGAGGTCTTCCGGCGGCTCGGGGTGGAGCCCCCCAAGGGGATCCTCCTCCACGGCCCGCCAGGGACGGGAAAGACCCTGATCGCGAAAGCCGTCGCCCACCAGGCCCGCGCCACCTTCATCCGGATGTCGGGGTCGGAACTGGTGCACAAGTTCATCGGGGAAGGAGCCCAGCTGGTGCGGGAGCTCTTCCAGCTGGCCCGGGAACGCGCCCCCTCCATCATCTTCATCGACGAGATCGATGCCATCGCCTCCATGCGGACCCATGACGGCACCTCGGGATCCGCCGAGGTGCAGCGGACGCTCATGCAGCTCCTGGCAGAGATGGACGGGTTCGACAACCGGGGCGACATCCGGATCATGGCGGCCACGAACCGGCTGGACATGCTGGATCTCGCCATCCTGCGGCCCGGCCGGTTCGACCGGGTTCTCCGGATCCCGCTCCCGGACGAAGGGGCGCGCAGGGAGATCCTGAAGATCCATACCCGCTCCATGAAGGTGGGGGAGGTGGACCTGGAGGATCTGGTGAAGGGGACCGAGAGCGGCACCGGCGCGGATCTCCAGGCCATCTGCCGCGAGGCCGGCATGAATGCCGTCCGGCGCGGTGCGGACGCCGTGGAGCAGCAGGATTTCACCGCAGCCCTCGCCAAGGTGAGGAGCGAACCTTCCCTCCGCGACGACCGCATGTACCGGTGAAGCGGAATCTCTCACCACTTCTTTCCTTTTCCTCTCTTTCTCACTGTTGCCCGGAAAGGAAGCGGGTCGGTATCCCCGATGAATACGTCTGCGGGGACGCTCCAGGGAGGGCTCCGCCCCCCGCCGCGTGGGCGCCCCCCCTGTCGGTGTCCTGAATCACGGGGATCACTGGTCCACATCTCACGGAACGTGGCTCAGCCCCTTGTCGGGTCAGGGAATCCGGTGGGAGAAAAGGATGGAAGGGTTTTGTGAGGATGGGGATGCGGGCCGTTGCCGCATAATGATTTGGTCAAGAACTTCCAGAAAGGTGGGATGAGAGGGGTGAGGGTAAAGAGGAACGTATCAGGGATGGTCAGTTCGTGGCAGTCTCCTTTTTCTTGGAAGGAAGGTCCCCCCCGTAGAGGTGGTACATCATCCCCACCTTTGCTGACATCATGCGCATCTGTGCTCGGTACTCTCGTGTGTACTTGCGTCCGTTTTCGGCCATGCGGTCCAGGTAGTGGAGGAACTTGGGGTACTCCTTGGGACGCCGCTCCTGCAGCATCTTCAGGAAGAGGTTCTTGAACTCGCGGTCCGAGATCGCGGCGATGATGCTGTACTGTTCCAGGGTCTCCTCAGGGAGACGCCTGAAACGTTCCACCTCCTCCGCGATGTCATTGATCGCATACACGACTTCTGAAGCGCTGACCCAGGGCTTGATTTTCACTTGAGACATTGTTGGTCACTGTCCGTGTCTGCACATTACAATTTCATGCACGTATATATATGTATATCTATTTTGATTTAGCCATTATTGGGTCTAAAACTCTGCTATAATGGCTGTTACAGGTCTGATAGCAATAATAGGCAATTAAAGAAGGAATCAATGAGTTTCATTAACTTCATGGTATGGTAATGTATTCCTGGAGGGTCCAGGCGCCGGGCTCATGCCTTCGCGCAGCGCAATGATCCTGAGGGTAGAAGATGTCACAT
Organism: Methanomicrobiales archaeon; assembly: GCA_028678665.1. Classification (GTDB taxonomy): domain Archaea; phylum Halobacteriota; class Methanomicrobia; order Methanomicrobiales; family JACTUA01; genus JAJRCY01. Next base: position 29,305 of record JAJRDA010000003.1, on the reverse strand, counting down.
CCCCGGTTTCCTCCGGATGATCCTGAACGGCGGCGCTGGCAGGACCCCGAACGCGTGCTGGCCGCCATCGGGGTCGTTCCGGGGATGACGTTCCTGGACGTAGGGTGCGGGGAAGGGTACTTTGCCCTGCCTGCCGCTCGCAGGGTCGGCGCCTCCGGCCGTGTCTGCGGGATCGATATCAATGGGGAAGCGGTCACGCGCCTGCGGGACCGTGCTGCGGATGCAGGGATGGACTGGGTCTCGGCGCGGGCGGGAGCCGCAGAAGAGACGGTGCTCTGTTCCGGCTGCGGGGATGTGGTCTTCTTCGGGATCTGCCTGCATGATTTTTCGGATCCCGGACGGGTGCTCCGGAACGCGCGAAGGATGGTCCGGGAGGGGGGAGTCCTCGCGGACCTGGACTGGCATGCGAGGGAGATGCCCATCGGTCCTCCCAGAGAGAAGAGGTTCCCCCCGGAGTATGCCCTGGCCCTGATCCGTGAGGCCGGGTTTCACCTGCCATCACTGCAGGACTGCGGCCCGTACCACTACCTGATCCTGGCGCGACCGGGTCCCTGATCCCTGTGTATTACCCCGGGGATCCTGGATCCTTTTTCGCCAGATCGCCCCGTGCCACGAACCGGAGGGAAGCGGAGTTCATGCAGTACCGCTTCCCGGAGGGGGGTGGGCCATCGTCAAAGACATGCCCCAGATGGGCATCGCACCGTGCACAGAGCACCTCTGTCCGCACGATCCCGTAACTCCTGTCAGTCCTGAGCGCCACGTTCTCATGGGCGATGGCGGCGCTGAAGCTGGGCCATCCTGTCCCGGAATCGAACTTGGCCCGGGAGAGAAAGAGGTCGGTCCCGCAGCAGATGCACCGGTACACGCCGTCCCCATGGAAATCGTGGTACCGGCCGGTGAAGGCCTGCTCGGTCCCGTGTCCACGGGCCACCTCAAAGGAAAATGGCGGAAGGATCCTGCGCCATTCCTCATCAGTCTTCCGGATCGGGTCCACCATCTCCACCTTCCCTGTTGCCGCAACAAAGATCGGGATTTTACCGGTATCCCCCTTCCTCTCCATGGGAGCGTTCACCCCAGGGAATCTGTTCCCCGGATGATAAGGGCTGAGGTCACGCACATCGGTCAGGGTGAGATGGCTGTTACCGGAACCGGAGCACCAGGACGATACTGTTGGTGCCCACGACGGCAAGAACAATCCAGATCGAGACCCAGAACCAGCCTCCCGTGGCCAAGAGAAACGTCGCCCAGAGGAGCCCCACCAGGCAGATCAGGTAAAAGAAGAGCCAGGTCCTGATCCGGGAGCCCGAATCCATGAAAAAGGTGGCACTCCCTCCTACTTAATAGTTCATGGAAGCCCTTTTTTCCCGATTGGGATGATATAGTCCTGATTTTCTCCCTTCATCCCCCCCCTGCCCGGATACGGTCCAGGGCCTCGCGGATCATCTCCTGGACGCTGTCCACCGGGTCCTGCATGTGGTGCTCCAGCGGTCGGTACGCCCGCATGTCCCCGATGGTGCCCAGGGCCCAGGCTGCCTTGACCCGGACCCTCCAGTCGGGGTCATCCAGTGCCCGGATAAGCCCCTCCACTGCGCCCGGATCGCGCAGGCGCCCCAGTGCCTCGGCTGCCCGGTACCGGCGCATCGGGTCAGGGTCCCCGAGGCCGGCCAGATACCTAACGAGGACGGACGGCGGGGATTCCTCTCCGGGGGCCATGCTGAGCCCGTCGCCTCTTTGGGAGATGAAGGTTTGGCTCGGGGACGGTGGTGAGATGATCCTCCGAGATAACCGGCGGGAGGGGGCCTGCCCCCTCCCGGCCCCTCCCCCGTGAGGATATTCCGTCCCATCCTTTTTCTTTGGGGTATCCTTCAGGTGAGGGTGCCCGGAAACCTCCGGGGGGTGCCCACGCGGCGGGGGCGGCGCCCCCGAGAGCGTCTCACCAGACGTATTCCAAAAGAATAATGACCCCCTTTGCCCTGGAGGAGAGCAACGGGGAGGGTAAGAGATACTACAGGGAAACAGAGGGGAAAGGATCTCTGTTCCCGGCATGGGAGTCGGGAAGGATGCGGCTCGTTCTCTCTTCATCCCCAGCCGTGGGGATCAGCGGTCCTTCTTCTTCCGCTTCTTCCCCATGAAGTCGCCGAAGAATCCCCCGCTTTCCGGAGCCTTCTTCCCCTCCAGCTCCAGCAGGCGGTGGTAGAGTCCCCGCTCCTCGTCGGTCAGGTGCTTCGGCACCGCGATTTTGACCCTGACCCTGAGGTCACCGTGGCGGCCTTTCCTCTTCACGCCCTCCCCCTGCACCCGGATCACGGCGTTCTGCTGGGTTCCCGGGGGGACGTGGACGTCAATGTGCCGGTGATCGATGGTCTCCACGTCCACCGCGGATCCGATCACCGCCTGGGCCGGCGAGATGTGGATCGCGGTCTCCAGGTCGTCGCCGTCCCGGATGAACCGGTCGTGGGGGAGCACGGCCACCTCGACGAAGAGGTCGCCGCTGGGGGCCCCGTACTCGCCGGCCTCGCCGAAGCCTTCCATCCGGAGCCGCATGCCCGTCTCAATCCCTGCCGGGATGTGGACCCTGATCTTCCGCTTCGTCCGGGTATGGCCGCTGCCCCGGCAGGAGGGGCACTGCTTCTCAGGGACTCTTCCCCGCCCGCTGCACTCCGGGCAGGTGGACATCCGGACGAACTGCCCGAACGCGGTGGAGGTCATCTGCCGGAACTGGCCGGTCCCGCCGCACTTGGCGCAGTTCACCACCTTCCCGGTCTCGCTGCCGCTTCCCTTGCAGGCAGGGCACGGCTCGCTGTGGGAGACCTCGATCTCCCGGTCCGTGCCTGCCACCGCGTCCTCCAGGGGCACCTGGAGGCGCATCAGGAGGTCGCTACCGGACCGAGGACCCTGGGCGGTGCGCTGGAACCCTCCGAAGGGTCCCCCCCCGAAGAAGGTGTCAAAGATATCCCCGAACCCCGAGAAATCTGCCTGGAACCCTCCGAAGGGCCCCCCGCCGAACCCTCCTCCGGTGTACGACCCCCGGGAGGCGCTGGTGTAGGTGTCGTGGCCCATCCGGTCGTACTGGGCCTTCCGGTCCGGGTCCGAGAGCACGCTGTAAGCCTGGTTGATCTCCTTGAACCGCTCCTCTGCCCCCGGATCCTTGCAGACATCGGGGTGGTACTTCCGGGCCAGCGTCCGGTAGGCCTTCCGGATCTCCTTCTCACCCGCGCTCCTGGGGACACCCAGGACCTGGTAGTAGTCGCCCGGGGTCATCCGGCTCACGCGTCGTCTTTCACTTCAAAGTCGGCATCCACGACCTTCTCGTCTGTTGCCCCGCCGCTCCCCGCAGGCCCGGCCTGTGCCTGCTCTCTCGCTGCCTGGGCCTTTGCGTACATCTTCTGGGTCACACCGTAGACTGCTTCCGTGAGCCGGTCCAACCCCTTCTTCATGCCCTCGGTGTCATTCGCGTCCATGGCTTTCCTGAGATTGTCCGCGGCAGCCTCGATACCGGACCGGTCCGCGCTCTCTATCTTATCCCCGGCATCCTTCAGGGTCTTCTCGGCCTGGTAGATGGCGGTGTCCGCCATGTTGTGAAGCTCGATCTCCTCCCGCTTCTTCCGGTCCTCCTCCTCGAAGCCCTTGGCCTCGTTCACCATCCGCTGGATATCCCTGTCAGGGATGCCCTTTCCCCCCTTGATGGTGATGGCCTGTTCGTTGCCGCTGGCCAGGTCCTTTGCCGTCACATGGGTGATGCCATTCGCATCGATGTCAAAGGTGACCTCGATCTGCGGGATGCCACGGGGTGCAGGGGGGATCCCGGTGAGCTGGAACTTCCCCAGGGTCACGTTGTCCTTCGCAAGCGCCCGCTCTCCCTGGACCACGTGGATATCCACCGCGGTCTGGCCGTCGGCGGCAGTGGAGAAGATCTGGCTCTTTCTCGTGGGGATGGTGGTGTTCCGCTCGATGATCTTCGTCGCGATCCCGCCCAGGGTTTCAATTCCCAGGGTCAGCGGGGTCACGTCCAGGAGCACGATGTCCTTCGTCTCGCCGGTGAGGACAGCCCCCTGGATGGCAGCGCCGACTGCCACGCACTCGTCCGGGTTGATCCCCTTGTCCGGCTCCTTCTTCAGCATGTCCTTGACCAGCTCCTGCACCGCGGGCATCCGGGTGGCACCTCCGACAAGGAGCACATGGTCGATATCCTTCGGTTCCATCTTGGCATCTGAGAGGGCCTGTTTCACCGGGCCAATGGTGGCATCGATCAGGTCGCGGGTCAGCTGCTCCAGCTTCGCCCGGGTCAGGTCCAGGTTCAGGAACTTGGGTCCGCTGGCATCGGAGGTGATGTAGGGGAGGTTGATGGCGGCCTTCGTCACGGTGGAGAGCTCGATCTTCGCGTTCTCGGAGGCATCCCGGAGCCGCTGCATGGCGATGGGGTCCTTCCGGAGGTCGATCCCTTCCTTCTTCCGGAACTCGTCGATGAGAAAGTCCATCACCCGCTGGTCAAAGTCGTCCCCCCCCAGGTGGTTGTTGCCTGCTGTTGACTGCACCTCAAAGACGCCGTCCCCCAGGTTCAGGATGGAAACGTCGAAGGTGCCGCCGCCCAGGTCGTAGACCAGCACCGTGGCTTCCTTCTCCCTGTCGATCCCGTAGGCGAGGGCCGAGGCCGTGGGCTCGTTGATGATCCGGAGCACGTCCAGTCCCGCGATCTTCCCCGCGTCCTTGGTGGCCTGCCGCTGGGCATCGTTGAAGTAGGCAGGGACCGTGACCACCGCCTTTGCGATCTTCTCCCCCAGGTAGGCCTCGGCATCCACCTTCATCTTCTGCAGGATCATGGCCGAGATCTCCTGCGGCGTGAACTTCCTGTCGTCGATGGAGATGGTTTCGCTCGTGCCCATCTTCCTTTTTATGGACATGATTGTCCGCTGGGGGTTCGTGATGGCCTGGTGCTTGGCCACCGAGCCCACCACCCGTTCCCCTTCCTTGCTGAACGCCACGATGGACGGGGTAATCCTGCCGCCCTCCGCGTTCGGGATCACCACCGGTCTCCCTGCCTCCATGATGGCCATGCAGGAGTTGGTGGTCCCCAGGTCGATACCCAGTACTTTCTCGCTCACCTTCTGTGCCGTCATTGTATCTCCTGTTCCTTCTCTTTTCCTTTCGAGACAATCACTTTCGCAAACCTGATGATCCGGTCCTCTCTGGCGTACCCACGGTTCACTTCCTGGATCACGATCCCCTCGGGCTCATCCGAGACCACGCAGGCCACCGCCTCGTGCTCCCGGGGATTGAAGGGAACCCCCATTGCCTCCACCGGCCGGATGCCGTGCCGGGCAAAGGAGGCAAGGAAGACCTGCCGGATCCGCTCCAGCCCCTCCCGGAGCATGGTGCCGTCGGACTGGAGCGCACGGTCCAGGTCATCCATCCCCCCCAGCAGGTCGCGGGTGAACCGCTCCACCTGTTCCCGGATCACGGCCTCGTTCTCGCGGGCGGCCCGTTTCCGAAAGTTGTCCAGGTCTGCGGCCAGGCGCAGATACCGGTCCCGGAGCTCGTCGTACGATCGCTGCAGATCCGCGGTGGCGGTATCCTCTTCCGGCGGCTGGCCGGCAGGGACTGGTTCCGCCATGGCGGGTGATGCATTCTCCTGGTCCGGTTGTGGGTCTGCCATACGGAACCCTCTGTCAGTGTACAATCAGTAATGGAGGTGGAGTTCTATATAAGTATTGCTTTTCCCCAGGGAAATCACTCGATAACGGGTCTCTTTTCTCACCATAAGGGATAATTGCCATCCTTCCTGCAATCGAAGCATGATTCCTGCCTCGTTTGTATTTTTCCTCCATGAATGCGGGTATCACCCCTCTCTCTGCGCCGCTTCACCGCGAGGGAGCGCGGAAATACCACCTATTATGACACCCCGGGTGAAGGGTTGGGTATGCAGTGGGCACTCCTCTCCGTCTGGGAGAAACGCGGCATTACAGAACTGGGCCGTGCCCTGACCCGGCACGGGGTACAGATCCTCTCCTCGGGAGGCACCGGTAAAGCCCTCGCGTCTGCCGGGATCCCGTTCACCGAGGTCTCCACCTACACCGGGGCCCCGGAGATGATGGACGGCCGGGTGAAGACCCTCCACCCGAAGATCCACGGGGGTCTCCTGGGACGCCGCGGTATCGACGACGCCGTCATGCAGACTCTCGGGATCCAGGGGATTGACCTGCTGGTCGTGAACCTGTACCCCTTCGAGCAGATGGCAGGCCAGGGCCTGGACCTGGAACACCTGGTAGAGTTCATAGACATCGGGGGGCCGGCCATGATCCGCGCCGCGGCCAAGAACTACCGGGACGTGGCCGTGGTCGTGGACCCGGAGGATTATCCCGCCGTGATACGGGCCGCGGAGTCCGGGGGATTCACCACGGAGGACCGCCTCCGGCTCGCAAAGAAGGCCTTCGCCCGCACGGCCGCCTACGATGCCGCCATCAGTAACCACCTTCACTCCCTCGGGACCCGGTTCCCCGACGTGTATACCGTGCAGTTCCGGAACGGGCGTCCCCTCCGCTACGGCGAAAATCCCCACCAGCAGGGGGCGGTGTATGGTGAGGCAGGGATTGCTGGCCGCGTTCCCCTGCAGGGAAAGGAGATGTCGTACAATAACTACCTGGACCTCTCTGCTGCCGTCGGCCTTCTGCGGGAATTCGACGACTGCGCCGCTGTCTGTGTGAAACACAACAACCCATGCGGCGTTGCGGTGGGGAACGACCTGCACAGGACTTACATCGAAGCCAGGGAAGCGGACCCGGTCTCTGCCTATGGGGGGATCGTGGCCCTGAACCGGGAGGTGGACGCGGATACCGCAAGGGAGATCTGCAGCACGTTCATCGAGGTGGTCATCGCCCCGTTGTTTACCGCACCGGCCCTTACGGAGATGAAACGGAAGGAGCAGATGCGGGTCCTCACGCTCCCGCCACCCTCCCCCGGCCCGGAGATCCGGACCATCGACGGCGGGGCGCTCCTGCAGCAGACCCCGGCGTTCCAGGAGCACTGGAAGGTGGTCAGCGAACGGGATCCCACGGCCGGTGAACTGGAGGCCCTCAGGCTGGCCTGGAAGGTCTGCACCCACACCCGGTCCAATGCCATCGTCTACGCGGACCGGGGCCGGACCCTGGGGATCGGGGCAGGGCAGACGAGCCGGGTGGATGCAGCGAAGATCGCCGTCCAGAAAGCCCGCCACTCCCTGAAGGGATCAGGGGTGGCATCAGACGGGTTCCTCCCGTTCCCGGACACCCTGGAGGAAGCGGCCGCGGCCGGGGCCACTGCGCTCGTCCAGCCCGGGGGATCCATTCGGGATGCAGAGGTGATCGCGGCAGCGAACCGGCTGGACGTGGCGATGATATTCACCGGGATCAGATATTTCAGGCACTGAACGCAGGGTGATGGTTCCATGGACTTTGAACAGATGGTCGGGGATGCAATCGGGTTCACGAAAGTAGCAATCTGGGGACACTGGAAGAGGTGGGGACTCTTTCGTATCCCTCGTGGTCTTCCCCGTGTCCCTAGGGTATATGATGAGTATATATCGCGGCGGCTCATCACCACCGGAGCTGGAGGGGTAGGGCAGGCTTTTCCTTGACGGCCTGAAGTACCTGGCCATCAACATAGTCTACCTGCTTCCGGGACTCCTGGTATTCTTCCTCTCCCTGATACCCCTGATCCAGTCCCTCGTCGCAAAAAGTGGTTTCTCTCCGTTCCCCGTTCTCGTCTTCTTGCTGGGTCTCCTCGCCGCGGTCATTCTCTTCATCGTTGCGGCAGTGCTCCTGTATATCGCCATCGTTTGGGGGCACAGAGCGGGAGGGCAGGGGATGCTTTCCAGATCGGGAACGTCCTGGCCCCTATCCGGACCATCGGATGGGGACCGTACATCATCGCCCTGCGGGTCGGTGGTGTCATATCTGGCCGGGAGGCCAGGTGGCGTTCTCACCCTTCTCCCTCTTCAACCGGTTCCCCCCTGGAAGCCTGGTCTGGCTCATGTCAGGAAAATACGCGGTCTACCTCCTCCTGCTGATCATACCGGTGCTGGTTGTGGCGCTCTTCCTGTACGTCCCGGTGATGATCTTTGGTGCCCGGTTCCAGACGCTGGTCTACGAACTGGGGATACCGCCAGCCGGGGTCGAAGCGGTTCCGGACACCCCTGGACCACAGATCTCCTGATCTTCCTTTTTTCTTCCGGATGAGAGGTACGCGGCCAGGGGAACTATCTGGTGATACTCAGGGTCAGTCGGTACTCGTCCGGCGGTATCTCCTCGCCCGCCCTTGGATAGGGATTCAGGTTGAAGGTGAGCGTATAGTCACCAAAAGTTTCCTGTGCGTCCTCTGAAAGTCCCGGCTGATTCAGCACCAGGGAGGAGGGGGTGCCCAGGTGGATAATCCTGACACGACTCGCAGCCACACCAGCCCAGACACAGACCACCTCCCTGGGACAGCGGCTGTCGCCGATGACTTCCTCGAACGTGATCACCATGTCTTCCCCCGCGATCCGGGCGCTCTGGCCGATGCCGATGGTGAACACTTCGCCGGTCCTGACGGTGACCGCCTCCTGGTTGCCAGCACATCCCGCGACCAGAATGGAGAGTATCAGAACGAACACCAGGAACGACCGGAGCATCGCCACCATCCCTCTCATCTCTTCTCTACCTCTTCTCCACGATCTCGTATAATTTTCTCCCACTGACCCGTGTCTCCCCCATCCGGATCTGCCTCCCGGCTCTTTCCACTCGACTGGATGGGTATCTCCATCTTCCCTGAGTATCCCCGGGACATGGCAGCGAGAACCTCCGAAACCACCCCGGGGGGCATTCCCACCCGCTGTTGCCGCTGCCTTCCATGGGAGCCATCCAGGGCATGGAGGGTCCCCCCATGCCATCCCTGCGAGGTTCGCAAAATTTCTGCCGGAAAAAGAAAATCGCAAATGATGGGAGAGAGGTTTTTTTCATAAAAAACCGTTATATCGAAGACTTTGAGAGATAGGTATATATATAAGGAAAAGAAGACACCGGTACGGTGATTCTATGGATATAGGTAAAGCGCTGGGTGATTCCTACGAGTACGCGGTCGAGGCTGTCTGGGGGAAATGGGTCCGCTGGATCCTGCTTCTTGTCTGCAGTATCCTCTTCCCGCTCATGATTGGTTACCAGATGCAGGTCTACCGGGGTATCAAGCCTGCCCCGGAGCTCACTGACTGGGTGAAGCTCCTGGTTGACGGGATCAAACTCCTGATCATCTGTCTGATCTACCTTATCCCGTTCCTTGCCATCTTCTTCCTGACCGTAGGGACTGCCATCATCACGGCGGTAGCTGAAGGCTCCCTGAGTGCGGGCATGTGGGCTGGCATTGCCGGAGGGATTCTCCTTGCCATCATCGTGCTTATCCTCACGATACTTATCCTCGTGATTGCGGAAGTGCGGTTTGCCCGCACGGATAAATTCGGTGAGGCCTTCAACATCAGTGCGATCCTGGCTCACATCGGGAAGATCGGCTGGGGCAGCTACCTCCTGGCACTCATCATCTTTATCATCGTTGTCATGGTCCTCGCCTTCATCCTGGCCATCATCGGCATGATTCCCCTGATCGGGTGGCTCATCCAGATGTTCCTCGGTGTTCCCCTGGCACTGTTCGGTGCACGCTACACCACCCTGCTCTATGACAGTGCCGGTCCCGCCCCGGCACCGGCCCCCTGAACCCCCTTTTTCTCCGCAACCGGGATCAGCGCATTCTCAGGATCTCTTATCCCTCCAAACGATGGAGATCCAAACGGGACATGCCGTTCCTCAATCTTTAAATACGATCTTCCACCACTACTTTCCGGTGCACACCATGAGGGATTGTTTTATTCGCTGAAGGAATCCGCTTTTTTGACACCACCCTGCGTGACGGCGAACAGACACCGGGTGTCTCGCTCACGCCGTCCGGAAAGCTCGAGATCGCCACGAAACTTGCCGATGTGGGTGTCCACGTCGTCGAGGCCGGTTCAGTGGCCGCGTCGGAGGGAGAACGGGAGGCCATCCGCCTCATTGCAGGTGCAGGGCTCTCCGCCGAGATCTGCACGTATGTCCGTGCCCTCCGGGAGGACATCGACCAGGCCGCGGACTGCGGGGTTGATTCGGTCCACCTGGTCGTCCCGGTGAGCGATCTCCACATCCAGAAGAAGCTCCGGAAGAGCAGGGACCAGGTATGCCAGATGGCGTGGAGCGCGGTGGAGCACGCGAAGGAGCGGGGGCTCATCGTGGAGCTCTCCGGCGAGGATGCCTCCCGGGCGGACCAGGCGTTCCTCCGGGAGATCTTTGCCGAGGGCGTCCGTCGGGGAGCGGACCGGCTCTGCTTCTGCGATACGGTGGGGATCCTGACCCCTGAACGGACGGTAGAGATGATGCCACCGCTCGCGGCCCTGGCCCCGCTCTCCATCCACTGCCATGACGACCTGGGGGTGGGGATGGCCAACACGCTCGCTGCCCTGAAGGCAGGGGCCACCTGCGCCCATACCACGGTGAACGGCCTGGGGGAGCGGGCCGGGAACACCGCGTTTGAGGAGCTGGTCATGGCACTGGAGGTGCTGTACGGGTACCGGACCGGCATCCGTACCCAGGAGCTCTACCACCTTTCCACGCTGGTATCCCGGCTCACCGGCGTCCCCCTGCCTACCAATAAGGCCATCGTGGGCGAGATGGCCTTCACCCACGAGAGCGGGATCCATGCCCACGGGATCCTCCGGGACTCCCGGACCTACGAGCCCATCACGCCGGATCTCGTGGGCCGCCGCCGGCGGATCGTGCTGGGCAAGCACTCCGGCTCCGCGTCCGTCCAGGCAGCCCTGGACGAGATGCACTACACCGCTGACGAGAAACAGCTCAGGGAGATCGTGGCACGAATCAAAGCCCTGGGCGACCAGGGGAAACGCGTCACCGATGCCGATCTCATGGCCATCGCCGAGGCGGTGCTGGGTCTCGCATTCACCCCTGCCCTCTCTCTCAAGCAGTTCACGGTGGTCTCGGGGAGCCACGTGGTGCCCACCGCGTCGGTGACCCTGGTCGTGAACGGGAAGGATGTCACCGGTGCATCGACGGGAAACGGTCCTGTCGATGCCGCGGTCGAGGCGCTCCGCCGCACCGTTGCCGCGGCCGGGGACATCCGCCTGGAGGAGTACCACGTGGACGCCATCCGGGGCGGGACGGACGCCCTCGTCGAGGTTACGGTAAGGTTAAGTAAGGACGGAAAGATACTTACGTCTCGCGGAGCCCGCACCGACATCATCATGGCCAGCGTCGAAGCAGTCATTGCGGGCATGAACCGGCTGCTGGGTGAGGAGAATGAAGACCGGAGCAAAGATACTCGTTGAGGGGCTCCAGCGGGAGGGAGTCGACACCATCTTCGGCTACCCCGGCGGAGTGATCCTGCCAGTCTACGACGAACTCTACGATTCCCCGATCCGGCACATCCTCGTACGCCACGAGCAGGCGGCCGCCCACGCGGCGGACGGGTACGCCCGGGCCAGCGGCCGCGTGGGCGTCTGCATGGCCACCTCAGGCCCCGGCGCCTGCAACCTGGTGACAGGCATCGCCACCGCCTACATGGACTCGGTCCCGATGGTGGCCCTCACCGGCCAGGTACCCACCAGTCTCCTGGGCAACGATGCCTTCCAGGAAGCGGATATCACGGGCATCACCCTGCCCATCACCAAGCACAGCTATCTCGTCAAGCGGACGGTGGACGTGGACCGGGTGGTCCAGGAGGCGTTCTTCATCGCCCGTACCGGGAGGCCGGGCCCCGTGCTCGTCGACCTGCCCAAGGACGTCACCGCCGGCCAGATCGAAGAGGTGCCCCCCCTTCCTGAGAAGGTGCATCTCCGTGGCTACCAGCCCACCCTGAAAGGACACACGCGGCAGATCGACAAGGCCATCGAGCTGATCGAGAAGGCGGAACGGCCGGTGATCTATGCCGGCGGGGGGATTATCACTTCCGAGGCATCGGGAGAGATGGTCCAGCTCGCCGAGCGCCTGCTCTGCCCGGTCACGACCACGCTGATGGGACTGGGTTCCATTCCCTGCGACCACCCCCTGAACCTGGGGATGCTGGGCATGCACGGGACCGTTTACGCCAACTATGCCGTGACCGAGAGCGACCTGCTCATTGCCCTGGGTGTCAGGTTTGACGACCGCGTCACGGGAAAGCTCCCGACCTTTGCCCCCCACGCGCAGATCATCCACGTGGACATCGACCCGGCCGAGATCGGGAAGAACAAGAAGGTGGATGTCCCGATTGTCGGCGACGTGCGGTCGGTGCTGCAGGTGATGCTCAACCGGCTGAAAAAGCGCGATGACCGGAAGCAATGGCTCACCCGGATCCGGGCATGGATGCGCAAGCACCCGCTCTCCTACAAGAGCGACGGGTGCCTCCGCCCGCAGTACGTCATCCAGGAGCTCTCGAACCTGCTGAAGGGCGAGGGGATCATCGTCTCCGAGGTGGGGCAGAACCAGATGTGGACCGCCCAGTGGTACTGCTTCCGGAAACCCCGGTCCTGGCTCTCGTCCGGCGGTCTCGGCACGATGGGCTACGGGTTCCCTGCCGCCATCGGGGCCCACTTCGCCCGGCCGGACGAGACCGTGGTGGACATCGCCGGTGACGGCTCTTTCCAGATGAACATCCAGGAACTGGGGACGGTGGCTGCCAATAATATCCCGGTGAAGGTCGTGATCCTGAACAACATGTTCCTGGGCATGGTGCGGCAGTGGCAGGAGCTCTTCTACGACCACCGGTACTCCTACACGGAACTTCCCCCCGTCGACTTCGTGGGCATTGCGAAGGCCTACGGCATTGACGGGATCCGGGTGGAGCAGTGCGAGGAGGTCCCCTCGGCCCTCCGCACGATGATTGAAACCGACGGCCCCTTCCTCCTGGACGTCCGCATCGAGCGGGAGGAGAACGTCTTCCCCATGGTGCCGGCGGGGGCCGCCATCAACGAGATGATCGGTGGGCACGTCGTGCCGGAGCGGGAACTGGAGCTGGCAGCCGCGGAAGAGGGCGATGTCACCTTCAGGCCCGGGAGGAAGGCCGCATGAAGGCCCATACCCTTTCCGTCCTTGTGGAGAACCGGGCGGGCGTCCTCACCCGGGTCTCCGGGCTCTTTGCCAGGCGGGGATTCAACATCGAGTCGCTGGCCGTGGGAACGAGTGAGCTCCCCGGCATGAGCCGGATGACCATCGTCGTTATCGGCGACGACGCACAGGTCGAACAGGTGATGAAGCAGCTGAACAAGCTGATCGATGTCATCAAGGTCTCCGATATCACGGAGAGCGAGATCGTGGATCGGGAGCTGGCCCTCATCAAGGTGAACGCGGAACCCGGCTCCTCCCGCTCGGAGGTGATGCAGATCGCCTCCATCTTCCGCGCGCAGATCGTGGACGTGGGTGCAAAGACCGTGGTGCTCCAGGTGGCAGGTGACCCCGGGAAGATCGATGCGCTGGAGAAGCTCCTCCGCCAGTTCGGGGTGAAGGAGCTGATCCGGACCGGGAAGATCACAATGCTCCGTGGGGCAAAGACGGTCCAGCCCACAAAATAACCTCTTCTTTTCCATCGGAAAATTAGTAATTGCCTGTCCACACTCCGCTCCCTGCAGGCCGGCCGGGGGTAGCGGCAGGTCCCCGCCTGCATCTGTTGCGGTGGGGATACCCCCGCGTACCCGCATTCACTGCAGGGGTTGATGCGGAGAAACCCTGCGTTCCGGGGCCTATTCTCGCAGCGTTTTCTCCCGGACCTGGAGAAATCTGAATCCTTCAAATCATCGTTTTTTTCGGAATCTGTACGGTTCTGGACGATTTTGGAGCAGGCGGGAGGGTCCCGTCTCTTCCGGAACAGCCTGAACGCTCACCATGGTTATTTCACACCGGGTCCATGACTGGTCGTGGATTCCAATCCCAGGCTGTCAGGTGATGGTATGAGTGAGACATCATGGAATAACGGGAGGATGTTCCCCTACGAGGTGGAAGAACTCCTCAACGTGGACGGTGTGTCGGATATCCAGGAGATGCTGGACCGGCTGGTCAGGGCACGGGAGTATGCCAAGGAGAAGGTCGGAGATCTCGGATACGACGTACGGACCCTGGACCTGGACAACCTTCCTGATCATACCGACCAGGAGCAGCTCTACTGGCTTTCGTTCTACAAGAACCTCTTCAATTTCCTCTCCATCCCCCTCTGGGTGAACGGGCGGGTCACCCGGGACGAGATCAACAGCATCCGGTTCGATGAGCGGTGCCTGTACGACATCGCCGAGATCCTGCACGAGATCGAGCAGGCCGCGTGATATCCCTTTTTTCCTCTGCACGCTCCTCCTTTCCCCTTCCTATCTCCTGTTCGGCAGAATGACCAGACGCCGGGTGAGAACCGGCCTCTCCGTGCACCTTCTTCCAGCCTCGGGCCTGTCCATCTCCTGAAAGGTCGATCCCGTCACCGACGCTCCGCCCTCACTCAGCCCAGGTGCCGGATCGATCGAGTTAAACCATCGGCTCCATGTTCGGGTGGGATGTCTACCGGAACGTGCTCCGGCCGGGGGCCGATGACAAAACGGTCCTCCGTGTCTCCCAGGCCACCACCATCGGTGCCGGGATCCTCACCGTCTTCCTGGCCGTGAAGCCGCCCGATTACCTGGCCTTCCTGATCTGGCTCGGGATCGGCATCATGCTGGCCACCTTTGCCGTGCCGCTTCTCGCCGGCATGTACTGGCGCCGGGCTACCCGCGAGGGGGCCCTTGCTGCCATGGCCTGCGGCCTTGGCTCGGCGGTCGTGGTCGGCGGCCTCTCCTTCTTCAAGATCCTCACCTACCCGATTCACTTCTCCTTCTACGCTCTGGTCATCTCGGCCTTCGCCATGGTGGCGGTGAGCCTGGCCACCCGGCCCACGGAGAAGAAGATCCTGGACGAGACCCTGACCGGCTGGTTCATCCAGCCGAGATGAATTCTTCTTCTCAATTTTTTCATCAGGAAACAACCCTTTCTTTTCAAAAATAGTGGGTGTATGGGTTCCCTACGGTCCCATCGTCTCGGACTTCACCGACACGTCCGTCTATCCTCATCGGGGGTGGGTGACGGGAGGGGGCAGAGCCTCCTCCCGATCCCTCCCCCGTGAGGATAATCTGATCCTGCCTTTCCTGAGACAATCCGATGCTGTGGCACGCTCCGCTCATGTCTAGATTACACAATCCCTTCCCGGATCCGTTTCATCTCGCGGAGGACCACCGCTCCCCGGACCGGGTTCCCCCGGCGGTTCAGCTCCCCCACCAGCCGATAGACCGAGGCCTGGGAGAGGTTCCGTTCCAGCGCCCTCCGGGCGACCTGGCGTGCGGGGGGCTCACCGGTCCCGCCCGAAAAGACCAGGATCTCCCGTGCGCAGCGGCCCACCCGCCCGGTCTTCCGCTGCCGGGCACGGATCCCCCGGTGCTTGCGCCCGATCCCCTCCAGCTCGGCCCGCAGGATCTCTTCCCCCAGGTCATCGAGGAGATGCGAGAAGATTTCCTGTATTGTTATCATCTACAGTATACTTGATAATTTCTTTGGGAATAAATACCTGCCGGCCCTCCTGTGGCACGGCATCACCCATATATGGAGCCGGGTCCTATAGGAGAGGCGTGAAGTGGGCAGTCCTGGGTGGCGGTCTCTCCGGTGTCACCATAGCCCGGCTCCTCCATGAGAAGGGGCACGATGTGGTGGTGCTGGAGCGGGAAGGGCAGATCGGAGGCCTGTGCCGGTCCCGCACCGAGCAGGGCTTCACCTTCGACCGCGGTGGTTCCCACATCATCTTCTCCCGCGACAAAGGCGCCCTGGCCTTCATGCAGGAGGTGCTGGGAGAGAACCGGGTGGTGCGGGAACGGAACACCGTCGTCTTTTATAAGGGAAGGGAGGTCCCGTACCCGTTCGAAAACGGCCTGTATGCCCTGCCGAAAGAGGACCTTTATACCTGCATCCACGGCTTCATCCAGGCGCTGATCGCCCATGAGAAGGGTACCGTTCACCCTCCCGCCAATTTCCGGGAATGGATCGATCAGACCTTCGGCAGGGGGATTGCTGACTGCTACCTGGTCCCGTACAATGAGAAGATCTGGAAGTATCCCCTGGAGGAGATGTCCACCCACTGGGTGGAGGGGAGGATCCCACGGCCGCCGGTGGAGGACGTGATCCGGGCCGCCATCGGGATCCCGACGGTGGGGTACACGCACCAGGCGGTCTTCTCGTACCCGGCCAGGGGCGGTATCGAGGCGATGGTCTGCGCCATCGCGGCACCTGTTGAGGAGTTTATCCGCACGGGCTTTCCCGTCCGGTCCGTTGAGCGCGAAGGGAAGGGGTACCTTGTCTCTGACAGCAGGGAGACCGTCCGGGCAGACCGGGTGATCTCCACGATCCCGCTCCAGGCGCTCCTCCCCTGCCTGGCGGACGTCCCGGTCCCGGTCCGGGACGCCTGCAGGAACCTGAAATACAACTCCCTCTTCTCGGTCT
Source organism: Methanomicrobiales archaeon (assembly GCA_028678665.1). Taxonomy (GTDB): domain Archaea; phylum Halobacteriota; class Methanomicrobia; order Methanomicrobiales; family JACTUA01; genus JAJRCY01. The sequence goes on along the minus strand of JAJRDA010000003.1, from coordinate 12,788 downwards.
CCCTGGGCATCAGGGGCACGGTCCCACCGATCTCCTGGATGTACATCCCGGAGAAGGACCTGGGCCAGTTCAACCGGATCTCGTTCCCGTCCAGCTACAGCGATGCGGTGGCCCCGGAAGGGCACGCCTCTCTCCTCGCCGAGATCACGTACCGCGAGGGGGATGCCGTCGCATCGATGACGGACTCCGCCCTCGTGGGCCATGTCGTCTCGGGGCTCTGCCGGATGGGGATCCTCCCCTCCCCCGACGCGGTGGTGTATTCGCGGGTGGAACGGGAGCCCTTCGCCTACGTGATCTATGACCTGGACTACCTGCGGAATATCCGGGTGGTGAGGGACCACGTGGAAGCCCGGGGGATCGACCTCCTGGGCCGGTTCGCCCGGTTCGAGTACCTGAACATGGACGCCTGCATCCGGGCCGCCATGGACTTTGCGGAGACGGTCCCATGCGCGTGAACTTCGTGGTCGAGGACTTCCTGGTCTTCAAGTACATCGGCTGTGCCACCGCCGCGAAGATGGTCTACCGGAACCTGCCCGGCGGCGACATCCAGGCCTCCTGGAACTCTCCCCGGCGGGACGTGGACGTGGCCCATTTCCACACCTTCGGCCCCCTGGCCCTCCTGTACCGCACCTACACGAAGGGGATCCGGCTCCTCACTGCCCACTCTACCCCCCACACCAACGTCGGCAACATTGCGTCCAGCGGTCTCGTGAACCGGCTCTACCCCCCCATCTACAGGGGTTTTGACCACATCATCACCGTATCGGACCCCTGCGACCGGGACGTGCGGGCCATGCTCCCCGGCGTACCCACCACCATGATCCCGAACGGCGTGGACCGGGCCTTCTTCCAGCGATCCGAACCAAAACGGCGAGCGTTCCGGGCTGCCCTCGGCGTGGACGATGACGAAACGGTGGTGCTCACGGTGGCCCAGCAGACCCCCCGGAAGGGTATCTACGACTTCCTGGACCTGGCCGGACGGGTCCCGGACCTGATCTGGGTATGGGTCGGGGGGTTCCCCTACGGCCCCCTCTCCAAGGACTACTTCCGGATCCGGCGGGAGAAGCGAAAGACCCACGAGAATGTGATCTTCACCGGTTTCATCCCGGACATCATGGAGGCCTACAGCGGGGCCGACCTCTTCTTCATGCCCTCCCATGCCGAGACCTTCGGCCTCGTTATCCTGGAGGCGCTCGCGAGCGGCCTCCCCGTTCTCGCCCGGGGGATCCCCGAGTTCCGGGAGATCTTCGGCGACACCATCGCGTTCTTCGACGGCCTTGACGATGCGCAGCAGCTGGTCCAGACCCGGGACCGGTGGCGCCTCTCCGGCGAGAAAGCCCGGGCAGCCACCGAACCCTTCGACATCAGGCTTATCGCGAAGCGCCACGCTGAGCTGTACAGGGAGCTGTCCGTCCCATGATCTCCGTCGTCATCCCCGCCTACAACGAAGAGGCAAACATCGTCGCCTGTCTGGAATCCCTGAACCACCAGACAATCCCGCGGGATCAGTACGAGCTGATCGTCGTGGACGGGAACTCCCGGGACCGGACCCGGGAGCTGGCGGCACCCCTCGCTGACCTCGTGTTCATCCAGATCTCTGCCAAGGTCGGGGGCGCCCGGAACGATGGCATCCAGCAGGCCCGGGGGAAGATCGTGGCCACCACCGATGCGGACTGCGTGGTCCCGCCGGACTGGCTGGAGCGGATACTCTCTGATTTCGAGCGGTACCGCCCGGTTCAGCTGTACGGGACGGTCTACCCCCGGGAGGGAGGCATCCGGAACCACCTGGCCCTTGCTCTCGCCAATGCATTCTCCCGTGTCGGGTACTGGACCCGCACCCTCTACTACACCCTGGGATGCAACACCGCGTTTGATCGCGAGGCTTTCCTCACGGCCGGCATGTACCGGACCATCGACGCCGGGGACGACCTGGAGATCGCGCTCCGGATGAAGAATCTGGGACAGGTGGTGCTGGATCCCGCGCTGAAGGTGGGATTCTCCATGCGGCGCTACCAGCAGTTCGGGACGCTCCGCTCCATCTACCGGTGGCTGTACATCGTATACCATGGCGGGGAATCCTCGAAATACCAGTATTCGCGGCAGGAGTACCGCTGACGGACGGTGGCGGATGAACGACCTGCACCACACAGGAGGGGATGATTTCACCCGGCGGGTGCGGGAGCGGGTGGAGGCCTTCAACGGGAGCCCCTATGCCCACCTGCTGGGCATGGAGATCACCGAAGTCTGGCCCCGGGGAGCCCGGGTCACGATGAACCCGGAGGGGAAGGAGAACCCCCACGGCGTGATCCACGGTGGCGCCATCTTTTCCCTCGCGGACCAGGCTTTCGCCATTGCTGCGAACCAGGAGGAGATGCAGGTGGCCACGTCAGTGTACATCACCTTCATGGTCCCTGCCACCGGTCCCCTGGAAGCGGTGGCCGAGTTCCTGGGCGAGACGGAGCACACCGCCCTGTACCGGGTCATGGTAAAGGCCGGGGACCGGCTGGTGGCGTCATTCGATGGCGTGACCTTCCGGAAGTGATCCGGTCTACCTCACGAAATCCGAGAGGGGCCGCTGGGCCGGTGATCTCCCACCCAGGGCCAGGTGGGGTCCCGCCCGGCGGAGGTTCACGCCGCAGGCCGCACAGTCCCTGAGATCCCGGATCCCGCCACGGATCCTCGCTGCCACGAGCTTCTCCGCCGTCCGCGGGCCGATGCCGGGCACACGGAGGAGGTCGGTCCGGTGCGCCGTGAGGAGGTCCACCGGTCCGTGCTGCTCAGCCAGCACCTCCTTGGGGTCACGGTTCGTGAGCATCCCCCCGCCGTCAAAGAGGGTCTCCAGGTCGGCAGGGCCGAGCCGGTAGGTTCGCACGAGGGTATCCAGCTGGTACCACCGCCACGCCCTCCAGACCGGTGCTGGGGGATAGGATTCCATCGGCGTACCGGCCAGTGGCCGGAAGGGGACGTAGTACACCCGGGAGACCTGCATCCTGCCGTAGAGCCAGGCGATGCGCCGGTACACCTCACGGTCCGTCTCCCCCGCAGCTCCCAGCACCATCTGGGACGTGTGGCCGAAGGGCCTGGCCTCCCGGATCCAGGAGAGGCGGGTGAGGAGGTCGCTCCGGTAATCCTTCACCTGCGCCACCTCGCTCATGCGGCCTGCCGATGGCACCTCCAGGTTGATGCTGATACGATCCGCCACCCTGGCAGCATCCGCGATGTCGGCCCGTGCAGCCCCGGGCAGGATCTTCAGGTGCAGGTAGCCGGTGTACCCCCGCCGGCGCAGGATCTCACCGGTCTCCACGAGATCGTGCATCACCCTGTCCGTATCTTCACCGACTCCAGAAGAGAGGAAGAAGCCGTCGGCCTCGCCTCGGGCCTGCATACCGAGAAAGAGGCCTGCAGCCTCCTCCGGTGTTAGGGAGAGGTCCCGGCGGCTGTTCCGGAGCGTGCAGTAGGCGCAGTCGAACCGGCAGGAGCCCTGCAGGAGCAGCTTGAAGAGGCGGCGGCACGGTGCAGCCTTCCCCTCAGCAGGTCTTCCCGGTGGGGATAATGCCGGTTCATGACCGGGGACGCAGAGGTCATGGACACTCCCCCGCACCAGTGCCCGGAGGGTCTCTGCCGCGACTGCCACACGGGTACCTGCCGTTCCCCGCTTATCAAGCCCTCCCGGCCGGTGTGAAAGTGAGGTGCCTTTCCTTCTCCCGCTCCGGTGAACCGCGGTCTGTTCACCTGCAGTCCGGTGACCCGATCAGAGCTTCAGTCCCTTTGCCACCCGCTTCCCGAGGTCTGCATCCGCTTTTCTCAGGTTCTCCACCATCCGTTTCTGGATCTCCTTCTTTGCATGACTGAGCGGATCCACGATGTTTTCCACCAGGTGATCCTGGTCTCTTTTCGAGAGGGAGCGGTACCGTTCTCCTGCCTGCTGGAAGTCGTTCGCGAGAGCGATCTTCCGGCGGACCTCTCCCCCTTCAAACGGGCGGCCTTCAAATGTCCTGTCCCCGGACTCGCGGGGCATACCACCCCCGAGAGTATTGGGCTCATAATTGACCGTTCCCGTGTGCCCGACGCCGGACTGCATCGCCCCGTCCCTCTGGTTGTTGTGGACCGCAACCCTGGGCCGGTTTACGGCGATCTGGAGGTAATTCGGCCCCAGCCGGTGCCGCTGGGTGTCCGCGTACGAGAACAACCGGCCCTGCAGGAGCTTGTCAGCGGAGGGTTCGATCCCGGGAACTACGGATGCCGGGCAGAATGCGGCCTGCTCCACCTCCGCAAAATAATTCTCCGGGTTTCTGTCAAGGATCATTTTACCGACCGGCATGAGCGGGTAGCTGTCCTCCGGCCATGTCTTGGTCGCATCGAGCGGATCAAAATCCAGCTTCCGCTCGTCATCGAATTCCATCCGCTGGACGTTGAGCTCGAACTCAACCGTCTTCCCCAATGCAATCCAGTCATAGAGGTCCCTTGTGGCAATGTCAGGATCCTCTCCCGCGAGACGGGTGGATTCGTGGCGGTCAATCGTTTCAATTCCTGCCGCAGGTTTCCAGTGGTACTTGACATAGACGCCCTTGCCCTTTGCATTCACCCAGATATAGGTATTGACCCCGAACCCCTCCATCTTCCGGTAACACTTCACCGTGCCCCGATCGGAGAAGAGCCAGGTGATCATGTGGGTGGACTCCGGTGTGAGGGAGATGAAGTCCCAGAACCGGCTGTTGGCCGATGAGCTGGTGGGGACGTTGGATTCCGGTGCAGGTTTGAACGAATGTACCATGTCGGGGAACTTGATCGCGTCCCGGATGAAGAAGACCGGGAGATTATTCCCGACGAGATCGTAATTCCCCTCTTCTGTGTAGAATTTTACCGCGAATCCCCGGGGATCGCGTGCTGAATCCGCGGATCCCCGTGCTCCCACCACCGTGGAGAACCGTACAAATACCGGTGTTCTCTTTTTCGGGTCCTGGAGGAACTTTGCCTTCGTGTAGCGGGCCATGCTCCTGTAAACCTGGAAATATCCATGGGCACCCGCACCCTTGGCATGGACCACACGCTCAGGAATTCTCTCCCGGTCGAAATGCGCAAGTTTTTCGACGAGGTGAATATCCTGAAGAAGGACCGGTCCACGCTGCCCTGCAGTGAGCGAGTTCTGGTTATCCGCAACCGGAACTCCCTGGTTCGTGGTCAAGGTTTTTTTCTCCATCGTCTATCCCGGGTGAGTGGTGCACGCGGGAATGGATAAGTATTTGCGTTCGGGGGGTTCCCGATGGGTCCCGTGGAGTTCCCACCGCATGCCGGTATTCCGGTGTGGAATCGCCGTTGGCGTTGGAGTGGAAGAGTTATATCTCAAGAGCGTGGAAGTGTCACAGGGCGAACGGTATGAACGACGAGATTGCGGCCGTGGAGACGGTGGCAGGCCTGATGGCGCTTTCAGCGAGGACTGCCCCGAAGGCGCGGGGGACAGACGTGCTCTTCACCCGTGTGGTGAAACGGGACGGCCTCCCTCTGCTGGCAAGGACCATGAGGAGCATCGGGGAAGCGCGTGGCATCGTCTTCTTTCTCCGGGATGCCGCCAACGTGGAGCAGAGCGATGCATGCGTGCTCCTGGGCGCCCGGAAGGAGCCCACTGCCGGCATCGACTGCGGCGCCTGCGGCTTTGCCACGTGTGCGGGGATGCTGAAGTTTGTCCCTGCGTCCCCCGCAGAGAAGGCCCCCCTGAGGGGCCCCAACTGTGCCGTCCGGATGGTGGACCTGGGCATCGCCATCGGCTCGGCGGTGAAGACCGCCCAGATCCACAACGTGGACAACCGGGTGATGTACTCCTGCGGTGTCGCAGCCCTCTCGCTGGGCTGGCTGGAGGGGTGCCAGGTGGGGTACGGGATCCCGCTGAAGGCCGCGGGCAAGAACATCTACTTTGACCGTCCGAAGGTGTGAGAGCATATGCCGAAACTGATGATACGGGGCGGGGACCTGGATCTCGTGGAGTACGACTTACAGCCGTTCCTGCCCGGAGACCAGGTGAATACCCTGGGATTCGAGAAGCAGAAGTACAGCCTGAAGCCGGTGAAGGGCACGGTGGTGGTCACCGCTCCTGCCCGGATCCACCTGACGGTGCTGGACATGAACCGGTTCGCGCCGGGGAAGCCCGGAGGCGGGGGCGTGGGATTCGCGGTGCAGGTGTACTGTACCGCTGAGGTCACCTGCACCCCGAAGGAGGTGGAGATCACCTATGATCGTGCACCGGTCCTCCGCCACCACGTGGAAATCTTCCGGAAGGCCGTCGGCTACCAGGGAGGTTTCCGCATCACCGCCCGGGACCACCAGTACCATCACGTGGGGATGGGGTCCACCTCCACGATCTCCATCGCGACCCTGAATGCCATGAACCGGGCGGTGGGGTCCCCCCTCACCCAGGACCAGCTCCGGCTCCTGATGGGCTATAACTTTGTGGAGGAGACGGGCGATGGCAGGATCGCGTTCGCGTTCGAGACCGGGGTCGGCCCCGCAGTCTCCACTCACGGTGGCATGGCCATCATGGGGGACGACCTGGCGCTCGTGTACAAACATGCCTTTGCCGAGGGTCAGAATGTCTTCATTGTCATCCCCACCTCTGACATCTCGTCCGCGGGCACCCGGGAGATCGAACTCCTGATGAACCGGGGCCGGAACCTGGACTACATGGACCGGGAGGTGAAGTGCCACATGGTCATGATGGATCTGATCCCGGCGCTGGAACGGGGGGACGTGAAGAAGGCAGGGAAGATCTTCTGGGAGATCGAGTTCCGGGGCTCCAAGCGTGCCGAGGTGGAGCACCACGGCTTCCGTATCTACCAGTACATGGCCAGGATCCGGGAAGCCGGCTTCGACTTCGTGGGCATGTCCTCGGTGGGCCCCACGATCGCGGTGGTCACGGAACGGTCCCGGAAGGAGCTGGAGAAGGCAATCGCGGACCTGGGCCTGAAGGTGGCGGTGGAGACGAAGATCGACAATAAGGGAATGAAGATAGAGGAGAAGAAGTAGGAAATCCCGTCTTGTACGGTATTCCTCTCTTTAAAATCCTTCCGTTTCCTTGACGGTGAACAGAAAGGAAGATTCTGCTGAGAAGGGGTGGGTACAGAGGCGATATGAACACCCCTTACCCCCCGGAGAGGATCACGTTTCCATCCCCTTCTCCTCCTGATTTCCCACTGTCATTTCGAAAGTTACTTGGGAGGGTGGGGCAACTCACCTGGCATCAGGAGTCTGTGTATGTGGTTTGAGCTGCTGATTCTCATCATCGGTATCGTGTTCGGCTATCTTCGCAAGGGCAAGGAAGACTTCATGGGGCTCCTCAAACAGGGAGCGATTGTCGGTATCATCTTTGCCGTCATCTTCGGGCTCCTCGCGTATTTCCTGGCCCCCGGCGGCATCAGCCTTGCGACCGGGTTCATGGGCGCAATCGGCATCTTCATCGGAATCATCATCCTCGTAATCATCTTCATCATCGGTGCCTTCATCGGTGACTACCTCGAAAAAATGATGGAAAAGAAGTAAACCCGATGGGCTGCATCACAGCCCTTTCTTCTCTCCTTTTCCGGCAGGTTATTGCCGGCTGCGGGATGTGACCTGGTGAGTGAGTGGGAGAGCGTGTCTCCCTTCACTCCCTCCCCTCCATCCCCAGCACCTTCTCCGCCGCATTCCGAACCCGGGGATCCGGGTCCCGGAGGCACTCCCTGAGCGCCCCTTCGGCTGCAGGGCTCCGCGTCCTCCCCAGGATCGTCGCGACGGCGATACGGGTCTCCAGGTTCTCGGACGGGTCTCGCAGGCGTGCGACCAGCCCGTCGATGGCGCTCGACGTGCCGATGCGGCCCAGGGCTTCCGCCGCACAGATGCGGGTCTTCCACTTCTCCTCCGGGTCACTCATGCGGTCGATCAGGGGCTCCACCGAGCGGATGGAGCCGATCTCCCGGAGCGCCCGTGCCGAGAGCCTGCGGATGTCCGGGTGCTCATCCCTGAGGGCATTCACGAGAGCGGTAACGGCTCTCGGGTCGCTGGCGGAACCAAGGACCTCGGCGGCATGAACACGGCGCAGGTGCTCGGTCCGGTCGCCCAGGGCTGCGATGAGATCATACAGCCGGGCGTCTTCCAGGGGGGTCCAGACCCCCTTTCCTTCCTTTTCTGTCTGGATCATGAGGGTATACCAATGATGATGGGAGAGTTCAGATGCAGGCGTCCTGTTCCGCACAGGGGGCGGATCAAGAATATGGGTTAATGTACAAAGAAGAGCGGCCGCTTACCACAGGCAGGCCAGGAGAAACGGATACTGTGAACTGCTGAACCGGTGTGGTCCATGGGAACCTGTTGGGTACCCGGATGAGAAAAACGTTTCGTTGCCAGGGAGGGTATCGCTTGATGAGGGGTTTTCACAGGCCCATCGCGGACCTTTCCCGGATCATGCATTGCTGGCAATCCGGGCAATATTCAGTCCAGCGCCGGGTCCTATCAGTTCAACCGGTAGTGGACAGTCCACTGGGTCTTCCTGATGAGTTCGATATGGCTCAGGACTTTGAACCACCCCAGTTTCTCTTCTTCGGAATCAAAGTAACTCCATTCGTCGAGGAACTGTATGCCGGTATGCCATTGTTCCATCTCGCGACCGTCGTGGATACCGGACCGGAACGTGGCATCCTTTCCCAGGTGCACCTGTCGCTGTATCTTGTAATCCAGTAATTTTTTTAACGGGTATCTGAGCCAGACTGAATTCACCACTTCGCACACCAGTTCGGAACCCGGGAACTTTTCCTGGATCTTCAGCACCAGCGATTGGACATCCTTCCCGTCCAGGTACATGAATACTCCTTCTGCCATGAACAGGAACGGCCCTTTGTGCCGCAGGACAGGAACCATCCAGTCAAAATCCAATACTGAGGAGGCGAGAAGGTGATACCGCTCGGTCTCGTTGAAAAAGGCTTTTTTGATCTCTATGATCTCCGGCAGGTCAAGATCATAATAGACCACGCGTCCATCATCTATCCGCAGGAACCGTGAATCGAGCCCGCAGCCGATATTGACAACAACGCCGTCAGGAAACCTCTGTAAGAAATCCCGTGCATAGTCATCGTATTTTTTTGCACGGATAGCAATATGGACAACAAGCCTCTTATCCAACGTGCCGGAGACAAGGGCCCTGTCGAGCGGATGCCCGGACAGGGAGAGCGTTTTATTCAGTTGGGTCGTGATCTCAACAGATTTCGGGTCAGAGAGTACGGGATTGTCTGAACGGCTCTCAATGGCATGACAATAGAGGGTGACAAACGACGTCGCTGCAACATCACTCACTCCTCTCAGCATGGTGCTCCTCCAGAGTCAGCCGCCGGAATAAAAAGGTGATTGGGATGGATGACCAGAAATCTTTTTTCATACTCTACTGTTGATGGTACTCATTAAAAAATATTCAAAATCCAGGGACAATCGAGTCCGCCCTTCCCTCAAATCCCGCTCATTTGACCGTTTCGTTACCGGTATCATGGTCCGGAACCGGATCCCCTCCTCCTTCGCGCCGTCCACCATCCCGGGCCTGCGGGCCGGCATGCCCGCTCGGCACGCCTATCGACGTGAGAAAAGGGGGGACTGTTGTTTTCGTTTCCGGCACCCGGATCATGGCTACGGGAAGAGGGGCATTGTCCGGTGACTCTCTAATGCGATCCAGGCACGAAGTGGCGAGTCCGGTTGCGTAAGGTAAAAAGGGTACAGGTACAACTAGAAGGAGACATTGCTACCATCAAGGGAGGAGTGGTATGTTGTTCCGTATCGAACATGCCGGCCAGGCAGGGAGGGACGGATGAGCACCCCCACCGTTGCACACACAACAACGGGTATCGTGATCGCCGTTGTCAGGGAACAGGCCCCCGGTGAACAGCGCGTTGCGAGCGTGCCAGAGGTAGTCCAGAAACTCACGAAGTCGGGGTACGAGGTCCGGGTCGAGCATGATGCGGGGAGAGGAGCGTTCTACCCGGACGACCTCTATGTTGCCGCCGGTGCTAGGATCGTGCCCGGCCGGGCCGAACTGCTCCAGGGTGCCGCCATCGTGCTGTGCGTACAGCCCCCGGCCATGGCCGATGTGGAGATGCTCGCCGAGGGCACGATCGTCATCGGGTTCATGAATCCGGCCAGCAACCTCTCCACCGTGACCCGGATGCGTGACCGCAGGGTCACCGCCTTTGCCCTCGAGCTGGTCCCGCGGATCACCCGTGCCCAGAGCATGGACGCGCTCAGTTCCCAGGCAACGGCCGGCGGGTACGCCGCAGCGATACTCGGTGCCAACCACTGCCCCAGGTTCCTCCCGATGCTGACCACGGCTGCGGGCACGATCCGGCCGGCCACAGTGCTCATCCTTGGTGCGGGCGTTGCCGGCCTCATGGCGATCGCGACAGCGAGGCGCCTTGGCGCCATGGTCGAGGCATACGATGTCCGGCGTGCCGCGGGCGAACAGGTCCGGAGCCTCGGCGCGAAATTCCTCGAGCTGGAGATCAATGCGGAAGGCCAGGGCGGTTACGCCCGCGAGCTCACGCCGGAAGAGAAGGTGAAGGAACAGCAGATGGTCTCTGCCGCGGTGGCACGGGCCGACATCGTGATCACGACGGCCGCAATCCCCGGCCGGAAGGCGCCGATCCTTATCACGAGAGAGACCGTGGCAACGATGCGTCCGGGTGCCGTCATCGTCGATCTAGCTGCCGAGTCGGGCGGCAACTGCGAGCTGACCCAGAGCGGAAAGACCGTGAAGGAGCACGGTGTTACAATCGTAGGCCCGCAGAACCTGCCGGCCCGGGTCGCGTATCACGCAAGCCAGATGTACGCGAAGAACCTCCAGTCGTTCCTCTCGCTCCTTCTCGGGAAGGACGGGGCGCTCACCCGTGAGTTCACTGACGAGATCCTGGCATCGAGCCTCCTTGTCCACGCAGGCGAGGTCCGGCATGCACCCACGCGTGACCTCATCAGCGGAGGGAAGCCATGATCGACATCACGGCCTTCTGGATCGCTCTCTACATCGCGATGCTCGCCGCATTCACCGGTTACGTGGTCATCAGCCGTGTCCCCGTCATTTTGCACACACCCCTGATGAGCGGCTCGAACTTCATCCATGGGATTGTGCTCGTGGGGGCGATGGTGGCGCTCGGCCTTGCCACGACGCCTCTCGAGCAGGCGATCGGGTTCATCGCCGTTGTGCTCGGGGCAGCGAACGTGACCGGCGGGTATGTGGTCACGGAACGGATCCTCCAGATGTTCGACCGCAGCGGAAAGAAGCCCGGAAAGGGGGCGTGACATGGCTGACCTCTCCTTTGCCATCGAGCCCGTCTACCTGGCGACGGTCTTTTTGTTCATCATCGCCCTCCAGCGGATGAGCCACCCGCTCACGGCCCGGAGCGGGATCGTATGGGCCGGCGCCGCGATGCTCATCGCAACGCTCGTCACGTTCTTTACCCCGAATCTCACCAACATCGCCCTGATCGCCATCGCGATCGTGGTCGGCGGCGGCTTCGGCTATATCGCGGCCAGGCGCGTGTCGATGACCCACATGCCCCAGATGGTCGCATTCTACAACGGGATGGGGGGCGGCGCGGCAGCCGGGATCTCGGCCGTCGCCCTTCTTGGCCCCACCACTGCCATCACCGCCTCGCTTGCGGTCGCCGGCGGCCTGATCGGGGCTGTCTCGTTCTCGGGGAGCCTCATTGCGTTCCTGAAGCTGCAGGGCTGGATGCCATCGCGGCCGGTGACCTTCCCGGGCCAGCAGCCTGTCAACATGGTGGTCCTTGCCCTCGCCATCATTTCCGGGATCTTCGTCGTCCTGCAGCCCTCCTGGGTACCGCTTTCTGTCAGCATGTGGCTCCCCCTCTTTTTCCTACTCGCTCTCGGCTTCGGGCTCCTCATGACGCTCCCGATCGGCGGGGCCGATATGCCGGTCGTCATCTCGATGTACAACGCTTTCACCGGTCTCGCCGTTGCATTGGACGGGTTCTCGTTTGCTACCCCCAACTACGCGATGATCATCGCGGGTATCATTGTGGGTGCGGCGGGCTCGCTGCTCACTCTCCACATGGCGAAGGCAATGAACCGCTCGCTCGCAAACGTCTTCTTCGGGGCGTTCGGCGCAACGGAGGAGCAGGCGGCCCAGGTATCGGGCAGCATGAAGGCGATCGAGGTTGACGACGTTGCAATCCTGCTCGCCTACGCGGACCGGGTGATCATCGCCCCCGGCTACGGCATGGCAGTCGCCCAGGCCCAGCAGAAAGTGAAGGAGCTCTCCGACCTGCTCGGAGCGAGGGGTGTTTCGGTGAAGTTCGCGATCCACCCGGTTGCCGGGCGGATGCCCGGGCACATGAACGTCCTTTTAGCCGAGGCAGGAGTTGCCTACGACCACCTCTTCGACCGCGACGAGGTGAACCCCGAGTTCCCCGGCACTGACGTCGTCCTCGTCATCGGGGCCAACGATGTCGTGAACCCGGCGGCGCACCGGCAGGGCAGCCCGCTCTTCGGCATGCCAATCCTGGATGTCGAACAGGCAAAGAATGTGATCGTCCTCAAGCGCGGGCAGGGGAAGGGCTTTGCGGGGATCGAGAACGACCTGTTCTACCGGGACAACACGCGGATGCTCTACGGCGACGCGCGGGAGACGGTCGGGAAGCTGGTGCAGGCCCTCAAGAAACTCTAACATCCCAGGGGGATCCTCTCCCCCGGTTTTTCGATGGGTATCACCCCAGCCTGACCGGCTGCCGCGTGGTGGACTGCGTTGGGGCGATGAGCCCGGACCTGAT
>JAJRDA010000002.1 GCA_028678665.1 Methanomicrobiales archaeon | reverse complement strand
TCTCGTGCTCGGTATGGCTCATGGTGGCGGATTCGCCCGTCGAAGCGCAGGGGACGATGCCATGGACCCCCTGGGAGACAAGCCATCGGACATTCGACCGCAATCCTTCCAGGTCCAGCCGGGAAGGATCGTTCCTCGAAAAAGGAGTGACGATTGCGGGGAAGACACCTTCAAATACCCTGACCATGAAGGGGATTATGAATGCTTCCCCGTATTATTCTTTCTTGTAATGTAACCAGCGATCCGGTTGCGGACGCCCTTGCTCGCAATGACCGTTCCTTCCGCTACGGCCTGCTTGTTCTGGGCGAACTCGCGGCCGAACCTCTCCGGGTGCCGGGCAAGGAGTTCCTTGCCAATACTCTTGATATATGACGGTTTGATTCCCATTCCCACCGTTCCTTACAGGTCTGTGCATCACTCATGCGCCGGGCGAGGTTAAGAAGGTTATGGAGGGGCGGGGAATCGTTCATCCGCCCAGGGGAATCCGAATCCCGCCGACAGCTCCCTCCCGTCGAAGTTCATTCCGTTCACGGATAGGAACGTACGGAATTACCGGTTCGATTCGCACTTCCGGGACGCTCCAGGGGGGGATCCTCTTGGTCCCCCCCGCCGCGTGGGCGCTCCCGTGAGGTTAGTCTGTCCACGTCGGTGTAACCGGGGACCGCCACGTCGGTCTGTCAGATACCTTGGAGCACCGGTTGCCGGAACGCCGGCGGGGGTTGCCCACGCGGCGGGGGCGGTGAACCCCCGAGAGCGTCTCACCAGTACTCAAAGATTCCGGGAGACCGTCAGGTGATGGTGACAGAATCCCTCAGGATTCCTCAGTCCCTGGCCAGTCTCTGCCCCAGCTGGATGATCCTCTTTGCCACTGTCTCCGGGTCCTCCCCGAGGATCCGGATCATGGGCTCTTTCCCCACCGCCCCCCGGTCAGAGATCACGTCGGGGACGCTCTCACGGCAGCAGTGGGCCACCCCCCAGTCCATGGTGGATACCCCCGGTGGTTCCGTCCGCCGGTCAAACTCGCAGACCTCCAGGAGAAGATCCTGCAGCTGCCCGATAGCCTCCTCCGAGAACCGGACGTTGCCGGCCGCCCGGATCAGGGGATCGAACCGCATGGCGGTGAGTACGACCCTCGCCATGTGGTCGCTCGCTCCAAAGGCCACCTCCCCCACCGGGTGGACCCTCCCCTTCAGCCGAACGATCCGTCCCTCCACCGCCGCCACATCTCCCGGTGACCTGGCCCCCGGCACCGCGTACGCCAGGTTGGTTCCCACTTCGGGCACGAGTGACGGGGACATTCCTTCCCGGAGCCGGGCAACCGCATCCGTGAGGCGCTTCAGCACCTCCTGTTTTTCTTCTTCCGATGCCATGGTTCTCATCCTTTCTTTTTCGCCCTCTCCCTACCGGAGCCCCAGTTCCTCCTTCACCCGGGTGATCCCCCGGATGGCACAGCCGTAGAATTCGGGGAGGGGCATCACCGCTTCCACGGGCAGGATCCGTTCCCGGTCGCAGCCGGCCGCAAACCCCTTCTCCCGGAACTTCTTTTTTACCGTCTTTTCGGTCACCTGCGTCACCGCCCCGCCCTTCACGAGGGCACAGGCGATGACAAGGCCCGATACCGCGTCGGCCGCCTGGACGGCCACTTCCAGGGGTGTCGCGTGCCCGTGGAAGAGGTGGTGGTTGTGCCGTTTCACGGCCGTGCAGATGCCCTCGTCCACGCCAGCCGCAGCCAGGATCTCCGCCCCGCGGATGCCGTGCCGCTCCATGCTCCCCTCCACCTCCTCGAAGTCGATGTCATGCAGGATGCCGATGGCCTCCCACTCGACCGGGTCCCCCCCCAGTGGCACCGCCGCCTCCCGCATCACCGCGCCGGTGGCGATGAAGTGGGCCCGCAGGGATTCGCCCTTCACGTGCCGGGCGAGCAGCGAGAGAGCTTCCGTCCGCTCCATACCTCCGGGATGGCTGTACCGGCAGATGAAGGCACCGCTGGGCGGGCGGGGAAAAGGGATAGGGATATCAGCTCGGATGGCAGCTCACTATGGTATGGCAGCAGCCGGCACGGGATCGCGGACCGAGACGATGGACCCGAGGCTACTGGATATCCTCACCGGTGCTGCGAGCCTGCTCATCTTTATCATCCTCCTGATTGGGCTTCCCCTGGCGCTCCCGGGGAACCCGGGTTTTGCCTACCTGCTGGCCCTTCTCGCCTTCATCGGCGCCATGGCCGCTGCCGGCTGGCTGATCCGGGGCGCGATCCGCTGAACCATCCCCCTGCTTCCCCATTCTCTTCCGTGCACGGTAGTAGCTGAGCGGGTGGCTCACCTGTGTGCAGAGGCCGTCCCTGCCCGTGCAGATGCCATGGGTCCGCATGGTGGCGCAGGAGGGGGCGGTGTACTCGGTGCCGCTCCTCCCCGAGATGTGCTCCACCTGGTACTGGGTTTTTCCCGCGTCAAAGTCCGGGGCACGGGCAAAGAGCTCCATGATCTGCAGCGGGTTCATGCCGATATTGTGCAGGAACGCGGTGAGGGCAAACCTGCCGCTGTGGGAGAGGTTGGCTCCCGACGTGATGGCCGTCGTGAGAACCCGGATGCACGGCGGGAACGCGCCTTCCTCCACGGACCCGAACTCGCGGAGCAGGTACTGCTGCTGGGCTGCCGTGATCTCGGCCGCAAGGGGGGAGAGCAGCTCGCAGATGGCCGGTGGCACGGGGAGGGGGAGCTGGGAGAAGAGGAGGATCCGGATCCGCTCCGCTGTCAGGTCCGGGAGATCCCCGTCGCCGAGGGCGACGTGCCCCTTCTCCACCTCCCGGTTCACCAGGCGCCAGCGGTCGTCCTTCAGGTGGGAGGCCAGCTCCACGTACTGGACGACGGGGAGGTCCCCGGCCTCAGCAGGCATCCCGACCCCTTCGGCCACGAGGGCACGCTTCTCCGGCTGTTCGTCCGCCAGGTACCGGGCGGCGCGTTCGGCCTCGTACCGGCTCAGGCGGTCCATCAGCAGCCGGTCCTTCGTGCAGGAGACGAGCACCCGTGCGATGGCGTACGCATACACCTCGCGGTCAGGGTCCAGCCGTTCGGGGCCGGGTGCGGGGGGACGCCCTCCCTCCATGGCCTCCCGGATCCGCTCGACGGCGTGGCGGGCGGCAATGCGCCCGTAGTTGCTGGAAAAGAACTCAGGGAGGGATCCGGTCCGGCCGGAGACCCACTCCTGGGCTTCCTTCAGAAAAGGGTATTTGGCAAGGTCTTTCCGGTCCAGGCGACCCCGCATCACTCAGCCTCGATGCGGGGCGCGAGCAGGTACTCCACCCTCCCGGCACCCTCCGCGATGGGGAAGGAGAATTTCACCGGGTGGTCGATACCGAGCGCGATCTCGACCTGAGGTGCCCTCGCCATCACCTTTCCCATGTCCTTCAGGTAGTCCAGGGAGAAGAGCGAGCGCGCCTCAACGGGCGAGAGGGAGACCAGTTCATCCCTGCCAAGCTCCAGGCGGATATGGTCGGTGTCGCCCTCAGCCACCATGAAGAACTTCTGGGCCTTGGGGTCAATGCCAAGGGCGATCTTGTCTGAAACCACCGACGCAGCCCGGATGGCCGAGTTCAGGGCTTCCCCCGTGATCACGATCTTTCCCGGGAGCTCGATGGTGGGCGGGTTGGGGTCCTTCCGGATCGTGTTCACGTCCAGCAGGGTGATGGAATATTTGTAGTTCTGGAACGCCATCTCCAGCTTGTGGCCCGCCTCGGGGAGCGCCATGTTCATGAGGTCCCCCTTGCTGACCATGCCCAGGATGTTCTTCATCTTTGCAATATCAATCCCCAGTTCGTCCTTGGTGGCAGAAAAGGACTTGAATGCGTCCTTCTTCAGGTCCATAGAGACCATGGCCACGTTGGCGGTATCCACGGCACGGGTCCGGATCCCGTTCTGGTCCGCGTGCAGCCGGCACTCGGTGACCAGCGCCGCGATCGCATCAATCGCCTCCCTGAAGATGTCCGCATCGATGGCAGCCTTGAACATCAACAACCTCGTAACAAGCTCTATTAGTATCTATATAAGCATATTTTAAATGATATGGACAGGGGAGGGTATGGTCCCGTGGGGTGTGGAGAGGCGGTGGTCCGGTAGTGCCGAACCCCCGGTGGGCGGGTGACCGCCTGCACCGGCGCGCGGCGCAGGAGGGGTACCGGTCCCGCGCCGCGTACAAGCTGCGGGAGATCCAGGAGCGCCACCGCGTGGTCCGGGAAGGCGACGCGGTCCTGGACCTGGGGGCGGCACCCGGCTCCTGGCTCCAGGTGCTCACCACGCTCACCCGCGGGCCGGTGGTGGGGGTGGACCTGCAGCCCGTGGCTCCCGTGGAAGGGGCAACCCTCCTCGTGGGCGACTTCAGCGAGCGGGTGACGCAGGACCGGATCCGGGAGATCCTCCCGGCTGCTTCCGTGGTCCTCTCGGACGCCGCCCCGAAGCTCTCGGGGCATCGTGACTACGACCAGGCGAGGGCCGTCGCCCTGGGAGAGGAAGCCCTGGCCCTCGCCATGACACTCCTCACCCGGGGTGGCAATTTCGTGGTGAAGACCTTCCAGGGGGACCTCTTCGAGGAGTTCCTGGCTGAGGTGAGGCGGCACTTCCGGTCCGTCCGGGTCTTCCGCCCCTCGGCCACCCGGAAGGGGAGCCGCGAGTGCTACATCGTGGCCAGGCATTTTCTCGGGGGCAGGGAACCGTGCTAGCGGATACCTACGGGAGACCGTTCACCAACCTGCGGATCGCCCTCACCGCGCGCTGCAACCTCCGGTGCACCTACTGCCATGCCGAGGGGGAAAAGGCACCGGCGCAGGAACTCACCGCCGGCGAGATCGCTGAGATCCTCCGGGTCGCCGGGAAGTTCGGGATCCGGTCCGTGAAGTTCACGGGCGGGGAGCCCCTCCTCCGGGAGGACCTCCCCGAGATCATTGCGGCGGTGCCCCCGGGGATCGAGAGCTCCCTCACCACCAATGCGACGCTCCTCGCCGACCGGGCCCGCGGGCTGAAGGAGGCCGGACTCTCCCGGGTGAACGTGAGCCTGGACAGCCTGCGGCGGGACCGGTACCGGAAGATCACGGGGAGCGATCTCCTGGGCGACGTGCTGGCCGGCATCCAGGCCGCCGAGGAGGCCGGGCTTACCCCCATCAAGCTGAACATGGTACTGCTCTCCGGTATCAACGAGGACGAGGTGGAGGACTTCCTCGCCTATGTCCGGGGGAACCGGAACCTGATCCTGCAGCTGATCGAGCTCCTGGAGTTCAACCGCTGTTCCTCCCACGGGGACATCGACCGGGTGGAAGAGGATCTGGCGTCCCGGTCCCGCCAGGTGCTCACCCGCCGGATGCACCACCGGAAGAAGTACTGCCTGGACGGGGCCGAGGTGGAGGTTGTGCGGCCCCTCCACAACACCGAGTTCTTCGACTTCTGCAACCGGCTCCGGATCACCTCCGACGGCAAGCTGAAGCCCTGCCTGCTGCGCAGCGACAATCACCTGGATATCCGGGGGAAGTCCGGAGCCGAGCTGGAGGCCCTCTTCTGCGAGGCGGTGCGGCGCCGGGAGCCTTTCTACCGGTAGGGGAGGGAACCTTCCCGCACCCGGCAATGTTTTTCCTCCCTCCAGCCCCATGCTGTGGTGATGCAGGAGATCAGTGAATATTTCCAGGTGCTCCGTCACCTCTACGGCAAGAGCCTGATCCTCGAAGACACCTCAACCTTTCACCCGGTACTCCGCTTCTACTTCATGGATGCCGTCGCCCATCTGGACTATACCCTGGGCACGATGGCCTTCAACTTCCTCTCGGTGAAGAACGAGATGGCCCGGGAGTATCTGCGCTGGCGCATTGACGAGGAGCAGAAGGGGGACCGCCCGAAGTTCCCCGGCTTCATCAACTGGCTGAAGACCCGGGATGAGGATCGGTACAATGACCTGCCCATGATGTGGCGGGACATCTATGATACCGAGGACCCGGCCGGCTACCGATCCTTCCGGATCGTGCTGGATCCCGACAGCAATGCCCCGATCCCGGCCCGCTTCTTCTACGACGCCATCGAGGAGCTCTTTGACCGGAATTTTTTAAAAACCCTGTACCTGGACGCATCCCTGGCCAGACTCTTCGATGAGTACGCGAAGACCTGCTGAGATCTTTCGCATGGCACCTCCCTCACACCCTGCCCGGATCTGCGCTGACCTGGTGCGGATCCGGAGCGTGAACCCGCCCGGCGATACCACTGATGCGGCCTCCTACATCCGGGAGCACCTGGACGCCCTCGGCATCGGGTCCCACACGATCCGGAAGCCCGGGGGCCGGGAGAGCCTGGTCTCCCCCGGCCCCGCGGCGGGCCTCCTTCTCTGCGGCCACCTTGACGTGGTCCCTGCGGGGGAAGGGGATTGGTCGGTGGATCCCTTCGGCGGCGAGATCCGGGACGGGATGCTGTACGGGAGGGGTTCGAGCGACATGAAGGGCGGCTGCGCTGCCATCCTGGCAGCGGTAACCGACGTCGTGGAGAAGGGCAGGGAGCTGCCGGTCAGCCTGGCCTTTGTGGCGGACGAGGAGACCGGCGGGGAACTGGGTATCCGGGCTGTGCTGGATGCCGGCCTGATCCCGCCCTGCGACTGCCTGGTAGCGGAACCCACCCCGGTGCTCAACCCCGTGATCGGCATGAAGGGTCTCCTCCGGCTGGCCTTCCGGTTCCGGGGCCAGCCCGGGCACGGGTCCCTCTACCCCCGGGTCGGCGTCTCGGCGGTGATGGAGGCCCTCGACCTGCTGGAGTACCTGAAGGAAGCCCACGAGAAGGTCTACCCGCCGCCGGAGGCGCTCAGGGAGTCCGTGGAGGTCTCTGCGGAGGTGCTGGGAGAGATCTTCGGTCTTGCGGATCCCAAAGAGGTGCTGCAGCGGATCACCTTCAATCCCGGCCGGATCGAAGGCGGGGAGAAGGCCAACGTCGTGGCGGCCCGGTGCAGCCTGGAGCTGGAGCTCCGGATTCCCTTCGGGGCCTCCGTGGAGCAGGTGCTCGCATCCCTCCGTGCCCGGGCCAGGAGGGCCGGTGTGGAGGTGCTGGCCTGGTCGGAGCCGAACTTCACCCCCCCTGACGTGGCCCTGGTTGGGATTCTGTCCCGCGAAATCCGGCGGGTCCACGGCGGGGAGCCGCGCCCCATCGTCCAGTGGGCGGCCAGCGATGCCAAGCATCTCCGGGCCGCAGGGTTCCGGGTGGTGGAGTACGGGCCGGGGGACCTCGCCACCCTGCACGGCGTGGACGAGCGGGTCCCGGTCCGGGCCCTGGAACAGGCAGCGGACGTGTACCACGGGGTCATCAACGCGTACACGGTTTGAGATACTGCAGGTTTCGGGAAGCCGTGGGGTTCCGATGGCTTGAGATCTGGTTCCGATCCCACCTTCCCTCCTTCCGCATCCCTTTTTATAGCCCCCTCTCCTACCACTAGTGATACCGATGGGGAAGAAGGGAAAGGCGAAGGCCGCGAAGGTCCCGGAAAAGGGGATCTATGATTGCGATCCGGATCCGGCAGGGGAGAGAGTTCCGCTCTCTGCCCTGCTCCGCGATCCCGGTAAAGCCTGGGAGCTCCTTCGCACCCGGCGGCTGCTCCAGATCCTCCTCGGGGTGGTGCTGGCGGGATTCCTGCTCCGGTTCCTGAACCTTGGGAAGTACTCCCTCTGGCTTGACGAGGCATCCACGCTGACCTTCGCGAGGGAGAGCCTCCTGGAGATATGGGGAACTTCCGCCGCCGGGGAGTTCAATCCGCCGCTCTTCTACTGGATGGAGCACCTGATGATCTCCTTTGGGGAGAGCGAGGCGGTGCTGCGGTTCCTCCCGGCGCTCCTCGGCTCCCTGACGCTGGTGGTCATGTACCTCGCAGCCCGGGAAGTGCTGGACCGCCCCTCCTCCCTCATCGCGGTCACCCTCCTCGCCTTCTCTCCCTTCCATGTGTTCTATTCCCAGGAGGCCCGCGCCTATGCACCCATGCTCTTCTTCTTCTCCCTGGCCCTCCTCTTCTTCCTCCGGGCCACCCGGAGGGGGGGGTACGGTAACTGGATCGCGTTCGGAGCCTTCTCGGCTCTCGCCTTCTGGACCCACTTCTATGCCTTTGTTCCGGTGGGCGTGCTGATCCTCCTGGCCTTCGTGTTCCGGGCTCGGGTGATATCGAAGAACCTGAAGGAAGCCGCGGCCCCGCTGCTAGCGACCGGAGTCTTCTTCCTCGTGGCACTGCCCCTCGTCGTCACGACGATCCAGCTCTTCTCCCAGCGGACGGGGGGGGGACCCACCTTTGGTGTCCAGGGACTCGAACTGATCACCGATACCCTGGTATGGATATCCTCCGGTATCAACGATATCCCGGGGTACAGCGTCTTTCTCACGATAGTCCTGCTGGCGTTCTTTATCGTCGGTGTCGCATGGTTCGCTTCCCGTGACCGTGCCCTTGCGGTCCTGCTCGTTTCAGGCTTCGTGCTGCCACTCCTTGTGAGTGTGGTACTCTCCTACCGGATGCCCATGGACCCCCGCTACCTGATCTGTCTGCAGCCGTTCCTGTTCCTGGGGGTTGCCGCATCATTCCCGGCGTTGTGCAGGAGGCTCCGGATCCGGTACCTCGCCGTCGCCGCTGTGCTGCTGATCCTCCTGGCCTCTCTCCCGCTCTTTGCCTCCTACTACACAACCTCCCCGAAAACTGACTGGCGGGGATTCTCCGGCTACCTGGCAGGGCAGACGTCAACGGGCGACCTGGTGGTGGTGCTCCCGGGATACATCCTGCAACCTCTGGGGTACTATTACCAGAATGAAACGGACGGAACGCTCCTGTACGGGGTATACACGACCGGAGAGCTGGAGAATATCGCTGCGTCTGCGGGGAGTCACCGTATTTACTACGTGGTCACTCTGGATATCTGGTCTACCGATCCCACCGGAACGGTTGTACAGTGGCTGGAAACCCACACCGATATGGCCCAGGCTGTCCAGTACGGGCCCGACCTCTTCCTGCTCCCTTCCGGGTGAGGGGTCCCCCGTGAGCCCCGACACCGCTCCCCCGGACCTGACCGTCATCATCCCCACCTACCGGGAGGAGGAGAACATCGGGGCCATCGTCCGGGAGGTGAGCCGCACCCTGGCCGATCACAGCATTCGGGGCGAGATCCTTGTCGTGGATGACAGTTCTCCGGACCGGACAATCCCCCTTGTCAGGGATCTGGAGCGGGAACTCCCCCACGTCCGGCTGGTGGTCCGGTCTGCCGATCCCGGCCTCTCCCAGTCGGTGGTGGAGGGATTCCGGAACGCACGGGGGGCGGTTATCCAGGTCATCGACGCCGACTTCTCTCACCCCACCACCCTGATCCCGGAGTTTTTCCGGAAGATCCATGAGGGAGCCGACGTGGTCATCGGCAGCCGCTACACGGCCGGGGGCGGCATCGGGGAGTGGCCCCTCTCCCGGCGGATCATTTCCCTGGGTGCCACGGCGCTGGGCCGGATCCTCTTCCCCGAAATCACGGATCCGGTGAGCGGGTTCTTCGCGGTCAGGAGGGAGGTGGTGGAGGGGGCGCCGCTGCAGCCCCGGGGCTACAAGATCCTGATGGAGGTGCTGGGCAAGGGCCGGTGGACGCGGGCAGTGGAGATCCCCTATACCTTCACTAACCGGAAGGAGGGGGCCAGCAAGCTCTCGTTCACCACCATCCTCGCGTACGCTGTCCAGGTGGCGGACATCTCGGCCCATGCCTTTTCCCGGCGTGAGGGGCCTGCCTGGCGGGAACTCCGGAAGATCCTACGGTTCGCCCTGGTAGGGCTTTCGGGAATCGTCGTGAACACCGGGATCCTCTGGGCGCTCACCGAGCGGGCAGGCCTCTACTACCTGTACTCCAGTGCCGTGGCCATCGAGACCTCAATTATCACCAACTTCCTCCTGAATGACTTCTGGACCTTTGGAGGGGAGTCCGGGCACCGGATGGGAAGGAGAATCTACCGGTTCCTCTCATTCGAGGCGGTTTCTCTCGGCGGCCTTGTCGTGAACATGGCCGTGCTCTTCATAGGGAAAGAGATCTTCGGGATCTACTACCTGGTGGCCAACCTGCTGGGAATCCTTGCCGGTTTTATCTGGAACTACCTGGTAAACCGGAATGTGACCTGGCGTTCCCTCCCCCTGGATGACACCCAATGAATCGGACTCCTTCGTACCGATCACCACCCGTCATCTAGGTATCCTCATTCGGACTGGAACGACATTTTTATCCTTTTCGTCTTTTACGACCTGCCGTATTCGTCGTCGAAACGGACGATGTCATCCTCGCCCAGGTACCCGCCGCTCTGGACCTCGATCACTTCCAGCGGGGTCTCCATGGGGTTGGCCAGGCGGTGCCGGGTGCCGGCGGGGACAAACGTGCTCTCGTTCGCCGAGAGGGTCAGTATTCGATCCCCGAGATCTATCTCCGCGGTACCGGCCACGACGATCCAGTGTTCGCTCCTCTGCCGGTGGAGCTGGAGGGAGAGCTTCTTCCCCGGGTTCACCGTCACCCGCTTGATCTTGTATCCCGGTCCCTCCTCGAGAACGGTGTAGGACCCCCAGGGCCGGTGGACCTGGGTGTGGAACTGCGTGATGGGATCGCCACGTGCCTCGTACCGCTGGACCAGGTCCCGTACCCTCCCGGTCATGGCCCGTTGGCATACCAGCAGGGCATCCGGGGTATCGACCACCACCAGGTCCCGGGTCCCGATCACCCCCACGTGCTTTCCCGGGGCACGGACAAAGGTGTTCTCGGCGTCAATGAACTCCGCGGTACCGGCATTCCCCTTCTCATCCTGCGGCTGTGCATCTGCAATGGCCTGGAAGTCCCCGAGGTCGCTCCAGGGGGCATGGAGGGGAACCACTGCCACCCGGGTGGACTTCTCCAGCAGGCCATAATCAATGGAGATGGCAGGGAGGGAAGCGTAGTCCGGCTGACCCCCGCGGAACGCCCGGGCAAGGTCCGGCTGGTGCGCCTCCAGCTCGCGGAAGAAGATCTTCGTGGAGAGGAGAAAGATCCCGGAGTTCCAGAGGTATCCCTCCTTCACGTACCGTTCCGCCGTCGGCCCGTCGGGCTTCTCCCGGAAGGCCGCCACTCTGGACCCCAGCGAGAGGGCCTTCCCCGGCCGGATATACCCGTATCCCGTGTGGGGCCGGGTGGGTGGGATGCCGAAGGTGACCAGGTACTCCCCTGCCAGCGGGGCAGCCTGCCGGATCTCCCCGATGGCCCCGTCCCCCAGGAGGTGATCCGAGGGAAAAATGGCCACCGTGGCCTCTCCCTGTTCCTCCCGCACCCTGTCCATCCCCCAGGTGATGGCCGGGAGCGTGTTCTTTCCCTCCGGTTCCTGGAGCAGGTGCTCCCCGGGAATCCGGAATCCCATCTCCTCCAGCTGGTTGCGGACCAGGTACTGGTGCAGGTGGTTGGTCACGACAAGCACCCGGTCCGGGCCGGAGAGGGCAGAGGCTCGCCGGAAGGTCTCCTGGAAGAGGGACCTGCCGTCCAGCTGCAGGAACTGCTTGGGGTAGAACTGCCGGGAGAGGGGCCAGAGCCGGGTACCGATCCCGCCGGCCAGGATCAGGGAGGTAGGGTCCATCAGATGATAGAGCATTGATTTGGCATCGTAATATGTATTGCTCCCCGTGTACGCGGATCCGCGAGGAGAGAATTGATAAATAGGGGGGGTTCATAATCTCTCTTCAATGAGAGCGAGTGCGTTCATATCGGCATCTGCGGGGATCCTGCTCGTCCTGCTCCTCCTTTCTGCCGGCTGCGGGCAGCGGCCGACCTCCGGATCAAATACCAGTACCGGTTTCCAGCCCTTCTGGGACGCGACCACTGTGGCCGGGGGAACCCCAGTCCCCACCACGCCGGATCTGGGCACGGTGGTGGAGGTCACGTTTGAAACCGTCACGATCACTCCCGAGCCTCCCGCTACCATCGACCAGGTGACCTATGTGGAGGTCTACCACAAGGAATACGCGTTCAAAGGCAATACCACCGGCCTCGAATACTCCCTGAATCACCCGCCGCTCCTCATCGACGTCACCGTGAAGCCCGTGAATATCACCCGGACCACATCGGTACGGGACGTGACGTGCCAGCCCACTGAGTACAATCTGTGCCTGAAGTCCGTCAAGGTCACCTACCCGGATCCCAATGCATGGTTCACGATCAAGGTCAAACCCCAGGGCAGCACCCAGGTCGTGGCCGAGGATGGGTTCGCCCGGGACTATGACGTAGGTTTTGAGAAGCGGCTGACCGTCCGGTCACCTGGGAACTATTTCATCGAGTTGTCCGGAAACCAGGTCTCTGTGGACGTCCAGATGCGGGTCGCCACCTGATCCCCCCATCCTTTTTATCCCGGCACCGCCCTCTTCCCTGTATGCCATCCTGCAGCGAGTGCTTCTTCTTCCGTCCGACTGCAAAGGACCAGGGCGAGTGCCAGCTCCACGGCCCGGTGGAGGCCGGCCGGGACGCGGGCCGGTGCCCTTCCCGGACCTTCCGGCCGAAGAAATAGCCAGACGGGGAAGAGGGCTAGGGTTTTTAAGCGATCAGGACAGATCTGGAAGGGTACACGCGGGAATCCGCGTTCGTCCTGTCCCGGTAGGGTAGTGGATATCCTAGAAGCCTGCGGAGCTTTTGACCCGGGTTCGAATCCCGGCCGGGGCGTTCCGTTGTTTTCCCGGTACCGCGACCGGCCCCGCATGGCAAACGCTATGATCCGGTCCGCTCCATCCTCCCTATGACATGACGGTGCCGAGTGAGCTGGAGTGGTTTCCAGAGACAAGGACCTCGATTCTCCGCATCCCGCTCGTCCGGCTGCTGCTGCCCTTCCTCCTGGCATTCGCCTGGTTTGCCGGCTCATTCCTCGTACTGCCGCCTGAGAAGGCTCTGGTCCTTGGCGGCCTGCTGATCGCGTACATGATCCCCCCTTCCGGAAAGGAGTCCATCATCCCGCTCGGGATCGTGCTGGGGGTTCCCTGGTACCTCATGGCAGCCTCGGTGGTGGTACTGGACCTGGTGACCGGCCTCTTCATGATCCTGAACCTGGATATCGCGTTCCGCATCCCATTCCTCGGTTCCTGGATCGGCAGGTTTCTCGCCCGGGGGAAGGAGTTCCTGTTTAAAAGGCCCTGGCTTATCCGGTGGAAGGTACCGGGCCTGGCGGTCTTTGTCATGCTCCCTTTCCAGGGCACGGGGGGGACCGGGTCCCCTCTCGTGGGGTGGATGATGGATCTGACCGCGGGAGAGATCCTCCTGGCCATCGGCATCGGCGCCTCGGTGGAGAGCCTCTTCTTTGCCCTGGGATACGACCTGGTCTGGAGGCTGCTCCTGGACCATGGAACCCCTGTGCTGGCACTCGTCGTGATCCTGCTCATCATCGTCCTCGCCGTTCTTCTCACCAGGTCCTGGTCCGGTGCGGATCGGGATAACTGAGGCTTTCCATAGCGGGCTGAGCCCTGGATTGATACGCTGACCTGGATCGCCGGCATCGATACCGGGCCCCTGTCTCTTCCCTGACCCGGGAGGGATATGGTGTTGTTCTGGCGATAGGAAAGAGGGATGCTGCCCCCGTGCGCCAGGCCGTCCTGGCCTGCCACCGGATCCAGGCCTGCTGCTGCCGGCTTTATCCCCTGAAGGGAAAAGATCTCCCCGTGGATCCCCTCCTCATCCTTCCCCTGGCGGTGGCGCCCGGCATCTTCTGGATGTTCTACTTCTACCTGAAGGATCGGTACGAGCCGGAGCCCCCCGCCGCGGTGATTCGCATCTTTCTCCTCGGAGGCCTCGTCGTGATCCCGGCAGCATTCCTGGAGCTGCTCGCCTCGTACGTGGTCCCCGCGTTCCTGCTCACCGTGGCTGCCGGGCCCCTGATCGAGGAGTTCGCCAAGTTCGGGGTCGTGAGGGGTTTTGTCTATGACAGCCCTGAATTTGACGAGCCCATGGACGGGATCATCTACGCCGTTGCCGCAGCCCTCGGGTTTGCCACGCTGGAAAACGTCCTGTACGTGGGGACATCGGCCCTCACGTCCGTTCCGCTGGCACTGGGCGTTGCCGCGGTGCGGGCATTCCTCTCGGTTCCCGCTCATGCCCTCATCTCCCTCAGCTGGAGAGCGGCCCTGGGATGGGCGAAATTCATGCCCCCCGCCAGGGGGCGGGCCGTTGTGGCGGCCGGCTTCCTCTTTGCCGTTCTCCTCCACGGCATCTTCAACTTCATGGTGACGGGTTCGTTCACCCTTGTCGTCCTCGTGATCCTGATCGTTCCCCTTGCCTGGGTGGTATCAGGCCTGGTTATCCACCGGACCCTCGAGCGGGAGAGGAGGGGATGACCGGCCCCCCGCGGCCCGGGATTCATGGGGGGTTCCCCTCCCCCTTTTCAGGACAACCACCTCTCCCTCGGGTTCACCCTTCCGGGGCCTGCCGGCAGCCCGGCCGCTCCCCCCTTGGGGGACGCCGGGGGTGCGCATTCCCCGGGTTCGGGTCACTTTCTGGAAATGACAGGAACGTATATGGAGAACGATCGTCCTACCTTCCTCCCATGGATACGGGTCTCAGGATCCCTGCCCTCCTCCTTGCGCTGGCGGTGCTGGCAGCGTTCGCTGGCTGCGCTTCACCGGGCCCGACCCTGAATATCCTCTCGCCTCAGGAGGGAGCCTCGGTCCCGGCAGGGGATGTCACGGTCACCCTCCGAGCAGGCAACTTCCGGATCGCGGATAAACTGGGCCAGGCGAATGCGGCCGGCGAGGGGCATGTCCACGTCTACCTGGACGCGGGAACGGTTCCTTCCACGCCAGGATCGCCGGCAATCCCGTCGGCACCGGATACCCGGTGGGCCCACGTGGCAGGAACAGAATACACCTTCACTGATGTTCCCCCCGGGACGCACACCTTCACCGTGCAGCTCGTGAACAACGACCAGACGCCGGTAATACCCCCCGTGTACCGGTCTGTGACGGTCACGGTGACCGCCCCGCCCGTCCCGATGGTCACCTTCCTCTCACCCCGGGACGAAGCCACGATCGCTGCGGGAGATGTTCCGGTCACCGTCCAGGTGGACAATTTCCGGATCGTGGAGAAGCAGGGGCAGGCGAACGTGGCCGGGGAGGGGCACGTGCACTATTACCTGGACATCGGAACCGTACCCTTCGTCCCCGGGACACCTGCCATCCCCACCAGCCCGGGTGTCCCGTGGGGGCACGTGGCTGCCACCGGCTTCACCTTCCCCGATATCCCGCCCGGCATGCATACCCTCTCGGTGCAGCTCGTGAACAACGACCATACGCCCGTTGTCCCCCTGGCGTACCAGTCCATCATGGTCATTGCCACCGGGGTGACGATGGTGCCGGCGACCTCGGTGCCCGCCACCCCCACGACTCCTCCATGAGGGACGGTGCAGAAGACGCTCACCGCCCGGAACATCGCCTTTGAACTGAGAACCCGAACGCCGAATCCTGAGGACAGAACGGTACAAGGTTAATGAAAAAGCATTGTCTTTTCCGGGCATATGTTTATAAACTCTTCCCCCGATAATCCCCTCGTCAGCTTTCAGGGGAGGGTGTCGATGACGAAACGATTTTACGCGGTAGCAGTGCTTCTGGTCCTGATCCTACTCCCGCTCCTGGCCGGGGCAGCCAGTGCCGCTCACCCCCGGCTCTATTTCACGTCTGCCGACGTGGCAGGGTTGGGGGCGAAGGTGGCCGCTGAACCGTACCGCTCGTGGTTTGCGGGTGTGCAGCAGCTGGCGCAGGAGACTCTATTCCCGAATGGTCCCTCGCTGTCCCAGCAGGACCTGGGGGAAGCGGCGAGGGCGCTGCGCACGAATGCGTTCGTGTATGCGGTGAACGGCGATCAAACGTATGGCCTCCGGGCAAAGGGGTACCTGCTCAGGGCCTGTACATGGCCTTACTGGCAGGATGCGGACCGGATAGCCAATGGGCAGCAGGTGAGCTACATGTCCGGTACACTCCAGGGGTCCATCGCAGAGACCTACGACTGGATTTACCCGCTTCTCTCCGAGCAGGAGCGGGCCACGGTGCAGCAGGCCATGGTCGCGAAGTCCCTGGAACCGCTGATCGCGCAGCACGGTACCGAGATGGAATCCCGTGACTTCAACACCAACCGTATCGCCCTGGCGCAGGGAGGCGTCGGGCTCGTTGCCATGGTACTGAAAGACGATCTGCCCGGCAACCCCACGGTGAATTCCGCCGCCAGTATCGTCCACGACACATTGATGCAGGAATATTTCAACCGGTTTGACCGCGATGGTGCCTGGACCGAGGGGATCGCCTACCTCTCTTTCGGCCTCGCGAATGATGCCGGGGGCAGCGGGGCAATCTATTACGCGGAGGCCCTCCGGCGCGCCACCGGCGAGGATCTCTTCCGGCATCAGAAATTCAGCAAATCACCCGAGTTTCTGGTCTATTTCCTCCCTCCCGACCGCAAGGGGGCGTCCAGCGCATTCGGGGATGAGGACTTCAGCGATGCCTTCCGGAGCGCCCCTGCCGCAGCCCTTGCCTCCCGGACCGGCAACCCCTATGCCCAGTGGTACTACCGGAACGCTCCCCTGCGATATCCTGACCCCATCGGCGATATCCTCTTCACCGACGGAACCCTCCCTGAGCAGTCGCCGGGCACCCTCCCCCTCTCCCGCTGGTTCCGGGACGCCGGCTGGGTGGCCATGCGGACCGGCTGGAATACCGAGGATACCCTGGTGGGATTCAAGTCCGGTCCCTTCAACCCGGGCAACGACCGGCCCGAGCAGAACAGCTTCTTCCTCGACGCGCTGGGCGAACGGCTGGTGATCCTCCCGGGCATCTCGTCGAAGGGATACGATTCATATTACGAAACCTGGTATCGCTCCACTCTGGGCCAGAATACGATCATGCTGGATAAGGATACCCAGAGCCAGGTGATCCATCCGCCCGAAGGTTCCTCGCTGATCACCCGGTTCCTCTCCTCATCGTTCTGTGACCAGACCCAGGGCTCGGCAGCATCGGTGTACAAGGGGAAGCTCTCCAAGTTCACCCGGGACCTGGTCTTTGTGAAACACGATGCCCCGGGCTACCTCATCGTATACGATGACCTGGCGGCCACAAGGGCTGTCGAGTTTGACTTCCTGCTCCACGGCCTGGGAACCGGCTCCGTGAGGACGAACACCTTCGGCACCGGTACCATCTCCATCACCCGGCCGACGGCCCGCCTGTATGCGAAAGTGATGAGCCCCGATGATCTGCGTTTCACCGTGCTCACGGGAAAGCCTACCTCCATTGGCGGAAGCGACCAGGCCACCTCCTACGTCCGGGCGGCCACGTATACGAAATCGACGGGCACCCGGTTCCTTGCGGTCCTGTACCCGCTGGGGAGCAGCGAGACAGCCCCCCGGGTAACCGATATCAGCGGGACCTCCTTTGACGGGGTGACCGTGTCGAAGGACGCGTGGGATGATACCCTCCTCTTCAGCACCACGGGTGCCAGCATCCGCTACGTTGATATCAGTACCGATGGCAGGATGGTCCTTGTCTCGAAACAGGATGGTCGGCTCAGCGGGTTCACCCTGGAGGATGGGACCTCCCTCAGGGCAGCAGGAAAGGTGCAGGTCACCTCCACGAAGCCGGTCTCCGTGGCCTTCCAGTTCCCGACCGACGGCATTGACGGGACGATCCAGGCATCGTCCCCGAGTTCCGTGTCCTTCCCCTCTGAGGAACCCGGGGAGGTGCGGGTGAACGGGGCACCGGTCTCCGGCACCGGGTTCGTCTGGAACAGTTCCAGCAGGATCCTTACCCTTACCGTTCCGGCCGGGGACACGGAAATCCAGGTCCGGTTCTCCACGACTCCCCCACCCCCACCCCCTCCACCCCCGCCGGAACCAACCCCCACACCCACCCCGGAGCCCACTCCCCCTCCGGAGCCCGGGCTGGTCACGACCACGGAGACCGCCACCACCTCTTCCTACCTGGGGTACAGCAGCTCCTACATCAAACAAGCCCAGACAATTAAGGCAGCCGGTACCGGAATCGACCGGATCGCCATCGGACTGGCCCGCAAGGGAACCCCATCCCTGAGCATCACGGTCCGCCTGAGGACAACCCTGAAAGGGCCTGACCTGGCCACGGCCACCATCACCCCTGCCATGGTCACCTCGACCAGCTCTGCGAGTCCCTCATGGGTGGAGGTGCCCATTGACCAGGAGGGGATCCTTACCGCGGGGAGCACGCTGTATGTGGTACTGGACACCGGGACATACGACCTGAAGAACTACTACTATGTCCCGCTGAATTCCGGGAATCCCTACCCTCACGGCATCCACTACCGGGGGACCAATTTCTACCCGAATGCGGTCTCCGACATGATGGTGAAGGTCTGGTTCACCTAGAGGCGGATACGGGGGAAATCCCTCTCCTTTTTCCCTTTCGTTTTCCTGATCACGTTGATTCCCCCGGATGACTGTTTTTCATCCTCCGGTCAGTACCCTGCCCCGGTTCACACCCCCGCCGTGGCCGGCCCCCTATCGGTCCCACCCCCCGAGAGGATAGACCACCAAGCCCTTTTCACCCCTTCTCACCCCAGCACCGTCAGGAGCACGCAGATACAGGGCGGGATCAGCAGGTTGTCATCCACGGGGGCGACGAGCTCGATCACTCCTGCCAGTACAGCGGCGGCAAGGGCATGCACGGGCGGGAGGAGGAACATGAGCGCAAGGAAGGCTGCAGCAATCCCTGCCCCGGTCCCTTCCACGGATTTGCCATTGTAGATCCGGTGGTTGCCGTACCGGATCCCGACCGGCGTCGCCACACCGTCCAGGACTGCGAGGGCAACCACCGCCGGGATCACCACGTTTGCCTCGAAGAAGAAGAGGCAGACGAACGCTGAGAAGACGAAGAGGAGCGCCCCTTTCCCGGGGAGGACACTCTCCCGTTCCAGGACCTTCATGAGCGGCGATATCCCCTCGATGTGGTGGCCGCGGGAGAGGGCATCGGAGAGGAGGAACCCGAAGAAGAGCGCGATCACCATGAGGGCGAGCATCACCGGCCGGTCGATGACGGCGATGGCGGCGGCAATACCCAGCCCGAAGAGGAGGTGCACTACCTTCCGGGAGGTCTCGTCCATGGAGGAGGTGTGGAGGGGAGTGTGTGATAAGGATTCTGATACCACACGGACTCACCGTTGAAACGGAGATCCCTGGTACCCCTTCAGTCCGCCGAGGTGATCACCTTCACCACCCGCCCGTCCTTGAAGAGGGAGATCCGGCCACCGCTCTGGGAGACCACGATCCCCACGGACCGCGTCTCCTGGGTGATCCCGGCCACGGAGGCATGGCGGGTCCCGAGGCCCTTTGGCACCGCGGCAGCACTCGTGTCGATCGTGATGTACCTGCCCCCGGCACAGACCACCCCATCCCCGCTCACCACGAAGGCACCGTCCAGCTGGGCCAGCTCCTTGATCGTCTCCCGGAGCTCAGGCCGTGTGATCCTCCGGGCCTCCCTCGGGTGCCCTTCGAAGGGATTCAGGATCAACTGCCGGGAACGGGCCAGCACGCGGGGCGTATCGCCGAGGACGAAGGTGGTCCCCACCGGCTTTCCCTCCCGTCCTTCACGGGATATCTCGGCGGCGATCTCGTAGACCGCGTCAAAGACCGGCTCCTGGATATCGGTGTCCTCGATGAGGGCTTTCTTCCAGGGTGCGATGGTGATACTCACCTCCTTGACGTCCAGCTTCCGGTCGGTAATGTCGTTTCCTATGGAGAGCATCTCCACCAGACGCCCCTTTTCGTCCCGGATCGCCTTGTTGGTCCAGGCGATCCAGACCCGTTCGCCGGACTTCTTCATGTTCTCGTTCACGTTCACCTCGAAGTCCTCGGGTTTCTGCATCACCTCCCTCACCATGGCGGCCAGGTCCCGTCCGGTCCGTGAGCGATCGGGGAGGATCGTGCCCAGCAGGGGCTTCCCCACGATCTCGTCCCCGGAATAGCCGAAGAACGTCTCCCCGTACCGGTTGATGAACCGGACGATCCCCCGGGGGTCCACCCGGAGGATGATGCTGTGGGCGTTGTCGATCAGGTCCTGGTAGCGCAGCTCGCTCCTGCGCAGCAGGTCCCGGGCCCGGTGGTACTCGGTCATGTCCTGGCCCACCACGATGTGGCCCTGGGAGGGGTCCTCGGAGTCAACCGGCCGGGATCGGAGGTGGCAGCTGAGCAGGGACCCGTCCCTCCGGATCACCTGCGTCTCGGTGGAGCCCCAGCCGAACTCATCCCGGGTCCCGAAAAGCCCGTCATCGATCCGCCGGTGCTCCTTTTCTCCGGCCATGAACTCAACCGGATCCCTGCCGATCAGATCCCCCTCCTGATACCCCAGCATGGACTGGAGTGTGCGGTTCGCCCAGACAACGACGTGGTTCCTGATGACACAGACTGCCAGGGGGGTTGCATTCAGCACCGCCTCCATGATCCCGTTCTCCTGGCGCAGGTTCTCTTCACGGCGCCACCGGCCGGCCAGGGCACGGAGTGTCCCGGTGAGACTGGTCCAGGACTCCAGGGAATCGGGCAGCCGGTCCAGGACCAGGTCTGCCCCGTGAAGGTAGGCATGGCCCAGCGCATCCCGGTCGGCCCGGTCGGCAACCAGGATGACGGGGATTCCCGATCCCGAGGACCGGATAGCCTCCAGCAGCCGGATCCCTCCGGTCTCACCACTGCCAAACCGCCCCAGGACCAGATCCGCGTCGCCCTCCGAGAGACGGGCCAGGGCCTCCGCATCGGTTCCGGCTGACACCACCGGGAGATCGCCAGCGCCTGTGGCTATCGTTCGGAATATCTCGAAAAAACCAGGACGGTCGTCCAGCAGGATGATGGTGACCATGGATCTTCGCATCATCATGGGGTGTGAAGGGGCATGAGCCTTGCTGGTGGGGCAAGGTCCCCCCATGCCGGAAGGGCATACCTGTCCGGGGAACGCGGCGGGAGAGGGCTGAGCCTCCTTCCGGTCCTACCCCCCTATCCAACTCCTGCCGAGTTTCCCAATCACAGAGAGAAGGGATGCTCGGTTTACCTCAGGATCGATCTGAAACGGGATAGAGGGAGATCAGAGGTCCGGCCTGATCCGGAGCGCCTCCACCAGGAGCTTCACCGACATCTCGATGTCCCGCAGGTCCACCACTTCGACCGGCGAGTGGATGTACCGCACCGGGACACTGATCACCGTCGAGGGGATGCCGGCCCGGACCAGGTGGATGGCGCTCGCATCGGTGGTGCCGCCGTGGCCTACCTTCAGCTGGTAGGGGATCTTCTTTTTTTCGGCAACGGACCGGAGCCAGGCCACCATCCGCCGGTCGGCGATGAGACCCCGGCCGCTGGCATCCGAGACGGTGATGGCGGGCCCCTTCCCCATCACGAGAGAGGAGTCCTCCTTCTTGATCTCCGGGTGGTCCCCCGGGAAGGTGACATCCGTTGCGATGGCACAGTCCGGCTCCAGCTCAAAGGCGCTGGTCCGGGCGCCCTTGGCCCCCACCTCCTCCTGTGCCGTGAAGACGGCATAGACGGTATGGGGCGAGTCCATCTGCTGGAGGGTCCGGGCCAGGAGGACGCACCCGACCCGGTTGTCGAAGGCTTTGCCCGTCACCCGCCGGTAGCCCAGGTCCGCCAGCTCCCGGTCGATGGTGACCGGGGTCCCGATCTCGATGCCCAGCCGCCCCACCTCCTTCGCACTGGAGGCCCCCACGTCGATGAACATCTCCTCGGTCTTCACCCCTTTCTTGCGTTCCTCCTCGGACATGGCATGGGGCGGCTTCGCCCCTACCACACCGTGGATCAGCCCCTTGGTTCCATGGAGGATCACCCGCTGGGCGAGGAGCGTCGGGGCATACCACCCGCCGAAGGTGACGAACCGAGAGAACCCCTTCTCATCGATGTAGTTCACCATCAGGCCTATCTCGTCGGTGTGGGCGGCCAGCATCACCGAGAGGTCGCCGCCGTTCTTCACGGCCACCAGGTTGCCCATCCGGTCGGTCCGGACCTCGTCCACGTGATCCCGGATCTCGGCCCGGATCACGTCGTGGACGTTCCCCTCGCTCCCCGAGACCCCGTGGGCGTCCGCGAACTTCCGGAGGAGCTGCTTTTCGCCCGTCACTCCGCCACCGCCTTCCCGATCCGGTGGATGGCTTCCTCGATGGTCTCCCGGCTCACGGCATAGCAGAGCCGGGCATAACCCGGCGCGTTCTTCCCGAAGGCGTCGCCGGGCACGATCACGACGCCCTTCGAGAGGATCTTACCGGTGAGCTCCCTGCCGAAGGGCACAAACATATAGAATGCCCCCTCCGGGATCGGGAAGTAGATCCCCATGCGGCTGAACCCCTCGTACATCAGGTCCCGGCGGGCCTGGTACTCCTTCCGCATCTCTGCCACCGAGGACTGGTCGCCGGTATAGGCAGCAACGGCCGCGTACTGGGCGATGGAGGTGGCGCAGGCCTGGCAGTACTGGTGCAGTTTCACGGCCTGGTCCACCACTTCCTGGGGGCCGGCAAAGAATCCGACCCGCCAGCCGGTCATGGCATAGGTCTTGCTGGTGGCGTTCACGGTGATGACGTTCTCGCCGAATTGGGCGGCCGGCACGTGGCGACGGCCGTAGATCAGGTGCTCGTACACCTCGTCGGAGATGACGGTAACACCCCGGTCGGCGGCGTACTGGACCAGCGCCCGGACGGACTCCTCCGGCTCGACAGCACCCGTAGGGTTCGAGGGGCTGTTCAGCACCATCACGGCAGCGCCGTCCAGGAGCTCCTTCGCCTTCTCCACGTCGGTGTGCATGGAGGAATCCGGGGGCATCCCCACCGGGACGCCGCCGGCTACCGTGGCCAGCGCCGCGTAGGAGACAAAGCCCGGGTCCGGGACCAGCACCCGGTCCCCGTCCCGGACCAGGACCTGCATCAGCAGGTGGAGCGCCTCGCTGCCACCCGCTGTCACGATCACCTCTTCGGGCCGGTACGAAAGGCCGTTTTCCCTCCGGAGCTTGTCGCAGATGGCGGTCCGGAGCTCAGGGATACCGGCGTTCTGCGTGTAGCCGGTCTTTCCCTCTCGGAGTGCCGCGATGGCGGCCTCCTTGATGTGGGCCGGGGTATCAAAGTCCGGCTGCCCCAGGCCCAGGTTCACGGCTCCCGGCCCTGCCGCCTCAAAAATTTTTCGAATCCCCGAACCCTCGATGCCCTGGATCCGTTCCGAAAACCTCACGTAAGGTACCTCCTCTTCATCCCATTCTCATTCGATGTTCACGTGCCTGCCCCGGAGCTGTTCCACGTCTGTCTTCGTGATCTCCATCAGCCGCGAGATGACCGCGTCGGCGAAGATCATGGCCGTGGTCTCGAAGAGCGTGCCCAGGGGGGCAAAGGACTTGTGCTCCCCCATCATCTGCCGGATCTCGAACTCGGCCGCGTCGTCCCGGACCGCGTCCCGCTGGCTTTCCACGACCACGATGCAGTCCGCGATCCGGCCAATCCGGGAGTCCTTCCGCGACGTGATCAGGCAGATCCTGGCGCCGATCCCCTTCGCCGTTTCGGCGATGTCCGCCATCGTCTTGGTCTCGCCCGATCCCGAGAAGACCACGATGACGTCCCCCTTCCCCAGCGCAGGGGTGATCGTCTCTCCCACGACGTAGGACTGGAGCCCCAGGTGCATCAGGCGCATGGCAAAGGCCTTGGCCACCAGGCCGGACCGGCCGGCACCCATCACATAGATCCGCGTGGCCGCCAGGAGCTCTCTGAGAAAAGATTCCACCTCTTCGTCGGAGATGGTGTTCGCGATGGCCCGGATCTTGGAGGCCATCAGAAGCATCATGTCCTGGACCGGGTGGTTCTTCATACGTTCCCAGCCAATTATACATCTTCGGAATACTTCACTTTATCGCACCGGTTCTCGGCGGATTTCGGCCGGTTTCTCCTGCGGGAGCCGCCGGCTCCGCGGCCGGATGAGAAAGGTTCCGGAACAACCGGCTGCACCCATCGGGAAGACCGGCGGGAGGCCCTTCACCTGGTTCGCACCTTCCTGGAGATAACCTCCGGGCGAGACACCTCCCCCGTGGCCTACCCACCCGCAGCCCGCAGCGGCGAGCATACCTTTATCTCACATCTCTCCTCACCCCTCCTCCATCATGCCTCCGGAGATCACGGACCCGGTGATCCTCGCCGCCGCGGCAGACGCCCAGAAGGAGGAGATCACCGAACATGCCATTTACACCGGCCTGGCCCGGATCACCGCGGACCCCCGGAACCGGCAGGTGCTGGAACAGATAGCCGCCGTCGAGTACCAGCACTATGGGTACTGGAAACAGCTGACCAAGAAGGAGATAGCGCCCGATCGGATCCGGGTGACGTTTTTCCTCATGACCTGCCGGATCCTGGGGATCACATTCGGGATCAAGCAGCTGGAGCGTGGGGAGCGGAGGATCCAGCAGGTGTACCGGGACCTGTCGGTAACGATACCGGACCTTGAGCGGATTCTCCAGGACGAGCGGGACCACGAGCGGGAGCTGATCGGCCTCATCGATGAGGAGCGGTTGCGCTACACAGGATCAGTAGTCCTGGGGCTGAACGACGCACTGGTGGAGCTGACCGGCGCCCTGGCAGGGTTCACCTTTGCTCTCCAGAATGCCCGGATCATCGCGGTCGCCGGGCTCATCACGGGGATCGCCGCCGCCTTCTCCATGGCTGCCGCAGAGTACCTCTCCACCAAGTCTGAGGAGGACGGGAGGGACCCGTTCCGGGCCGCGATGTACACGGGTGTGGCATACCTGATCACGGTCGCCGCCCTCATCGCACCGTTTTTGATCCTCGGAAACCTGTACCTCTCCCTGGCCATCACTCTCGTCACCGCACTCCTCGTCATCCTCTTCTTCTCGTACTACATCTCGGTTGCCCGGGACCTGCCGTTCCGGAAGCGCTTCACCGAGATGGCAGGGATCAGCCTGGGGGTGGCCGCCCTCTCCTTCCTGATGGGGATCCTGGTCCGGACCTTCCTGGGCGTGGAGATCTGAGAGGAATAAAGAAGTTTTTTTTCCTGCGTGGAGCGGTTATCCTCTCGTGGGGGTGGGACCGGGAGGGGGCTCTGTCTCCTCCCGTCGCCCTCCCTGAGGAAGATAGTCCCGCCCTGTCGGTATCTACCTCTGGAAGAACTTTTCCTTGACCCCCCCCCGGAAACCCTTTCTCCTCCGGACCCGTATCTCCCGCTTTACCTGAAACGGGCCGTGCCCGTCCGGGCAGAGGTGAGAGGAATGGCGATGAGAAGGAGTGTCTCACAGAAGGAACAGCCGCCGGAACGGGAGACCGCGGCAGCGGTAAAAGGGCCGGATCTCTCCGGCCTCTCAGCCTGCATCCGGGATGCAAAGCAGGTTGCGCTGGCAACTGACACGGGGCCTGCAGAGCCCACCGACTACGCGGATCTCCGGCGGAGGCTGGTGACCGCTGAAGAGCGGTTGCCTCCCCTGTACAGGGACCAGGTCTCCACCCCGTTCCGTGCCGCACTGGATCGGCTCGGCAAGAAAGGATTTGCCTCTCTCCTTTCACGGGACCCGGAGCGGGAGGGAGAGGCGTGTCTCATGCTCGATATTGCCCAGGCAATCCTGCAGAACGGCGAGCGGTACGAGGACCGGGCAACGGACGGGTTCCAGGAGGTGGTGAGCGACCTCTACGACGGGTTCCTCTCTGCCGAAGACAGGAAAGAAGTGAATCCTCCGGATAAAGGGGTCATCCCCCCGCTCGTGAAATGGGGCTACCCGGAGGCCGGGCCCTACACCTGGCCGGTGGATGCCACTTCTTCGTTCGGGGTCGCCGCTGCCATCGTGAACCTGCCCCCGGCGAACGCCCGTGCCGGTATCCTGGCCTGGGCCGCCATTGCCCACGAGACGTCAGGGCACGACATCATCCACGCCGACTCGGGGCTTGCCGAAGAGATGGCCACGAAGGTCTGGGAAGCGCTCACGAAGGAGAAACTGGGGAAGATCCTCCCTGACTACTGGTCTGCCCGGATCGATGAGACCGCTTCCGACGTGCTGGGGATCCTGAACATGGGGCCGGCCGCGGGCATCGGTCTCGTGGGCTACTTCCGGGCCCTGCGGGATGCCTACGGGGGTGATCCCGTCCTCTCCGGCACCGGACACCTCTCGGACCCCCACCCGGCCGACCTGCTCCGGGCGTACCTGGCGGCGGCCGTCATCCGGCGGCTCTCCTTCTCGGCCGCAAAGAAGTGGGCGGCAGCCATCGAGAAGGAGGCGGACCGGGACCTCACCACCATCCGCCTGGGCACGACGGTGATCCCATCCGATGATGCGAAACGGTCTGCTGACGTGGTGGCAGAGATCCTGGCCCGGACGAAGATGGAGCAGCTGGAACTCCGCGCCCTGGGCCACATCCAGGACTGGAGGGACAAGGATGAGCGGATCGCAGGGAAGCTGCGCACACTCCTGCAGCAGGCAGGGACGCTCCCGTCCCGTTACGCAAAGGGGATCTATGCCGCCCACGTCGTCGCAGCCGCCGTCACCGCATCGGTGGCGAAGGGCGCCGATCTCCCGCTGATCTTTGACCGGATGCTCGGCATCCTGAAGGTGATGCACGACCGGAACGCCTCCTGGGGACCCCTGTACGTGGCACACCCGGGCAATATCTCGGCCATCTTCCCCCTGACCCTGCCGGAGAACATCCCGGACTGGGAGTGAAGGGGTCCTCACCCCCCCGGCCCTGCCCCCTCCTTCCGGCGGGTCCCATCACGCTTATCTACTCCCTGCCGCCACACTCTGACCTGAGCGATCTCCCGGGACCGGCCGGGAGGGGGCGCGCATCACATGATCCCGGAGCGGATTACGTCAGAAGGCATCGCCCACCACTCGTACCTGGTGGGCTCGGGGGGCGAGGCGGTGGTCATCGACCCCCGCCGCGACATCGGCGTGTACCTGGAGATGGCAGGGAGGAACGACCTCCGCATTACCCGTGTGTTCGAGACGCACCGGAACGAGGATTACGTCATCGGGTCCCTGGAGCTGGCCCGGGCGACCGGCGCCACTGTCCACCACGGGGCTGCCCTCCCCTTCGCGTACGGGGAGCCGGTCCGGGACGGGGACCGGTTCCGGGTCGGATCCCTGGAGATCCGGGTCCTGGAGACGCCCGGGCACACCGAGGAGTCCATCTCCCTTGCCGTCTCTGAAACGGAGTCTCCCAAACGGGCGCTGGCTGTCTTCACCGGCGATGCCCTCTTTGCCGGCGACACGGGGAGGACGGACTTCTTCCCCGGCCGGGAGGAGGAGATGGGGGGAACGTTGTACGACTCCCTGCACCGGAAGATCTTCCCGCTGGGCGATGACGTGATCCTCTGCCCGGCCCACGGGTCCGGGTCCGTCTGCGGCGTGAATATCGCGGACCGTGACCTCTCCACCCTGGGCTACGAGCGGGCGGTGAACCCGCAGCTCCGTCACGACCGGAAGGCGTTCATTGCGGATAAGGTGGCAGAGAAGCACCACACCCCTGCCTATTTCCGGCAGATGGAGCGGTATAACCTGCAGGGTCCCCCGCCCCTTCCCCCGCACCGATTCCTCCCCCCCCTTCCGGTGGACCGGGTGAAGGAGCTGGCCGCAGCCGGCGCCTGGCTGCTGGACATCCGGCTTCCCACCTCCTTTGCCGGCGGGCACATCCCCGGCTCTCTGAACCTCTGGCGGCAGGGGATGGCGGCCTTTGCCGGTTACTACCTTACCTATGACCAGCCGGTTGTCATCATCGATGAATTCAACCTGCAGCTGGAGCCCGTCCACCGCCAGCTCCTCCGGCTCGGCTTTGACAGGGTGGCAGGATACCTGGCAGGGGGTTTCTTTGCGTGGGCGAAGGCGGGTGAGCCTATCCGCCGTGCGGGAACCCTCTCGGTGCACGAGCTGAAGGGGCGGCTTGGTGACCCGTCGGTGTACCTGCTGGACGTGAGAGACCGGTCCAACTTTGACCGGTTCGGCCACCTCCCAGGAGCCCACAACGTCTACGTGGGCGAACTACCCCCCGTGATTCCCACCATCCCCCGGGAGAAAGAGATCCTCACCTTCTGCGATGCCGGCTACAAGTCGTCCATCGCGGCGAGCCTGCTCCTCCGGGAAGGATTCGACAGGGTCTCGACGGTACTGGGTTCCATGGCAGCCTGGCGGGCGGCGGGGTTCCCGGTGGAGCGGTGACGGCAGATCACTCCCCCTCCGAGTTCAGGATTCCTGGCCAGTCCGTAGAGAATATCCTCACCGGGGGAGGGAGACGGGAGGGGCAGAGCCCCCTCCCGGTCCCACCCCCATGGGGATGGTCACTTCCCTCGGTTTTCGGGGTGGAGGATGTTCAGGAATGTGCCAACATTCCTCCCTGCGCTCTCCCCCCACCCTGACCGGAACATTCCGGGTCCGGCATCCCCGCGATCCCATACTTTTATCAACCCTGCCATGCTATAGCTTAGCAATGCGTGGTGAATGCCTTTCCGCTCCCGGTTGCCTTATCGCTGAGCGGAAGGTCCTGTTCTCGCCCGCATGCAGGATGATGGTGGCGGGCCCGTGCACTCGTGCCAGGCCCGGAAGCGCAGCGTACGGCTATCGCTTTTTTGGCTATCAGTAACCCGTCCGTCAGATCATGGGATCTGATCGGCCGGGAGGAGATGTCATGAGAGGAAAACAGATCCGTCTGGAACGTATCATGGACCGGAACACGAGAAAGACGATCATCGTCCCCATGGACCACGGGGTGACGAACGGTCCGATGGCAGGCCTGATCGACATGGGAGAGACCGTGGAACTGGTGGCCCGGGGCGGGGCCAACGCGGTGCTGGGGCACCTGGGGCTCTCCCTCTACGGGCACCGGCAGCGGGGCCCTGACGTGGGGCTGATCCTGCACCTGTCGGGCTCCACGTCCCTCTCCCCTGACCCCAACGAAAAGGTGCTCGTCAACACGGTGGCAAACGCGCTGAAGATGGGGGCCGATGGTGTCTCCCTCCATATCAACATCGGCGCGGAGTCCGAGGCCCGCATGCTCCGGGACCTGGGCCGCACCGCGGTGGAGTGCATGGAGTGGGGGATGCCGCTCCTGGCCATGATGTACCCCCGGGGGGCCAAGATCCGGAAAGAGAACGACGTGGAGCACGTGGCTCTCGCCGCCCGCGTGGCCGCGGAGCTGGGTGCCGACATCGTGAAGACCGTGTACACGGGGGATCCCGACAGCTTCCGGACAGTGACCCGGGGCTGCCCGGTCCCTGTCGTCGTGGCCGGGGGATCGAAGACCGACGAGCGGGCGACCCTGGACCTCATTGCCGGTGCCATGGAGGGTGGAGCGGCCGGCATCTCCATCGGCCGCAACGCGTTCCAGCATAAGGCGCCAGACCGGTTTGTCCGGGCTGCAGCCGCCATCGTGCATGAGAAGAGAACTGTAGACGAAGCGCTGGAGATTCTTAAGGTATGAAGGACAAGGAGTGATCAGGACATGATTGGAAAGGACATCAGGATCGAACGGATCATTGACAGGAACACAAAAAGGGCGGTGATCATCCCCATGGACCACGGGTTCTCCCTGGGGCAGATCAAGGGGCTCATGGACATGACCCGAGTGATAGGAGAGGTATCGGACGGGGGAGCCAACGCGATTGTACTCCACAAGGGGATGGTGAAAACCGGCCACCGGAAGCACGGGAGGGACATCGGGCTCATCGTCCACCTCTCGGCCTCCACCAGCCTGAACCCGGACCCCAACGACAAGGTGCTGGTCTGCACCGTGGAGGAGGCCATCGTGCTGGGGGCAGACGCCGTCTCCATCCACGTGAACCTGGGGGCCCCCAACGAGTCCCACATGATCGAGTCGGCGGGGCAGGTCTCCAAGGCCTGCGCCCGGTGGGGGATCCCGCTCCTCGCCATGATCTACCCGCGGGGCAAGGGGATCGACCCGGTCTCGCCCCAGGCGGTGGGCCACTGCGTCCGCGTGGCCGAGGAACTGGGAGCTGACATGATCAAGACGAACTACACCGGTGACGTGGCATCCTTCCGGGAGATCACCGCTGCCTGCTCGGTGCCGGTGATGGTCGCCGGCGGGGAGAAGGGCGGGGACCTGGACGCGCTGAAGATGATCCGGGACGCCATCAAGGCCGGGGCCGCCGGTGTCTGCATGGGCAGGAACGCCTTCCAGCGGGACAACACCACCGCGTTCACGAAGGCGATCTGCCGGGTGGTCCACGAGAACGAGGACCCGGCACGGGCGCTGGAGCGGGCAGGATGAAGGAGTTCTGGGTGGAGG
The DNA here is from genome assembly GCA_028678665.1 of Methanomicrobiales archaeon. GTDB lineage: Archaea > Halobacteriota > Methanomicrobia > Methanomicrobiales > JACTUA01 > JAJRCY01. Next base: position 7,908 of record JAJRDA010000002.1, on the reverse strand, counting down.
TCCGCCCCTGGAAGAAGGAGCTGGCCACGACGGCCCTCGAGAGCGGTGCCGACGTGCTGGTCGTGGACCAGGCCACCAGGGCGCGCGAGCTGGCCCGTGTCAGGACGGTTGCCCCGGACGGGGACCTCGTGCCCGGGCGGGACGTCTTCGACGTCCAGATCCGGGGCCGGGGTGACGAGGACGAGGCGGTCCGCAGGGCAAAGGAGGGGTACGTGGTGGTCTCCACCACTGACTGGACCGTGATCCCGCTGGAGAACCTGGTGGCCCGGGCAGACCGGATCATCGCCCGTGTCCGGAACGCGGGGGAGGCAGAGCTGGCCCTCCGGGTGCTGGAGCGGGGCGTGCACGGGGTCCTCCTCTCCACGACGGATGCGGGTGAAATCCGGAAGGTCGGGGCCCTCGTGAAGGGATCGGAGGGAGCGGTGCAGCTGGTCCCGTTCACGGTCACCTCCATCCGGCCGGTCGGGATCGGGGACCGGGTCTGCGTCGATACCTGCTCCATGATGGCCGAGGGGCAGGGAATGCTCGTCGGGGACACCTCGTCGGCATTCCTGCTGGTCCAGGCCGAGACGGCCGAGAACCCCTACGTGGCCCCCCGCCCCTTCCGGGTGAACGCGGGCGCCGTCCACGCGTACCTGATGAAGCCGGACGGGAAGACGGCGTACCTCTCCGAGCTCGCGGCCGGGGATCACGTGGCCGTCGTGGCCTCCTCCGGCTCCTCCACCGACGCGGTGGTGGGCCGGGTGAAGATTGAGCGGAGACCGCTGCTCCTCGTGGAAGCAGAGGCCGGGGACGTGAAGGCAACGCTCGTTCTCCAGAACGCAGAGACGGTACGGCTCATTGGCGAGGACGGGAGACCGGTCTCGGTGGTGGCCCTGAAAGCCGGCGACCGGGTGCTGGGAGCCACCGCCGAGGGTGGCCGCCACTTTGGCACCGCGGTGAAGGAGACCATCAGGGAGAAGTGAGGGATGAAGGCAGGGATCATCGGCGGTACCGGGAAGATGGGGAGCCTCTTTGCCGGGGTACTGGGCCGGGCCGGGTGGGAGGTGAGGGTCTCCGGGAGATCCACATCCCTCACCGCCCGGGACCTGGCAGAGCAGGCGGACCTGGTGATGGTGTCGGTGCCCATCCGGGACACGGTACCGGTGATCCGGGAGGTGGCACCCCTGCTCCGGAAGGACCAGGTGATCTGCGACCTCACGTCCCTGAAGGTGGCCCCGGTGCAGGCGATGCTGGCATCCCGTGCAGAGGTGATCGGGTTCCATCCCATGTTCGGCCCGACGGTCGCAAACCTCAGGAACCAGACCATCCTCGCGACCCCGGCCCGGTGCCGGGAGGAGACGGCGGAGCAGCTGTACCGCACCTTCAGGACCGAGGGGGCGCGGGTCACCGTCACCACGCCGGAGGCCCATGACCGGATGATGGCCGTGATCCAGGGGATCTCCCACTTCTCCACCCTCTGCATGGCCGGGGCGATGCGGACCCTGGGGACCGATATCGGTGAGGTGCTGGCCGCGACCAGCCCGGTGTACCGCATCCAGCTTAATCTGGTCGGGAGGCTCCTCTCCCAGGACCCTGCCCTCTACGCGGACATCCTCCGGTTAAACCCGGAGACCGGCCCCGCCCTGGCTGCCTTCGAGCAGGCGGTCCGCGATCTCCGGGAGCGGGTGGAGTCGGCAGACCCCGCCGCGTTCGAGGAGTTCTTCCGGGAGACTGCTGCCCGGTTCCGGGAGTACTCGCCCCGGGCCCTGGAGGAGACTGACCGTATCATTGAATTTCTTTCGGAGCAGCCATGATGGGAGTGCTGGGACCCGAGGGCACCTTCAGCCACGAGCTGGCGGAACGTCTTTTTCCGGGCCGGGCTGTCCTCCTCCCCACGATCCGGCAGATCTTTGAGGAGGTGGAGGGAGGGAAGATGGAGGGTCTCGTACCGCTGGAGAACAGCGAGGCAGGCGGCGTGGGAGCGACCCTGGACGGCCTCCTCACCCACCGGGTCTTCATCACCGCCGAGGCGTACCTGGAGGTCCGCCACCACCTGGCCGCCCGGGTGCCCGTGAAGCGCCTCACCCGGATCTATGTCCACCCCCAGACCCACGAGCAGTGCAGCATCTTCCTGGACCGGCTGGGCGTGGAGGTGGTTCCCACCTCCTCCAATGCCGCATCGGCGAAGGAGATGGAACAGCACCCGGGGAGCGGGGCGATCATCTCCCGGTTCACGGCCACCCACTACGGGATTCCCCTCGTCAGGGAGGATGTGCAGAACAGCCCGGGGAACATCACCCGGTTCGTCCGGATCGGGGCGAAACCGGCTCCCTGCCCGCCGTGCACCAAGTGCAGCCTTCTCATCGATCCCCACACTGACCGCCCGGGCCTGCTCCACGACCTGCTGGGGGTCTTCTCTGCCCGGGGCATCAACCTGACCCGCATCGAGTCCCGGCCCTCCAAGCGGGGGATGGGGAGCTACGTCTTCTTCATCGACTTCCAGATGGGGCCCGGGTGGGAGGGGGCTGTTGCTTTCTTAAAGGAGATCACCCACGTGAAGGACCTGGGCTGCTTCACCCGCCTGGAGGTCCCGGAGTGAGGGTGACCCTCCGCCGGGCCAGGGACGTGGACCTCAGGTTCTCGGCTCCCCCCTCCAAGAGCTACACCCACCGGGCGTTGATCGCGGGAGCACTGGCGAACGGGGAGACCGTGCTCCGAACCCCGCTCCTCGCCCAGGATACCCACCGGACCCTCGCTGCCCTCCGAACCCTGGGCGTTTCGATCACAGGGAACGGGGATCCCCTCCGTATCCGCGGGACCGGCGGCATGTTCCCCACCGGTGGCCCGGTGACCCTGGACCTGGGGGACTCGGGCACCTCCCTGCGGCTCCTCTCCTCCGTGGCCCTGCTGGCCTCCCGGGAGGTGACCCTGGACGGCTCCCCGCGCATGCGGGAGCGGCCGGTGGGTCCCCTGGCCGATGCGCTCACGGCCATGGGGGGACAGGTCCGGTACCGTGGCCGCACGGGTTTTCCGCCCCTGACGGTCCAGGGGGTGTTCCGGGGCGGGACGGTGACGGTGGACGGGAGCATCTCCAGCCAGTTCGCCTCTTCCCTCCTCCTGGCAGGGCCCTGCGGGAGAGAGGACCTGGTTCTCCGGATCGATCCCCCGCCGGTCTCGGCCAGCTACCTGGACGTGACGGCCGACATCATGGCCGCCTTCGGGGTGGAGGTGGAGAGGGAGGGCACCACGATCTTCCGGGTGCCGGCAGGGAAGGGCTACCGGGGGAGGGAGTACCGGGTGGAGGGGGACTACTCCTCGGCATCGTACCTGCTGGCCCTGGCCGCGGTTGCGGGGGGAAGAGTGACGGTGGAAGGCCTGGCCCCCCGCTCGGTGCAGGGGGACCGGATGTTTCTTTCGATCCTGGCCTCCATGGGGTGCAACGTAAGGTCGGAGGGGGATTCCGTCACTGTGGAGCGGGCCGGGCCCCTCCACGGGGTGGAGGCGGAGATGTCCTCTGCCCCGGACACAGTGATGACGGTCTGCGCAGTGGCACCATTCGCCGACAGTCCCACCATCCTCACGGGAACAGGTCACCTCCAGTACAAGGAGAGCGACCGGATCCGGGTGATGGCCGGGCGGATCCGTTTGCTGGGCGGGAAGGTGGAAGTGGGAGAGGACCGGATCCGGATCCTGCCTGCTGCCCTCCACGGGGGGACGGTCGACCCGGCCGGCGACCACCGGATCGCCATGGCCTTCGCCGTCATCGGCCTTGGCGCGGGAGGGGTGACGGTGGAGCATGCAGAGACTGTGGGGAAGTCCTTCCCCGGGTTCTGGGATCAGCTGCGGGGGGTGGGGCTCCTGTGAGGATCATTCTCATCGGGTTCCGGGGCACGGGGAAGAGCCACATCGGGAGGCTCCTCGCCAAAGGGCTGGCGGTACCGTTCCTGGACCTGGACCGGGAGATCGAGGCCCGGGCGGGCCGTCCGATCCCTGAAATCTTTGCCGCTGAGGGCGAGGAGGGGTTCCGCCGGCGGGAGCGGGAGGTGATCGCCACGCTGCCTCAGGGGCCGCTGGTAGTGGCTGCTGGTGGCGGGGCCGTCCTGGACCAGGAGAACGTGCGTCACCTCCGGAAGAGCTCCCGCACCGTGCTCCTCCGGGCCTCGGAGGCCGCCATCCTGGAACGGATCCGGGGGAGCAACCGCCCCGCCCTCACGACCCTGCCGCTGGAGGAGGAGGTGCCGGCCCTCCTTGCTGCCCGCCGCACCGCCTACCTTGCGGCGGCGGACGTATGCCTGGACACGACAGCCGTTTCACCGGGGGACGTCAGCCGGAGGATACGGGAGATCCTCGATGCCGGTACCGTACCCCCAGGAGCACGGGAGGAAGGCCTCCATCTCCTGGAGACCGCGGGGATACCGGACGGAGACCTGCGACGTGTGCGGAAGATCCTTGGCGCTGAGGGTGAGGACCCCCTTACCCGCATCTGCGGCGTGGCCGGGAACCCCGTGTTCCACTCCCGGACCCCGGCGCTCCAGAACGCCCTCTTCGCCCGGTACGGCCTCGGTTTCTTCTCCACGTTCTTCCAGCCCGTGGAGATCGGTTCCCTCATGCAGGCGATGCACTTCCTGGACCTCCGGGGGTGTGCGGTCACGATCCCCTTCAAGGAGCAGGTCATCCCGCACCTGGACGTGGTGGACCGGGACGCGGCAGCCATCGGCGCGGTGAACACGGTGGTCCAGTGCGGGGGTGAGCTCACCGGGTATAACACGGACTGGCTGGGCATCCGGGGTCCCCTGGAGCACCTGGAGGGGGCCCGGGCGGTGCTGGTGGGCGCCGGGGGGGCTGCCGCCGCCGCAGCCCATGCCATGGTCTCTCTCCGGATGGAGGTCACGATCCTGAACCGGTCACCGGATCGGGCGCGGCAGCTGGCAGACCGGTTCGGGTGTGCCCATGGGCCCCTCTCAGACATTGAACGCCTCAAACCCGACGTGGTGGTCCACGCAACTCCGGTAGGCATGCACCCGGATCGGGGAATGGCGGTCCCCGCCCGGGCACTAAGGGCGGGGATGACGGTCTTTGACATGGTGTATACCCCGCCGGAGACACCTCTGATCCGGGCAGCCCGTGCGGCCGGGTGCCGGGTGATCCCGGGCACCGAGATGTTCATCCACCAGGCACGCGAACAGTTCCGGTACCTCACCGGGATCCTGCCCGGGGAGGGCGAGGTGAGGGGGATCGTGGAGTCATGAACACCTTTGGCAGGAACTTCCGGTGCACCACCTTCGGCGAGAGCCACGGGAGGGCGCTGGGGGTCGTGATTGACGGCTGCCCGCCGGGGCTTCCTTTGGCCAAGGGGGACATCCAGCCGCTCCTGGACCGGAGGCGGCCGGGCACCGGGCCCCTGGTCTCGGCCCGGGCCGAACCGGACCGGGTGGAGATCCTCTCCGGGGTCTTCGAAGGGCGGACCACCGGCGCACCCGTGGCGCTCCTCGTGGGGAACCGGGACCAGAAGCCGGGGGACTACGATGCCCTCCGGGAGGTCTTCCGGCCCGGCCACGCGGACATCACCTACCAGGCCAAGTACGGGATCCGGGACCACCGCGGCGGGGGCCGGTCCTCAGGACGGGAGACGGTGGGCCGGGTGGCGGCAGGTGCCGTGGCCATGAAGGTCCTGGCCCTCAAGGGAATCCGGATCCGGGGGGAGATCCGGGAGATCCATGGCGCCACCTCCCAGGAGATGTGGGAGGGGGAGATCAGGCGTGCAAAGGCTGACGGCGACTCGGTGGGGGGTATCGTGGAGATCGTGGTTGAGGGGTGCCAGGCTGGCCTCGGTGATCCCGTCATGGGCAAGCTGGACGCTGCCATCGCCGGAGCCATGATGGGAATCGGTGCCGTGAAGGGCGTGGAGATCGGGTCCGGGTTCGCCGCTGCCCGGCGGTTCGGGAGCGAGAATAACGACCCGATCGTGCCCGGCGGTTTCCTCTCCAACCACGCCGGCGGGATCCTGGGCGGGATCAGCACCGGGCAGGAGATCGTGGTCCGGATCGCGGTGAAGCCCACGCCATCCATCTCAAAGCCCCAGCAGACGGTGGACCTGGAGGGGAATCCCCGGGAGATCCGGGTGGAGGGAAGGCATGATCCCTGCATCGTGCCCCGTATCCTGCCCGTGGCCGAGGCGATGCTGGCGCTCGTCCTTGTGGACGCCTGGCTGGAGCAGGAGAAGTACCGGGGGGTCCGTCAGAGAGAACCCTGAAGGATTCCGGATCCCTCAGAAGTGTAAATTTTCATGGGGGTGGGGCCGGGAGGTGGCATGCCCCATTCCCGTCACCCTTCCGGGCAGGAAGAGATCAGGTCCGGCAACCGTTATCGTCTCATGCAGCCCACCGGTACTCTCGTGAGCAGCGAGGAAGTGAAGGAAAAGCCCCGCTATACCCCCGAGACCTGCGCCCATTGCGAGGGGGAAGGGTGCTGCTACTGCGATAAGACGGGGAAAGTGCTGGTGGCGCAGCCATCCCGGAAGTGCCGGCACTGCGACGGTGACGGGTGCATCTACTGCGGGTTCACCGGCTGGGCAGGGCTGTTCTGCAGCCGTTCGGGGAGTGACGGCATCCTGCCGCCCTGAACCCCGCACCCCCTCGGTTTCTGATGAGTATTCCAGAGGGTGCTACCCTTTCTGATATGGACTGGTGAGACGATCTTCTTGGGCTCTGCCCCCACCGGGTCGGCATCCCCCCGGTTGACGGTATGATCATCGGTAAACCCGACGTGGAGACATATCCTCATGCAGGGGGGGGCGCCCACGCGGCGGGGGGGGACCGCGGGTCCCCCCCTGGAGCGTCCTGGTAATCAACATTGGCCCAATGAGGATGCCCCGACCGGTTCCCGATTTTTTTCCGACGATGGGTCCCGTTCACTTCGTCAGGAGGTCCCACAGCTCCCGGAACTCGCGGATGTGGTACTGGCCCGGGGCAGAGGGTCTGCCTGCGTGAGTGTACGCCAGCTCGGATCCGAAGAGGGGGAGGAGGGCCCGGGCATACCGGAACCGCTCGCCTGAGACCCCGGTGCAGAGGGGTTTCTCGGCCGCGAGGGTGAAGGAGCAGAGGGCCAGGAGATCCCTCTCGTCCTTCGGGGTGACCACGATCTTGGGGAGGTCGCCGTAGGATCGGAGGTCCCGCTCCAGCACCTTCAGCTGCGGGAGGTCAGGCATTCCGGAGAGGTGGCAGGAGGCAACGATCTTCTTTTCGGCTTTCCGGATCTCGGGGGCATGGCGCCGGAACCGGAGTTCCACGTCCACCCAGTCAGTGAGGGGCAGGAGGGGCCGGACTACCCGGATCCATTCCCTTTCGTCACCGGCGAACTTCCCTCCCTCCGCCCGGCTCCGGAGAGTGACGATCACCGGGATGCAGGCGGTCTCCCGCACCGGCTGGACTGCATCCAGGAGGCCAGCCCCGCCGAGATCCAGCCGGACCTCCACCATGTCGGGGTGGAGAGTGGGGAGGTCAGCCGGAACCGTGTTTTCCCCCACCGATACCGCGATCTTCATGGACCAGGTCACCCCTCCGTTTCCCACTCCTTTTCAGGTTCCCGGCTGCTTAATACATTCCGCGGCCGGCCCCCCCTTCATTCCTCCCACGGGTCAGGCCCCCTCAGGAGATGGGCGGTGGTGATCCCGCCCCTGGACATCTTCCGGATCTCTTCCTTCAGGTCCTCCAGGATACCGCCGGTATGCGCCCCCCCTTCCGCGGCCGCGGCCACCCCCTGCCGGTAGATCTCCGTCATGCGCCCCGCGTAGCGCGGGGTTCGGTCCCGGGCATCGATGGCCAGCAGGGGGATACCGGTCTCCAGGAGGGAGGGGAGATGATCGATCAGGCACGTCTCCACCGAGTTCCGGATCACGGTCCGGCACTCCGCATCCACCGAGAGGGG
>JAJRDA010000001.1 GCA_028678665.1 Methanomicrobiales archaeon | reverse complement strand
GTCTCCAAGACCCGGCCCTCGTTCGAGGCCTACGTGGCGAAGGAGAGGGGATTCCCGCTCTACATCGCAGATCTCGCAAAGAAGGGTGCATTCGAGAAGCTGGGCCTTGACGTTGCAGGTTCCGTCGAGGATATGCTCAAGCGGGCTGACGTGATCGTGGATGCCACACCCGGCGGCGTCGGTAAGGAGAACCTGCCGCTTTATAAGAAGCTGGGGAAGAAGGCGATCTTCCAGGGGGGTGAGGATCACGAGGTGGCGGGCTTCTCCTTCTGCTCGGACTGTAACTACCGGGACGCGATCGGCCGCCAGTTCGTCCGGGTGGTCTCCTGCAACACGACCGGGCTCTGCCGGATCATCAATACGCTCGATAAGGCATACGGCGTTGCCAAGGTCCGGGCTACCATGGTCCGACGGGCATCGGATCCGGGCGAGGTGAAGAAGGGTCCGGTGGACGCGGTGGTCCTGGACCCGGTCACCATACCGAGTCATCACGGTCCCGATGTCCAGACGGTGCTCCCCCATATCGACATCACCACGATGGCGATGATCGTGCCCACCACCTTCATGCACATGCATGCTGTGCAGATGGACCTGAAGAAGCCGGCGACAAAGGAAGGGATCCTGAAGCTGATCGAGGCCCACCCGCGGATCGGCCTGGTGCGCGGGGGGACTGGCATCAAGTCCACCGCGGAGCTGAAGGAGTACGCGATGGACCTGGGACGTCCCCGGGGCGACCTGTGGGAGAGCTGCGTCTTTGCTGACTCCATCGGGGTGATCGGGTCGGAGGTGTACTTCTTCCAGGCGATCCACCAGGAAGCGGACATCGTCGTGGAGAACGTGGACGCCATCCGCGCCATGGTGGGATCGGTGAAGGACCCTGCCGAGTCGGTCCGGATGACCAACGCGGCCATGAAGTTCACGGCCCTCTAGAAGAAGGCTTAACACCGAACGGTTCCCACGGTTTACGGATGGACCCCTACAGCCTCGCGACGCGCAACACGGTGGAGGTCATCACCGACGAGGATCTCCGGAGGGTGCTTGCACAGCCGAAGAAACGGGTCTATGCCGGCTACGAGCCCAGCGGAGAGATCCACCTGGGCCACCTGGTGACGGTGAACAAGCTCGTGGACCTGAAGGAAGCAGGCTTCGACGTGGTGGTGCTCCTCGCCGACCTCCACGCGTTCCTGAACCGGAAGGGAACCCTGGAAGAGGTGGGGGAGCTGGCCCGGTACAACCGCGCCTGCTTCGAGGCGCTGGGCCTGGGGAACGTGGAGTACGTGACCGGGTCCGATCTCCAGCTGAACCCCGAGTACGAGCTGCTGGTGCTGCGCCTGGCCCAGGAGATTACCCTCTCCCGGGCCCACCGGTCCATGGACGAGGTGGGGAGGCAGATGGAGCACCCCACCGTCTCCCAGATGATCTACCCCATCATGCAGATGGTGGATATCGCCCGTCTCCGGGTGGACGCCGCGGTGGGGGGCATCGACCAGCGCAAGATCCACATGCTGGCCCGGGAGCACCTGCCGTCCGTCGGCTACCCGGCCCCCGCGTGCATCCACACCCCCATCCTGCTGGGGCTGGACGGGGAGAAGATGTCGTCGTCGAAAGGGAACTACATCTCGGTGGCCGACAGCGAGGAGGCGATCAAGAAGAAGATCGGGAAGGCGTTCTGCCCGCCGGGCATCGCGGACAACCCGGTCCTCCAGATCCTCCAGCACCACGTCTTCCCTCGCTTGGGGAGCGTCACCGTCAAGCGCCCGGCGAAGTTTGGCGGGGACCGGACCTTCTCCGGTTACCAGGATCTGGAAGACGCGTACGGGAGCGGTCAGGTCCATCCCATGGACCTGAAGACCGCCACCGCCGCCTCCCTGGCCGAGGTGCTGGCCCCGGTCAGGGACCGGCTGGGGTGACCGGGGCTGACCATGGACCCGGAAACCCTCCGCAGGGACTTCGATCGCCGGCTGGAGGAGCTGGGGATCCGGGTCAAGGATGCGGACCAGTTAAAGGTCCGGGGGGATGTCTTCGACGAGGTAACCCTCCTCGCCCTGTACAAACTCGCCCACAAGAAGATCTTCTCGGAGATTGGCGGTGTAGTCGCCACGGGGAAGGAGGGGAACGTCTTCTACGGCAAACGGGACGGGAAGGGCGTGGCCATCAAGATCTACATGATGCGCACCGCCAACTTCAAGGCCATGACCGAGTACCTGGATGGCGATCCCCGGTTCAGAAACGTCCGGCGCACGAGGAAGGAGATCATCTTTGCATGGACGCGGAAAGAGTTCTCGAACCTGAAGCGGGCACGCTCTGCCGGCCTCCGGGTCCCGGAACCCTACGCCTTTGACCGCAACATCCTGCTGATGGAGTTCCTGGGGGAAGAGGGGGTCCCCTATCCCCAGATCCGGCTGGTGGAGTTAGAGGACCCCGCGGCCGTCTATACCGAGGTCGTGGATGCGATGGACCGGCTCTATAAGGAGGCGAAGCTGGTCCACGGGGACCTCTCCGAGTTCAACATCCTCTTCTCAGGGGGCCACGCATTCCTGATCGACATGGGACAGGCCGTGACGCGCGATCATCCCCGGGCGATCCCGTTTCTGTTGCGGGATATCCGGAACGTGAACAGGTTTTTCTCGCAGCACTGCGAAACCATAGGAGACGAGGTCCTGCTGCGCCGCATCGCCGGCGAACGGTTCGAAGGGCCTTGATCGGATCAACCAGGGCATCGGCCATGACACGGGAAGAGGTGCGGATCGGGGGGGACCGGGTGGGGGCCCTCATCGGCAAAGGTGGGGCCACGAAACGGGAACTGGAGGAGAAGACGGGCGCCGTGATCCGCGTGGACAGCAAGGAGGGCCTCGCCATCGTGGAGGGCGAGAATGCGGAGGGGGTGATCACGGCGGTGGAGGTGATCCGGGCCATCAGCCGCGGTTTCTCGCCCGAGCGGGCTTTCCTGCTCCTCCGGGATGATGACGCCATGCTGGACCTCATCGACCTCACGGGCATCGCCGAGACCACCGCACAACTGGAGCGGATCCGGGGCCGGATCATCGGACGGGATGGCCGGTCCCGGGAGCAGATCGAGGAGATGACGGGGACGCAGATCTCGGTCTTCGGCAAGTCCGTGGCCATGATCGGGGGCCACGAGCAGCTGAAGACCGCCCGCACGGCCATCGAGATGCTCATAAACGGCGTCCCCCACGAGACGGTCTTCTCCTTCCTGGACAAGAAGAAGCGCGAGACGGCCCAGGACCTGCTGGGTACCTATTACTGACGGACGGGGCATGGACGCCGGTTACGGGATGGACCCGGATAATCGGCGTTCCGGGACCTGACGATGGAGATCGCCGCGCTGCCCATCCCTGAGGGTCTCAAGGAGCACTATATCCGGTCCGGGATCACTTCCCTGTATCCCCCGCAGGAGGAGTGCGTCCGGAAGGGGATCTTCGACGGCAGGAACCTGCTCGTGGCCATCCCGACTGCGAGCGGGAAGACGCTCGTCGCCGAGATGGCGATGCACCACCACATCGCCCGGGGGGGGCGGTGCCTGTACATCGTGCCGTTAAAAGCCCTCGCCAGCGAGAAGTTCGAGGAGTTCCGCCGCAAGGGGCCTGTCACCGGCATCGCCACCGGCGATTACGACCGGAGGGAAGAGGCGCTCGGGCGCTGCCACATCATTGTGGCAACGAGCGAGAAGGTGGACTCGCTGCTCCGGAACCGCACCCCCTGGCTCTCGGAGATCACGCTCCTCGTCGTGGACGAGGTGCACCTGCTGGACGACGAGGGCCGGGGCCCCACCCTGGAGATGGTGGTGACAAAGCTCCGGGCCCGGAACCCTGCCATGCAGGTGCTGGCCCTCTCGGCCACCATCGGCAACCCGAAGGAGCTGGCCGGGTGGCTGGACGCCGAGGTGGTGACCGGCACCTGGCGGCCGGTGGTGCTCCGGGAAGGGGTCTTCCACCGGGGCGCCATCCATTTCCCGGAGGGGCCGCGCCGGGTGGAAGGTGTCTCCCGGTTCGATGACCTGAACCTCTGCCTGGACACGGTGGCCGAGGGCGGGCAGTGCCTCGTCTTTGTGTCATCCCGGAGGAACGCGGAGGCATTCGCGAAGCGTGCCGCCGGTGCCCTCGCGTGCCATGAGCCGGAGCTGGACACGGCGTCCCGGGAGCTGGGAAGCCTGGCCGAGACCGAGATGGACCGGACGCTGGCTGCATGCGTCGCGCAGGGTGCGGCCTTCCACCACGCCGGCCTCCGCAGGGAGCAGCGGGCCATCGTCGAACGGGGATTCCGGTCCGGGAAGATCCGGTGCATCGCCTCCACCCCCACCCTTGCCGCCGGTCTGAACCTCCCGGCCCGCCGGGTGATCATCCGGGACTACCTCCGTTACCAGACCGGCGAGGGGATGGTGCCGATCCCGGTCCGGGAGTACCACCAGATGGCAGGGAGGGCAGGGCGGCCCGGCCTGGACCCCTACGGCGAGGCGGTGCTGATCGCAAAGGACGCCCTGGCCCTCCAGTCCCTGGCCGAGCACTACGTGAACTCCCCGCCGGAGGAAGTGACATCCCGCTGCACCAGCCGTGCCGCCCTCTGCACCCACGTCCTCTCGCTGGTGGCCACCGGCTTTGCCTCCAGCCGGGAGGAGATCCTCCGGTTCATGGACCGCACCCTGCTTGCCTACCAGAAGAAGTCGCGGGGCCCGCTGGAGCGGCACGTGGACCGGATTCTCACGTGGCTCGCGGAAGTGGAGATGCTCACGATCCTCCCCGGCCACCTGTCGGCCACTGAGTACGGGTCCCTTGTCTCCCGCCTCTACCTGGACCCCCGGAGCGCCGACATGATCCTGCAGGCACTCTCCTGCGTCACCGAGTACTCAGATACCGGCCTCCTCCAGCTGGTCTGCAGCACGCCGGACATGCTCACCCTCTACGTCCGGCAGGGGGACATCCCGCTCCTGGACCGGTTCGTGGGGGAGCACGGGGAGGATCTCTGGGTGGACGTCCCGCTGGATGACGAGGAGGCCTTCATGGGGTTCTACCGGAGCCTGAAGACGGCCCTCGTCCTGCAGGACTGGGCGGCCGAGGTGGGGGAGGCCACGATCTGCGAGCGGTACGGGATCAACCCCGGCGACATCTATGGCCTCACGGAAGGAGTGGGGTGGCTCCTCCACGCGTCAGCCCGCATCTCCCGGGCCTTTGTCCCCGTCCATGCTGCAGCGGTCGCTGCCATGGAGACCCGGATGAAGTACGGCGTGAAACCGGAGCTCCTGCCTCTCGTATCGCTGCGGGGCATCGGGAGGGTTCGGGCACGGCGCCTCTTCAACCAGGGGATCACCTCGCCGCAGGCGGTGGCAGACGCCGGGCTGGATGTGCTGACACCCCTCCTGGGCCGGGCGGTGGCCGCGCAGGTCCTCTCCGATATCGCCGCGCGCGGCAGGAGACGCGGGGGGGCCGGCGGGGAGGCGCCCCCGCCGCCCGCCGATCCCCAGACCCGGTTACCGGGGGGCGGCTGAGATGGAGGCCTTCGGGATCCGGCAGGCGGTGTTCACGGTTGCGGATCCGGCCCGGTTCCTGGAACGTATCCGCCGGCTGGGGGAGCGGTACCGGACCCGGATCATCTGCCTGGACGCGGACCGGCTGGCAGGACGGGCCCATGCCGAAGCGGCCATTCGGGGAGCCCTCCGGTCGGTGGCAGGCGGGAACCCCATCGCGAACACCCTGGAGATGGAGGCCCTCCTGTACGCGGCCGGCTCCCGCCAGTGCAGTCTCGCCACCCGGTTCGGGATCCATGGCGGACCCAACCGGTCCTATGTCATCCTGGCACCGCCGGTGGAGGTGGCCTGGGTCGCTCTCGCCGGCTGCATGGAGTTCGTGAAACAGGACTGGGACCGGCTCACCGCTGGGAAGCGGCGGGGGCTCGCGGAGGCCTTTGCCATCACGGAGGAGGAGCTGGCCGCGGTGGGCAGGGAGAGGTTCCGTGACCTGGTGCTGGAGCGGGTGGCACTCCTGGACGTCTCGCGGTGACCGGAGGATCACGGAGCCGGATACATGCCGGCACCGGTGTGTAACGGAGCCGGGTGAAAGCTGCTGCCCGGTGTGTCACGAAGGCTGCTGAAGGCCGGCACGCGGCGCACGGTATCAAGGCGAAAGTACTTGAAGAAAGGTACATCCGCGGAACGGGGGGGCCGAGCACCTGATACTGACCTTCGCCGGATCCCTCAGGGATGGGAGAGGGAGCTATGGCTCAGGATATGCCGGATCTCAGGCAGGATCAGGTCCCGGGTGGCCAGGGTCACCGCGGGAAGCGATCCCGGCAGGCAGAAGACCGCCTTGCCATCCATGATCCCGGCGAGAGCCCGTGAGAGGTAGGCCGAGGTCCCGATCTCCTGGAAGGATTTCCAGCGGAAGAGCTCCCCGAACCCGTCCATGGTCTTCTCCAGGAGTGGTCGGACCGCCTCGATGGTGCAGTCGTCCGGGGTGAGACCGGTCCCCCCCGTGAGGATGACACAGCCGGCATGCTCCAGCGCGGTGAGGAGTGCGGTGCGGATCAGGGGAATGCGGTCCGGCACCAGGGCATAATAGGTGACTTCGATCCCGGCCCCTGCCAGGAGGTCCTGGATGGCCTTCCCGCTTTCATCGGTCTCCGGGGTCCTCGTGGTAGAGACCGTGATTACCGCTGCGGTGACCACCATGTCCCGGATATGGGGGGGGTGCATGCAGATCAGGAAGTATGTTCTCCCAATGACTGTTTAAAGGTGGTGCCCGGCCTGTAATCGGGACTGGCATGGGGGACCCCATGGCTTCCATTGCAGGTCTCCGGGGAGGTGTCCCTCCGATTCCTGCTGCATGTGGATTTTCTTCCCGCATTGTTTCATATCATTTTTATAGTTTGAAAGGGAGAAATACCACCGGCTGTTTTCACTGAGGGAATTTCCACCAAGGAAATAGTTTTCCGGTTCCACTGGAAACCATGGGGTGGGTGGGGTCTGGGATCCCTGCGCAGGCTTCCGGGGCTGAAATTCTTATCCTCGGTCCGGAGGGAAGATTCCGCATCCCGGATAAATCCCCTGCAGGGTGCATTCCCGAAGGGACACACCCGGTGGAAACCGACCGTGGAAAGGGGCAAATATATTGGAATATTCGCATTAATAACGCAATATCCCAGAGATTCCAGTGGAAGCCAGGGGGTTATAAATGGGCTCAGATCGATGTGTTTATCATCGGACGGTCCGATATGACCGGCACCAATCCTTCGGAGTGCACTCGATGGAAGAAGACACCACGTCCATGGGCCTCTTCAAGAAGTACCTGGGCAATAAAAATATCTTCAGGAACCGCGAGGTGCTCCGCCACTCCTACCGCCCCCAGGTGCTCCCCCACCGCGAGCCGGAGATAGAGGGGGTAGCCTCCATCCTTGCCGCATCCCTGAAGGGCGAGACCCCATCTAATATCCTGATCTACGGGAAGACCGGTACAGGGAAGACCGCCTGCGTCCGGTACGTGGGGGCGGAGCTGGAGAATGCCAGCCGGGAGACGTCCATCCCCTGCCACGTCATCCACCTGAACTGCGAGGTGATCGACACCCAGTACCGGGTGCTCGCCCAGATCGCAAAGACCCTGGAGGGGCATGACGAGCGGCCCAGCGACAGCCAGCGCACCAACATCCCCTTCACCGGCTGGCCCACGGACCAGGTGTACATGGAGCTGAAGAACCATCTGGACACCATCGGCGGCGTCATGGTGATCGTCCTGGACGAGATCGACAAGCTGGTGAAGAAGAGCGGGGACGAGACCCTGTACAACCTGACCCGGATCAACTCGGACCTCCGAATTGCCAAGGTGGCCATCATCGGGATCTCCAATGACCTCCGGTTCACCGACTTCCTGGACCCCCGCGTCCTCTCGTCCCTCTCGGAGGAGGAGATCGTCTTTCCCCCCTACAACGCCCACCAGCTGACCGATATCCTGACCCAGCGGGCCCAGGCAGCCTTCAACGAAGGGGTGCTGGAGGAGAACGTCATCCCCGTCTGCGCTGCCCTCGCAGCCACCGAGCACGGGGACGCACGGCGGGCGCTGGACCTCCTGCGGGTCTCCGGCGAACTGGCCGAGCGGGAGAACACCGAGCGGGTAACCGAGAAGCATGTCCGGCAGGCACAGGAGAAGATCGATACGGACAGCATGATCGAGTGCGTCTCCACCCTGCCCACCCAGTCCAAGGTGGTACTCTATTCCATGCTGGTCCTGGACCAGAACGGCAAGAAGCTCTTCACGAGCGGCGAGGTGCTGAACGTGTACCGGGAGGTGGCGAAGGACCTCTCCCTGGACATCCTCACCAACCGGCGGATCACGGACCTCGTCTCCGAGCTGAACATGCTGGGGGTCATCAACACCCGCGTCGTCTCCAAGGGGCGGTACGGCAGGACCAAGGAGATGTGGTTCGACACGACAACCCAGCGGATCTGGGAGACGCTCGCGAAGGACCAGCGCCTGGAGCAGGAAACCTTGAAGCGGATGGATGCCAACCGGTTGAAGACAATCTTCCGGTGATCCCATGGACGAGAAGGACCTCCAGATCCTGCAGCTCCTGGAGGAGAACAGCAGGATCCCGACCGCTGATCTGGCCACGATGACGGAGCTCTCCGAGGACGATGTGAGGGCACGGATAGCGGGGATGGAGGACGCGCGGATCATCCGGGGCTACTCCACGGTGGTGGACTGGGAGCGGGCAGGGAACGGGGAGGTGCTCGCCATCATCGACCTGAAGGTGACCCCGGAGCGGGACTTCGGCTACGAGCGGATCGCCGAGCGGATCGCCCGTTTCCACCAGGTCAGGGCCCTCCGCCTCGTCACCGGCATGTACGATCTCCAGCTCCTGGTGGCCGGGAGGACCATGCAGGAGGTGGCCCGGTTCGTCTCCGAGCAGATCGCTCCCATGGACCACATCCGGGAGACGGCCACCCACCTGATCATGAAGATCTACAAGGAGAACGGCACCCTCTTTGTCGAGCGAGAGGGTGCGGAGCGCCTGCCCTTCTCCTTCTAGGGGTGGAAACGCGATGCGGCAATTCGGCTCACGGCGTGCACAGGAGATTCCGCCGTCAGGGATCCGGAAATTCTTTGACCTCCTCCAGGAGATGGAGGACGTGATCTCCCTGGGGGTGGGGGAGCCCGACTTCAACACGCCCTGGAATGTCTCGATGGCCGGGATCTATGCCATCGAGCAGGGTCACACCTCCTACACCTCCAACCGGGGCCTCCCGGCGCTCTGCCAGGCGGTGAGCCGGGACCTGGAGCGGCGCTATGGCACTCCCTATGACCCGGAGACGGAGATCCTGATCACTACCGGCGTCTCCGAAGCGCAGGATATCGCCCTCCGGGCCGTCGTGGACCCGGGGGACGAGGTACTGGTGGCAGAACCCTGCTACGTCTCCTACGCCCCCTGCGTCACCCTGGCCGGCGGGGTCCCGGTGCCTGTGCCGTGCCCTGAGAAGGAGGAATTCCGGCTCACGGCCGATGTGATGATGGAGAGGGTGACCCCCAGGACCCGGGTCCTGGTCGCCAACTTCCCCAACAATCCCACGGGTGCCGTGATGGAACGGGAGGAGTGGCGGGCGGTGGCAGACGTGGTGCAGGACCACGACCTGCTGGTGATCAGCGACGAGGTCTACGCGGAGCTGACCTATGAGAGCCGCCACGTGGCGGTGGCCTCCGTGGATGGCCTGCGTGAGCGGACCATCACCCTGAACGGGTTCTCCAAGGCCTACTCCATGACCGGCTGGCGGGTAGGCTATCTCTGCGCTCCACAGCCCCTCTGTGACCTGGCCCTGAAGATCCACCAGTACGTGATGCTCTGTGCCCCCACCATGGGCCAGCTGGCTGCAGTGGAAGCCCTGAAGAACGCGGAGGAGGACAAGAACCGGATGGTGCGGGAGTACCGCGTCCGCCGGAACTACTTTGTGGAAGGCCTGAACCGGCTGGGCCTCACCTGCCACGTGCCCCGGGGGGCCTTCTATGCATTCCCGTCGGTGGCCTCCACCGGCCTCTCGGACCAGGAGTTTGCCGAGGGCCTCCTCACGGAGCAGCGGGTGGCGGTGGTCCCGGGCTCGGTCTTCGGGGCCTCCGGCACCGGTCACCTCCGGTGCGCCTACGCGGTCTCCCGGGAGGACCTGGGCCGGGCGCTGCAGCGGATCGGCGAATTCCTCTCCGGCCTGAAGCAGGCATGAACTGGCGCAGAAAACCACTTTTCCACCAATAATCATCATTTTTTATTAAACGGAAGGTTTATATGTCGGGCAGAGAAAAAACCCCGAAAACCCCTTTATTTCCACTGGAGGGCATGGACGCTCGCGGGTTTCGCGTACAGGGCACGCAGGTACAATATTTCTCTGCCCTCGGGACCGGGGTGGGATGCGGGGGGGGCAATTTCCCTGCGGGCCCGGGTGGTGAAGGATGGCGGGGGCGGCCCGCTCCGCAGGAGGATGCGGGCAGGAACTGATAAGCGGGGAGATTCCCTGGAAAAAACGCAAAATTCCCCGGTTCAGGCGGCATCGGATTACCGATATATTTATATACTGATCTGGGAAAAAGCCGCTTCCACCCCTTTGTTTCCACTGGAGGGGCATGCAATGCTCCCGGTTCCCTGCACGGGGCACGCAGGAATCCCCGGACGAAGCGGTGACATCGGCGGGCGTATCCTTCCCATCCCTCCATTCCGGTCAGAGATTCCAGGGCACCGGGCCCCAGGCGGCCCTGGTTCCTCTGGAAGACCGTGCAGAAACTCTCCGGGAGAGATGATTATATCCCATACCGGAGAGAGTGTTCCGGCTGCGGAAGAGACAGGTGGGGTTCCCGTGGTGGCAGAGGTATTCTTCTCGGATCTCAGGGCACGGAGCGAGGCAGAGAACAAGGTGACCCGGTTGCGCCGGCTCTTCTCCGAGGCCGGGTTCCCGCAGCTCATCCGGGAACGGGACCTGACCGCGGTGAAGCTGCATTTCGGGGAGCGGGGGATGGACACGTTCGTGAGCCCGGTACTGGTGCGGGCTGTCGTGGACCGGATCCGTGAGGCAGGAGGCCGTCCCTTCCTCACCGATACCGCCACCCTGTACTCGGGGAGCCGGAGCAACGCGGTGGACCACCTCACCACTGCCGTTCTCCACGGCTTTGACTACTCGGTGGCAGGGGCACCGGTGATCATCGCCGACGGCCTGCGCTCCACCCATGTCGTGGAGGTGCCGGTGCAGGGAAGGCACTTCTCCCGGGTCCTCGTGGCCGGTGACATCGCCGCGGCCGACAGCATGATCGTCATCTCCCACTACAAGGGCCATAATCTCACCGGCTTCGGCGGGGCCCTCAAGAACCTGGCCATGGGGTGTGCACCGGCCGCCGGGAAGCGGGAGATGCACGCGGCAAAGGCCATGGCGGCGGAGGCGGAGTGCCAGGGGTGCGGCACCTGTATCGCGGTCTGCCCGTCGGGAGCCCTCTCGCTCACCGCTGGGACGATGGCGGTGGACCGGGACCGGTGCATCGGGTGCGGGGAATGCATGACCGTCTGCCCGGATGGAACCCTCGAGTTTGACTGGGAGGTGGACCTGCCGCCCTTCATCGAGCGGATGATGGAGTATGCCCTGGGGGCATTCCAGGGCAAGAAGGGGAGGATCGGGTTCTACAACCTCCTCCTCTCCGTCACGCCGGACTGCGACTGCGTTCCCTGGAGCGATGCCCCCATCGTCCCCGACATCGGCATCCTCGCCTCCACCGACCCGGTGGCCATCGATGCCGCGAGCCTGGATCTCGTGAACAGCGGGATCGGTCTCCCCCGGACCCTCCTCCGCCATGGCCATGACAGGGGCGGGGACAAGTTCCGGGGGATCTGGCCCCATACCGACGGGGAGCAGCAGCTCCGCTATGCCGAGCACCTGGGCATGGGATCCCGCACCTACCGGCTGGTCCGGCTGGAGGGGGGCAAAGGATGAACCGGGTCCTCCTCCTCTCGGGGAGCCCGCGGATCCAGGGCAACACGATGCAGGTCCTCCAGGAGTGCGCACGGGTCATCGAAGCGGCGGGGCTCACGGCGGCGACGGTGAGCCTGCTCACGGGGGCCGTGGTCTGGTTCCTCTGGACGGCCTTTGTCCACAGGGCGGAATCATCCGTGATCGGTCTCTCGCAGCTCCTCTTCGGGACACCTGCACTCCTGGGCTACCCCTGGAACGTCATCGACCTGCTGGTGATCGCGCTCCCGATGTCCGTCGTCGCCCTGCTCGTGGTCCTGAGGTTCCGGCAGCGGGCACCATCGGTGCAAACCGGGTGAAGGACGGCTCTGGAAAGAAACCCTTTTTTTCCCGCGGGGAGAAGCCTGAGGCATGGACCTTATCGCCATGAAGTGCACGCCGTGGGAGGAGGGGACCCAGCCCCTGACCCGGCCCGAGATCCGGGAGCTCCTGCCCCTCGTGCCCGGCTGGGTGATGGAGTCGGGCCGGCTGGTCCGGAAGTACACCTTCCCCACCTTCATTGAGGCGGTGAAGTTTCTCACCCAGGTGGCAATGGTCGCCGCCGACGAGGGCCACTACCCGGACGTCGCCATTACCGAGCACCGGTACGTGACCATCTCCTGGTACACCCATCCCGCGGGCGGCCTCACGGGGAACGACTTCATCATGGCCGCCAGGGTCTCGAAAATGGCGAAGGAGAAGGGGCACCAGGCCTAGGACCCGATACCGAAGGACTTCATGAGCCGTGCCCGGAGGGGGTCCCGGGGGTAGGCACCCACGACGGTATCGATGAGTCTCCCTCCGGAGAAGAGGAGCAGTGTCGGGATGGCGGAGATGCCGAAGCGCATCGCGATCCCCGGGTTCTGGTCGGTGTTCACCTTGGCGAAGGTGATCTTCCCGGTGAACTCCCCTGCCAGGGACTCCACGGTAGGTGAGAGCATCTTGCAGGGGCCGCACCACTCGGCCCAGAGGTCGATGACGAGCCGGGGGTTCTCCCGCAGCGCCCGCTCAAAGGACCGTTCGTCCAGTACGATGACCCCGGCCGGCTTCTGCACGGGCGGTGGGGGCTGGTGGGCCTGCTCGATGCGGTGCTGCATCTCCTCCAGCTTCTTCTCCCGGATCTTCCGGAGCTCCTCGTCTTCCATGGTGAGGAATGTGGTTTTCCCGGATATTTATCAGTGATGGACGGGGGATCGGTGGGCAGGTACTGGGGGTATCACCATCGGCGGATTGGGATGGATCCGCCTATCTTCTCGTGGGGTGGGACCGGGAGTGGGCTCTGCCCCCTCCCGTCGCCCTCCCCCGGTGAGGATGGCTGCTCCACGTCGGTGTCCTGCCGTTTTGATGATCTTTTTATGATGGGGCCGGGGAAAAAGCGGTCCCGCTCCGCCGGTTTTCCCAAAAACTATATCCCGTTCCCCAAAGAATAGTATGATGCCCGGGGAGCGAGGTGGGGTAGTCAGGATATCCCGACGGGCTCATAACCCGTAGATCGATGGTTCAAATCCATCCCTCGCTATGCGGTTTTCCAGTTTTTTCTCCCGAGTCACTTCTATTCCCTTTGATGAGGGTTAGAAAAAACAGTGAACCCCTTATTGCTATTTCCGACGGGACGGGCGTTTCTTGGTCTTCCCCTTCTCCCACAGTGTCCCCAGCTTCGTCTGGTAGGTGCCCCCGACGAAGTCCACGATCCGGGCCAGGCAGGCCTCGCCCTCGATGGGGACCGGGTAACCGCCGGTGAGGCAGCCAGTGCAGAGGTGCTCTTTCGGGAGGCCGATGGCCTGCACCAGCGCATCCAGGGTGATGTGGTGGAGCGAGGTGGCGTTGATGGACTCCCTGACCTGCTGCGTCTCCTTGTCGCTCGCGATCAGCTCCTCCCGGGTGGGCATGTCCACCCCCAGGTAGCAGGGGGCCTTGATGGGCGGGGAGCCGATCCGGACGTGCACCTCTTCGGCCCCGGACTCCTTCATCAGGTCCACGATATGGCGTGAGGTGGTGCCCCGGACAATGGAGTCGTCGACCAGGACCACGGACTTCCCGCAGATATGACCGGTGATGGGGTTCAGCTTGATCCGGACAGCCAACTCCCGCTCCTTCTGGGACGGCTTGATGAACGTCCGGCCCATGTACCGGTTCTTCATGAGGCCCTCCAGGTACGGGATCCCCGAGTGGTGGGCAAACCCGATGGCAATGGAGGTGCCGGAGTCCGGCACCGGGGAGACGAGGTCCGCCTTTGCGGGTGCCTCGTCGTAGAGGGATGCCCCGATCTTCCTCCGCACATCGTAGACCAGCTGGTCCTCGATGACGGCATCGGCCCGGGCGAAGTAGATGAACTCGAAGATGCAGTGGGCCGGCCGGTCAGCCATGGTAATCTGCAGCGATTCATACCCGTCAGGGGTGAGGCGGAGCATCTCGCCGGGCCGTACCTCCCGGATCAGGGTTCCGCCCTGCACGTCGATGGCCACCGACTCGGAGGCCACGATGTGGCCCCGGGGGGTGGTACCGAAGCAGAGCGGCTTGATCCCCAGGGGATCCCGGAAGGCGTAGAGCTCGTCGTCCACCATGAGCACAACGGAGTAGGAACCCCGGAGCTTGTGCATGCAGAATACGATGGCGTCCTGGATGCTGTGCCCTTTCCGGTACTCGTCCACGATCACCGAGGCGATCACTTCGGTATCCGTGGTGGTGGAGTAGATCTCTCCGGCCTGCTCATATTCTGCCCGGAGCTGGGCAGCGTTCACCAGGTTGCCGTTGTGGGCCAGGGCAAAGAAGTGGTCCCTGAACCGGAAGTTGAAGGGCTGGATATTCTCCGGGAGGTTGGCCCCCGTCGTGGGATACCGGACGTGGCCCACCCCCACGTTCCCCTTTAGGCCCTGCAGGGTGGCCTCGTCAAAAACCTCGCCCACGAGCCCCTGGTCCTTGTGCTTGTAGAAACAGCCTTCAGAATAGGTGGAGATACCGGCGCTCTCCTGGCCCCGGTGCTGGAGCGCATACAGCGCGTGGTACAGAGAAAAGGATACACCGCCAGCATCCGCGATGCCAACGATTCCGCACATGCTCTCCCGGAACTCTCAATGCGTGGGGATCTTCGGTTTCTTGTTGATCCAGCGGTAGCTCCTCATCCGCGAGCTTCTGCCGAAACCGCAGGATGAGCAGACCTTATGCGTTACATGGTACGAGATGTGACCGCACCGCCGGCATGCGATATGCGTCCTCTTCCGGCGTTTCCCCATCGATGGCGTTCCCTTTGACATGTGTCCCTCCCGAAATTACCCCACCAGTGGCGAGATATAGATGACGTTGTCCCCACGGACGATCAGCGTGCCCCTCTTCTGCATCGCGCCTTCCACCATCTCTTCTGCACGGTCCAGCACGAGGTTCATGTGCACATCGTACCCCTGCAGGATCCCCCGGATCTCGCGGTTCCCTTTCAGCGAGACGATCACGGGCTGGCGGTTGAGCACCTGATCCAGAATCTCCATGGGACGCCTGGTCATAAAAATACCCTGTACAATCGCTCTGGAGTACAGCTGTATGCGTGGAGAAGCGAGATAAAGGTAACGCGGTCTGCCGTCACCGTACCCTTGATGTGCCGGGAACGAGAAGGGAATAGCAGCCATGGGCGCACTCACCATCAAAAAACGCCACACGATCCGGAAGGACCAGGCGGCGGCCCTCCACGCCCGCCTGCGGGAACAGATCGGGGAGGGGGCTGGCCTCTTCGCATCGGAGCGGATCGAGATCGCGGAGGCGGATGCCCCGTTTCAGCTCTACGTCGTGGACCGCAAGCTCCTGCTCTTTGAGACCGAAGCCTGGGTCTTTCCCACGATACGGGGGGCCATCGAGCGGCCGTTCCCCCAGCGGAGGATCGTGGTGGACATGGGGGCGGTGCCCTTCCTTGTGAAGGGTGCCGATGTGATGCGGCCGGGGATCGTCTCTGTCACCGATGACGTGAAGGCGGGATTCCCTGCGGTCGTTGCCGACGAGCGCCACGGGAAGCCGCTGGCCATCGCGATCGCCCACTTCGATGCGCAGGCCATCCGGGAACAGGAGAAAGGCAAGATGGCGAAAACCGTGCATTATGTCGGCGACCCTGTCTGGAACCTGGAGCTGTAGCGCCCGTTTTGGGATCGGCCCGGAGATACTATTAAGTAACTCCTGTTCAACAACCCTTTTATGAGCAAATTACTCGACAGCATTATCGGACGAAGCCCGCCCACCGGCCAGGACGATTATATGGAGCTGGACCTGGCCGCTTTCGAGGGCACCATGTCGGATCAGCCCGCCAGCATGTACGTGAAGGTCGCCTCCATCGGTGATCTCAAGGACACCCCCCGGGTGAAGGAGGAGGTGTACAACGGGAACATCGTCATCATCGACATCGGCAGGCTCAAGATGGACAAGATCACCTACGAGCGGGTGCTGAAGGACCTGAAAGACGTGGCCCGGGACGTGAACGGGGACATCGTCGGCCTTGGCGACCAGCGTTACGTGGTGGTCACTCCCATGTCGGTCAAGATCGCCCGCGAGAAGCTGGGCGGCGGGGGCCTCTAGTGCGGAGTGTCTTCCCCGGCCGCTGTCCCCTCTGTGATCACGACATCGAATATCGATACCAGACCGAAACCATCCCCCACTTTTCTGACGTGCTGATCATCTCCTCGTCGTGCCCCTGCGGCTTCCACTACTGCGATACCCTGCTCATCTCGGGCGGGGAACCGGCCCGGTGGCAGCTCCGGGTCTCATCGCCGCAGGACCTCTCGATCCGGGTCGTCCGGGGCTCCTCCGGGATCATCGAGATCCCGGACCTGGGGGTGCGGATTGACCCCGGACCCGCGTGCGAGGCCTTCATCTCCAACGTGGAAGGGATCCTCCTCCGGGTGAGCCAGGTGGTGGAGCAGCTGCTGCCCGGGCTCGAAGGGAGCGAAAAGGAGAATGCCGTGGCCTTCCTGGACCGGATCGGAGAGGTCCGGGAAGGGATGGTCCCGGTTACCCTGGTCATCGAGGATCCCTGCGGCAACTCGGCCATCGTCTCAGAGAAAGCCGAGAAGATCCCGCTCCCGCCAGAGGAGACCTAGCACAGGCAGCGACAGGGCCCTAACGGATCTCCCGCCCCTGCACCCGCACACCGGATCCGCTGACGATCTCCCCGACAACGGCAGCGCCCGGGACCATGCGGAGCACGGTCTCCACCGAGGCCGGTGGCACGACGTAGGCATAGCCCATCCCCATGTTGAAGGTCCGGTACATCTCGACAGGATCCACGTTCCCCTCCTCCTGGAGCCAGGTGAAGATGGGAGGTACCGGAAGGGGTGTGCGGAACTCGAACCCGTGGCCGGTGAGACGGGTGAAGTTCAGCAGGCCCCCGCCCGTGACATGGCACATGCCGTGCACCTCGGCGGTACGGCAGACGTCCAGGGCTTCCCGGTAGATACGGGTGGGCACCAGGAGTTCCTCGCCCGCAGTCTTCCCGTTCGGGAGCCGGGTGTCGTAGGAGGCATGGGCCTCCACGATCCGGCGGGCCAGGGAGAGGCCGTTGCTGTGGATCCCGCTGGAGGGAACCCCGATGATCCGGTCGCCGGGGACGATCTTCCCGCCCGTGACCACCCGGGCCTTCTCCTGGACCCCCAGGCAGGTGCCGGCCAGGTCCAGGCCGTGGACCTGGTCCCGGAGCTGGGCCGTCTCTCCTCCGACGATATCGATGTCGGCCAGGCGGGCCCCCTCGTTGAGCCCCTCCCCGATCTGCCGCATCGTCTCGACGGAGAGCCGTTCCGCGGCGATATAGTCCACGAAGGCCACGGGCTCCACGTTCATGACGAAGAGGTCGTTCACGTTCATGGCGATGCAGTCGATGCCGACAGTCCGCCAGTTCTTCAGCCGGTCGGCGACCATCATCTTCGTGCCCACACCATCCGTCGTGAGGGCCAGCACATGGTCGCCGAACTCCATGAGGCCGGCATAGTGCCCCACGGCACCGGCCATGCGGATATGTCCTTTCCGCCGGTAGGTGATCCTTCCCACCAGGGCCCGGATCGCCTCCCGGGCGAGGTCGATGTCCACCCCGGACGCACGGTAGGTCTCCCTACTCATCCGGTTCCTCCGAGAGCCGGAACTCGTCGTGGAGGACCCGGACCGCCTTTGGCCCGTCGCTCTCCTTCACGACGAAGGAGACGTTCACCTCCGAGGACCCCTGGGAGATCATGATCACGTTGATGCCGGCGAGGCCCATGGCCGTGAAGATCCGGCCCGAGATGCCCGGTGTCCCTGCCATGCCGGCACCCACCACCGCGACGGCGGCCACGTCCGGGTTGGCCGTCACTTCCCGGACGATCCCCTGCTTCACCATGTCGGAGAGGGCAGCGACCGCCAGGTCCAGCTGGGCGGCATCGACGAGGAGGGAGATGTTGGCCTCCGAGGACCCCTGGGAGATCATCATGATGTTGATCTCCTTCTCTGCGAGGGCCGTGAAGATCGTGCGGGCGACACCAGGCCGCCCGATCATCTGGGCTCCGGTGATGTTCACGAGTGCCACCCCGGTGAAATGGGTGAGAGCCTTTACCACCCGGCGATCCCGTTTCGAGTCCCGGACAATGCAGGTGCCGGGGTGGGACGGGTTGAAGGAGTTCTTGACCCGGATCGGGATGTTCTTCCTCATCGCCGGCTCGATGGAACGGGGATGCATCACCTTGGCACCGAAGTAGGAGAGCTCCATGGCCTCCAGGTACGAGACCGAGGGCAGCACCCGGGCGTCGCGGATCAGCCGGGGATCGGTGGTCATGATCCCGTCCACGTCGGTCCAGATCCAGACCTCGTCGGCACCTAACGCGGTACCGACGACGGTTGCCGAGTAATCGGACCCGCTGCGGCCCAGCGTGGTCACCACACCCTTGGGGGTACAGCCCATGTAGCCCATGATCACCGGGACCGAGTCGGAGAGGAGGGGGAGGATGCGGCTCCGGATCCTGGCATCGCTCTCGGGCATCACGATGGCGTCCCCGTGCTGCCCGGTGGTGATGAGGCCTGCCTCGCACCCGTCCAGCACCACCGAGGGGACACCCTTCTGGCGGAGCGCGGCCCGGACCACCGGGGCGGAGAGGCGCTCGCCGAAGGAGATGATGTAATCCTTCGACCGTGGTGAGAGTTCCCGGAGGATGTGGAGGCCGAAGAGCATGGCCTGGAGGTCGGCCAGGCGGGCATCCAGGATCCTCCCCACCTCGTCCACGTAGTCGGGAGCAACGGTCTCGAGGGCCGAACGGTGCCTTCCCCTCAGGTTCTCGATGAACTCCTCGATGGCAGGCTTCTCCCGGGACCGGACCGACTCGGTGGCCATGTCGATCAGCTGGCCGGTCACCCCGGACATGGCCGAGACGACCACCGCGATTTCATGCCCCTGCGCATGGAACGGTTCCAGGATCTCCACCACCTGCCGGATCCGCTGGCCGTCGCCGACGGAGGTGCCGCCGAATTTCATGACAAGCCGCATTGCTCCCTCACCCATCGCCTGACAGTTCTTTTATCTCACTATACCACCCAGATCATAATAAGATGCGTGCAGATGTGGCGCACGAGGCCCACGTCCTCGTAATCGGGAGCGGCGGTGCAGGCGTGCGGGCAGCTCTTGAGGCCTCCCGCCACGGCGAGACGCTCCTTGTCACCAAGTCAGTGGCCGGGAAAGGGGGGTGCACCCCCATGGCCGAGGGGGGGTACAATGCAGCCCTCCGGGAGGCCGACTCCTGCGTCGGCCACCTGGAGGACACGCTGAAGGGCGGGGCGTACTTAAACGATCTGGAACTCGTGAAGGTGCTCGTGAACGAGGCGCCGGACCGGCTCCGGGATCTGGTCCGGTGGGGGGCGGTCTTCGATGTCACCGAGACCTGCGAGGTGGCCCAGCGCTCTTTCGGCGGGCAGCGGTTCCCCCGGACCTGCTACGCAGGGGACCGGACCGGCCATGAGATGATGATGACGCTCCTCGAGCAACTCCGGGCCAGCAACGTGGAGGTGCTCCAGGAGGTGACGGTGACCGATCTCCTGACCAGGGAAGGGGCGGTGGTGGGTGCCGCGGTGCTGGATCGCACCGGGAGGCTGGAGGTGATCCGTGCCGACAGCACCGTCCTTGCCACTGGCGGCGGGAGCCGGGTGTACGACGTCTCCACCAACTCTGCCACCGGGACCGGCGACGGCTACTCCCTGGGCTACGGGGCCGGGGCTGAACTGATCGACATGGAGATGGTGCAGTTCCACCCCACCGGGGCGGTCTACCCCTACGATGCCCGGGGACGGCTCGTCACCGAGGCGGTCCGGGGCGAAGGTGGGATCCTCAGGAACGCAAAGGGCGAACGGTTCATGTCCCGGTACGATCCCGAGCGGATGGAGCTCTCCACCCGGGACGTGGTGGCCAGGGCTATCGCCCGCGAGATCCTGGAGGGCCGGGGCACGCCCCGGGGCGGGGTGTACCTGGACGTCACCCACCTTCCTGCGGCGCAGATCGAGGGGCGGCTCCCCGTCATGCTGGAGCAGTTCCTGGCCTACGGCGTGGACATCCGGAAGGAGCCGATGGAGGTGGCCCCCAGTGCCCACCATTTCATGGGCGGCCTGCGGATCACCCCCACCGGCCAGACCACTGTCCCGGGGCTCTTTGCCTGCGGCGAGGTGGCGGGCGGGGTCCACGGGGCCAACCGGCTGGGCGGCAACTCGCTGGCCGAGACCCAGGTCTTCGGGAAGAGGGCCGGCGAGGCAGCGGGACGTGCCCCCTCCCGGGGGCAGCGCCCCGAGCCACGGCAGCTGGACCTGATCGAGCGCCGGCTGGAGGGATTCCTCTCCGGCATGGTGAACCCGGTGATGGTGGAGCGGAAGCTGCAGCTGGCCATGTGGAAGGGTGCCGGTATCTTCCGGACCGGCCCTGAGCTCACGCAGACGCTCATGGAAGTCGAGAAACTGGGCCGGAAGAGACTCCATGCCCCGTCGAAGCTGAACCTGGCGGAGTGCATGACCGTGCACCACCTCTGTACCACCGCCATGCTTGTCGTGAAGTCGGCGCTCCTGCGGCCGGAGTCCCGGGGGGCCCATGTCCGGACCGACCTCACCCAGGCCCATGATGCTGCCAATTCGCCGTTCGGCCACACCTATCTCTCGCAGCACCGGTCCGGGATCGAGATGAAGGGGGGATCCCCGTGAAGGAGATGGCAGTGCGGGTCTTCCGCTGGAACCCGGCCAGGGAGAAGGAGGGGAAGTTCCGCACCTACCACGTGGAGGTGCAGGAAGGGGCACGGGTGCTCCACGTCCTCCACGCGATCCACGCCGAGGACCAAACCCTCTCCTATCGCTACTGCTGCGGCACCGGCCAGTGCGGCTCCTGCGCCGTCCAGGTGGACGGCGAGCCGAAGCTGGCCTGCATGACCGAGGCCCGGGACGGGATGACCGTCGAGCCCCTGAACCTCCCGGTCCGGAAGGACCTGGTGGTGGAGATGGAGCCGGCTCTCGCACAGATCGCCCCGCTGCTCCCGAAGGGCCAGGCAGAGTGCCCGGCACCGGAGCAGATCGCGGCGATAAAACCCCTCCGCGAGTGCATCGAGTGCCTGGCCTGCGTCTCCGTCTGCCCGGCCATGGAGGTGGCGGAGTTCACCGGCCCCGCGGCCATGCGGCAGGAGATGCGCCTGGCCCTGGACCCCCGGGATGCCGGTGGCCGGATCCCGGAGGCCATCAAGGCCGGCCTCTTCACCTGCACCACCTGCCAGGCCTGCTGGAAGGTCTGCCCGAAGAAGATCGAGATCCCGGGGAAGGCCATCGAGAAGCTGCGGGCTCTGGCCAACCGGGAGGGACTCACCCTCCCCCGCCACCTTGAGGTGGCGGAGCTCGTGAAGGAGACCGGCCGGACGGTTCCCCGGACCGAGACTTCGTTCCTGGAGCAGGTGGACGAGGTGATCGAGCCCGCGGGGCCGGTGAAGGCCACCGTCGGTTTCTTCGTGGGGTGCATGTACAACCTGCGCCTCCCGAAGACCGCTCTTGACGCCATCCAGGTGCTGAAGCGGAACGGGGTCCGGGTCATCATCCCCCACGAGCAGGTCTGCTGCGGATCCCCCCTGATCCGTACCGGCCAGCTGGAGTACCTCCCC
Organism: Methanomicrobiales archaeon; assembly: GCA_028678665.1. Classification (GTDB taxonomy): domain Archaea; phylum Halobacteriota; class Methanomicrobia; order Methanomicrobiales; family JACTUA01; genus JAJRCY01. The sequence continues at coordinate 16,235 of JAJRDA010000001.1, read as the reverse complement.
ACGCTCCAGCAGAAAAACATCGAGTGCTTCACCTCCCGGAACATCGACACGGTGATGACCATGTGCGCTGGCTGCGGGTCGACCCTGAAGAACGATTACCGCACCCCGTTCACGGTGAAGGACGTGAATGAGATCCTCACTGAGGTGGGGATCGAGCCGCCGGCCCGCCTGCCCCTCACCGTCACCTACCATGACCCCTGCCACCTCCTCCGGGGGCAGGGGATCCGGGACCAGCCCCGGGCCCTGATCCGGCGGGTGGCCGACCTCAGGGAGATGGCGGTCGTGAAGTGCTGCGGGGCCGGCGGCGGGACCCGGTCCGGAGCACCGGAAGTGTCGAAGGCTTTGGCGCTCAAACGTGATGAGGAGATCATAAAGACCGGCGCCGACTGCGTCATCTCCAGCTGCCCCTTCTGTGAGTTCCACATCGGGACGTTCTCGAAGACGCCGGTGAAGAACGTGACCACGCTCCTCCTGGAGGGGTACCGGAAGAAGGACGAGGGGAAGGCGTGAGGTTCCCTTCGAACTTTTTTTAATTGCGTTCTCCCCATAACAAAACCTGAGAAAGGAGACCGTCCTTACACGGTAGCACAGGGAGGGGGCGCTGCCCCCTCCCGTCAGCCCTCCCCCGGTGAGGATGGGGTGAACCGTCCAGCAGGGGATCATCCCCAGCAAATTTGACCGGATAGTGGCGTATTCTTGCCCTGAATCGCACCACCTATCCGGGCACTGGTGCAACAACAAGAAACCGAGACAAGAGGCCATCCTCGCGGGGGTGGGACCGGGAGGAGGGCCGGCCCCCCCCTCCCGTCAATCCATACCCGGTTGGACCGAAATCCTTACACCGTCGGCGGAAGGGCTCCCTTCGACTCCCCTCCCGCCCCGCTCCTCCGCATCAGCCACTCGTAGGCCTCCAGCGCCGCCTTCGCCCCCTCCCCGGCAGCGATGATGATCTGCTTCCCCTTGACCGAGGTCACGTCCCCGGCCGCAAAGATGCCGGGCACGTTCGTATGACAGTTCACGTCCACGATTACCTCCTTCTCCTGGTTCAGGGTGATCAGGTCGCCCAGGAAGCCGGTGTTGGGGAGCCAGCCGATCTCGGCGAAGAGCCCGTCCAGGGAGATCTCCCGCTCCTCGCCGGAAGTCCGGTCCTTCAGCGTGATCCCGGTCAGGAACTTCTCGCCGACGAGCCGTGAGATCTCGACGTCCGAGAACGTGATGATGTTCTTCTTCGTCCGGTAGAGGTCCAGGTAGGCGTCGTCGGCCCGGATGGTGGACCTGACGATCAGGTACACGGTCTTTGCGATCCCGCTCATCTCGATTGCCGTCTGCAGCGCAGAGTTGCCTCCCCCGACGACAGCAACGGTCTTCCCCCGGAAGAGCGGGCCGTCGCAGGTGGAACAGATGGAGAGGCCCCGCCCGATGAAGCGTTCCTCGTCCGCGACACCGAGAGAACGGGGGTGTTTTCCGGTCGCCACGATCACGCTTCTCGCGAGGAAGGTCCGCCCGGTGACGGTCTTCACCACGAACCGGCCATCCTCTCCCGCGAGTGAAAGGGCCCCGTCCAGCTCCAGATGGATGTGGAGATCCCTCACCTGCTCCTCGAACTTCTTCATGAGGTCCTCGCCTTTCACCATCCGGAACCCCATGTAGTTCTCGATGGCCCACGACTCCAGCGCCTGGCCACCGATGTTCTGGGAGATGACCAGGGTCTCCTGCCCCTTCCTCGCCGTGTACACGGACGCGGTGAGGCCGGCGGGCCCTGCTCCCAGGATCATGACGTCATAGACGTCCTCCTCCTTCGGAGCACCGAAGAGCTCGTTCAGCCGCTGGGCATCAAAGCCCACGATCACCTCGCCGTCCACGACAGTGACCGGGACACCCAGCTGCCCCGAGATCCGGACCACCTCCTCCGCCGCCTTCCGGTCCTCGGCGACGTTGATATCCTGGTACGGCACGCCCTTGCGGTCCAGGAACGCCTTCACCATCCGGCAGTACGGGCACTGCGGGGTCGAGTAGATCGTGACGGACGCCATCTGCCTCAACTCTCCACCCCGCTGCTATAAAGGGGTATCGCCCGGGCCTCCTTACGGGAGAGGAGATACCTTTATTCCCGTCTTCGGGCAAGGTACGGGTCGCATGGCTGTGCCGGGCTACATGGACAGGATCCTCCGGGTCGATCTCACGGCCGGAAGCTGCACCCCGGCCGATCTTCCCGGTGAGTGGAAGCATCTCTTCCTGGGCGGACGGGGGCTGGGAGTGGGCATCCTGTCGTCCCAGATGAGTCCCCGTTCCGATGCACTTGCTCCCGAAAACCCGCTGGTGCTGGCGGCAGGCCCCCTCACCGGCTCGGGGATGCCCCTCGGCTCCCGCTACAGCGTGATCTCCCGTTCCCCCCTCTCCGGGACCCTCGCCTCGTCCAACTGCGGCGGGTTCTTCGGCCCCGAGCTGAAGCGGGCGGGATTCGATGCCGTGGTCATCCGTGGCCGTGCCTCCCGGCCGTCGGTGCTGTGGATCCATGACGGCACCGCAGAGATCCGGGACGCGGGGGCCTCCTGGGGTATGACCACATCCGATGCCATGGCCCGCGTCCGGGAAGATCTCGCCGGGCCGAAAGCCCGGGTGGCCTGCATCGGCCCTGCCGGGGAACGCCTCTCCCGGATGGCAGCCATCGTGAGCGACCATGGCCGGGTGGCAGGACGCGGGGGACTGGGGGCGGTGATGGGGTCCAAGCTGCTGAAGGCCGTGGCGGCGAAGGGCAGCTTCTCCCGGGAGCCGCCGGACCCGGAGCAGTTCCAGCAGGTGCGGGACGAGATGCGGGATCTCGTGGAAAGGAGCGGGATCACGAAGGGCTCCCTCCACCGCTACGGGACCGCCAACCTGGTCCGGCTCATCAACGAGGCCCATCTCCTGCCCACCCGCAACTTCCGGGAATCCCACTTCCCGGAAGCTGAAGGGATCACCGGGGAGAAGATGGCGGAGACGATCCTGGAGCGGGTAACGGGGTGCCACTCCTGCGCCGTTGCCTGCGGCCGGGAGGTGCGGGTGGGGAACCAGGCCATCCATGGCCCGGAGTACGAGACGATCTGGGCCTTCGGCCCGGATTGCGGCGTCTCCAGCCTGGAGGCGATCGCGAGGGCCAACCACCTCTGCAACGAGCTGGGACTGGATTCCGTTTCCACCGGTGCCACCATCGCCTGCGCCATGGAGCTCTCGGAGCAGGCGCACCTCCCGGAGCGGATCCGGTTCGGAGACCGGGATGCCGTGGTGGACCTGGTCCGGAAGATCGGGTACCGGGAAGGCATCGGGGATGCCATGGCAGAAGGGTCGTACCGGTTTGCCCTCCGGTGTGGCCACCCGGAGTTCTCCATAAGCGTGAAGGGCCAGGAGCTCCCCGGCTATGATCCCCGGGGCCTGGTGGGGCAGGGCCTGGAGTACGCCACGTCGGTGCGGGGTGCCTGCCACGTGTACGGGAACATGGCGTACCCCGAAGTCTACGGCATTCCGGTGCGGCTCGATCCCCTCACGCAGGAGGGGAAGGCGGAGTGGACGAAGTGGATGCAGGACCAGGCGGCGGCCATCGACTCACTGGGGATCTGCATGTTCACCCTCAGAGTCTTCTCACCGGCCCTGCATGCCCGGATGACAGCGGCTGCAACCGGCCTGCCGGTGACGGAGGAGTCCCTCCTCCTCGCCGGGGAACGGTGCTGGAACCTGCAGAAGATCTTCAACCTCCGTGCCGGTATCGGGAAGGCGGATGACACGCTCCCCCCGCGGCTCCTGCAGGAGCCGGTGACCTCGGGGCCCGCCCGCGGACAGGTCTGGCAGCGCCAGCCTCTCCTGGATGCCTATTACGCCGTCCGGGGCTGGGATGGCGAGGGCCGGCCCACCCCGGCCACCCTGGCCCGGCTGGCCCTCACTCCGGTGCTGGTGCAGGGAGGTGCGATCCCCACCGGGGAAAATTCCTAGGACCCTCATCAACAGGGGAGCACCATCCTTCCGGGTGGTCCGTCCGGTATTCTGGTCATTCCACCGGTGTTCGGCCATCCCCTCACTGCTTCTTGTCCTCCTTCTCGGCCTCCTCCTGCGTGAGGATCGTGAGCTCGCAGTTCCGGTAGTCCCCCATGCACATGGCCCGGACGAACCGGGTGGTGTACTTCGGGTTCAGGCTCTCCACGGCGGCCATGGAGAAGGCCATGCACTTGGGGAAGAGGTGGGCAGGCCGTCCGCCCAGCTCCGCACCCCGCACCATGAAAGGGCAGCCCTTCGTCAGGATCACTGCGCGGGTACCTGAGATGTCCAGGACCTCTTCCCGGACATCCAGGCCAAAGAAGAGGGTGGTGACCACCCGCACGCACTCGGCGATCTCCTTCGCCGTGCCGGTGGGGAAGCCGAATCCGTCGGCCACCGCCCGGGCCTCCTTCCCGGCCTCGATCCAGACATTGTACTCGAGTTCATCGTACCGGTCGCCCATCGCCTCCCGGAACGCCCCGTCGTAGAGCACCGGGAAGCTGGAGACAAGGCGGGTGGCAATCTGCCACCGCATCTCCCCGGGGATATCCCTGATATCCACCCTTCTCATTCCTCCGGTTCCCGGCCCGCAGGGAACTCCAGACCCGGGATCGTCCTGCGGCCGGCTGTGCACGGGGAGTCTCTCCGGGCAGCTCGATATAGCTATCCCCGGGGCCGCCCAGTTTATGGGTGAAAGGACCCAAGATCTGATCCGATGCATCCTTTCCCCCGGGGGAGCCGGGCCCTCCCCCGCCGGCACAGGCAGTACATCGCCCTCACCACGGTCCTCGCCACCGTCTTTCTCCTGCTGGCGGCCGGTTGCACGGGTGTATTCCCCGGCATCCGGCCGCAGATCGTGTACCCCTCCATCGAACCCATTGAGGGTGCCCCGTCCCACCCCGTCACCTTCACGTATGCATTCGAGGGTGGCACCGTGACCCTCACCGTGCCCATCAACGGCTCCGTCTTCTACGGGGCACAGAGGGCGGTGAAGAATGCATCCGTTCCCCGGGGAACCCCCGACGCGGACTGGGTTCCCGGCTATTACCTGGCGTTCCTCTCCGACCCGCACCAGGACGGGTTCTACCAGGACCTCCTCTCCCAGTTCCGCAGGATCCGCGATGAGAAGCGGCTGGGTAGTGACCGGTACCTGGAGCTGATGGCGGTGGGGGTCCAGTCCCTCCCCTACCGGGAGAAGGGGGGTCCACCCCATTTCGCGGTGGAAACCTTTGCAGAACGAACCGGCGACTGCGATGACAAGAGCCTGCTCCTTGCGGGGCTCCTCTCCCGGGAAGGGTACCGGGTCTCGCTCCTCGTCTTCGATGCAGAGGACCACATGGCGGTGGGGATCACCGCGGACGGGTGCGGGTACCGCAATACCTCCTTTGCGTTCCTGGAATCCACCAACCTGTCTCTCGTCGGGATCCCGCCGGAAAGGATAGAGGGGGCAATCGCCACGCTCTCGTCAGATCCGCTGATCATCCCCGTGGGAAGCGGGACCACGGCCTATGGGGCCTGCGGTGAGACCCTGGCGATACATACCGCGTTTGTCGCAGCCGATGATGCAGTGGATTCCCTGGAACAGCAGCTGGCGGCAAAGAAGGCAGAGATGGACAGGGTCAGGGGCAACCCTGCGGAATACAACCGGCTGGTGTCAGATTATAACCGTAGGGTGGACGAGCACAACCGGAACGTGGAGGTCTCCAACTACATCGTGCGGCATCTCCACGATCGCCCGGGCACGTACCGGTGGCTGAGGAGCCGCGGGCTGGTCCCGGCCTAACCATCCCTCTCCTGGAGCACGTGGCAGATCCGGCCCATCAGGACGTGGTGCCGCCGGAAGAAGGTCAGGTAGTCGAGAGTCCGGTGATCCACCGGGACCTCCTGGAAGGTGATGCCGCAGTCCACGTCCCAGAGGATCAGGCCCCCGGCGGGGGCGGGTGGCATCCGCGGTCCTGACGGATCGGACAGCAGCTCCCGGATGCGCCCCTCCCCGGCCTCGCCCTTCCCCACCGCTTCCAGCACCCCGGCCATGGAACGGACCATCTGCCAGAGGAAGGACCATGCGGTGACCTCGAAGATCGGAAAGCCGGCCTCCCGGAAGACCCGGGCTTCCCGCACCACCCGTTCGGGATTCTTCCCCTCCACCCTGCCAAAGCGCGAGAAGTCGAACCGGCCCACAAAGGAGCGGGAGGCCCGGTCCATGGCATCGGTGTCCAGGTCCGGATCCGAAAAGAGGTAGCGGTAGGTACGGGATCGGGCATCGTGGCGGGGGTGGAACTCCTGCGGGACTTCGGTGATCCCCGTGCACCAGAGATCCCGGGGGAGCTGGAGGTTCAGCACCTCCCGGGCCCGGTCCTGGGCAGGGGTATCAAAGGCGCAGACCTGGCCCCGGGCATGGACCCCCCGGTCCGTCCGCCCGGCGAGGGCGAACCGGGCCTCCCTCCAGTCGGTGAAGAGATCCAGCCTCCGGCAGGCCCCGATCACCTCGCCCTCCACCGTTCTCTGGTCCGGCTGCTGCTGCGACCCGAAGAACCGGTCACCCAGGTAGGAGAGCCGGAAGGCGAGCCTCATCGCCGGATGCGCCGCCTCACCCTCTTCCAGGCGCTCCGGATCGACTGGCGCGAATAGGTCCGGATCGGGGTCATTTTCCCGCCGGCCGCGGTCCGGCCCTCCCGGATGGCGGCCAGGATGGACGGAACCGTGGGCTCGGCGGCGACCAGCGTGTACCCGAATCCCACGAACCGGGCATTGTGGGCATCGCTCCCCCCGACACAGGGCTTCCGGAACTTCCGGGCGACCCTGGCCGCCTTCCGGTTGGCAGATCCCACCAGGTAGCGGCTGTTGAAGACCTCGATGGCGTCGACGGCCTGCGGGGCCTTCCGCGCCCGCCTGGCCGCACCGTGGCGCCACATGTGATAGGGGTGGGGGAGGATCGTCACCGCCCCCTGGTCCCGGGCCAGGGCAATGGTCTCCAGCACATCCAGCCCGGGGGGGATGGATTTCGTGATCCCGAGGACGATCAGGTGGCCATGCCGGGTGGAGATCTCGATCCCGGGGATGACGAGCACCCGGCTCCCCGTGGACCGGGCCCGGGCCACCCCTTCCAGCGTATCGTGGTCCGTGATGGCGATGGCATCCAGGCCGGCGGCCTCGGCGCGCCTCAGGATATCCTCGACGGTGCTCTCGCCGTCCCTGGAGGCGTCCGTGTGGACGTGCAGATCGCAGCGGAGCATGGTGTGAGATCATTTTTTCTTCTGCCGCATATTAAGGGAGCTCTATGCGAATCCTGCTCCCCACCGGCACCGCCACCGCAGCAACGGTCCGACAAGCCGCAGAAGGCCACGACGCGGTGGTGGCGGTCACCGGGGAGATCGCCTCGTTCCTCACCCCCTCCCAGCTCCTGGCCCTCGTGAAGGAGGGATCGTATGACCTGGTGCTGGTCTCGGGTATGTGCACCGCGTCCTTTGATGCCGTCGAGCGGGAGACCGGTGTCCCCGTGTACCGGGGCCCCCGCCACGCCGCGGACCTGGCTCTCGTCCTCCCGCTCCTTCCGGAAGTGACCCTCTCCCGGACGGTGCCGGCGGATGACTTCCTGGCCGCCCGGAAGGCCGAGGAGGCCACCCGCCGCCTCGGCGCCTGCGAGGAAGCGGCGGAACCGGACCTCCTGATCCGGGGGGTGAAGGTCGGAGGCTGTTCACGGATGAAGGTGCTGGCCGAGATCATGGATGCCGACCGGGTCACTGATCTGAGAGCCCGGGTGGAGGACTTCTTCGCCCGAGGGGCGGACATCGTGGACCTGGGGTTCGGGTTCGATGCCACGCCGGGGGACGTGGACCGGTGCTTCCGCGAGGTCCAGGACATTGAAGGGCCACTCTCGGTGGACACCCAGGATCCCACCCTGATCCGGGCCGCCCTCTTCCGGGCGGACCTGGTCCTCTCCCTCCACGAGGGGAACATCCCGGTGGTGGGGGCCGGGGTCGCAGCCAGCGGGGCTGCCGCGGTGGTGGTCCCCGGCGCCGCAGGGCTCCGGGCGAACCTGGCCGCCGCCCGGTCGGCCGGGATCTCCTGCATGGTCGCCGATCCCCTCCTCCAGCCCATCGGGTCAGGGCTGCTCGTGTCCCTCGCGGCGGTGCGGGAGGCGAGGGATCTCGGGGTCCCCCTCTTCTTCGGTGCAGGGAACGTGGTGGAGCTCCTGGACGCTGACTCCATCGGGGCCAATGCCGTGCTGGCCGGCCTTGCGCAGGAAGCGGGGGCGGCAGTGATCTTCACGAGCGAGCACTCGGACAAGACGCAGGGGTCCGTAGGCGAGATGCGGCGGGCCACGGAGATGATGGCGCTCCTTGGAGACCGGCCGTACCCCAAGGATCTGGGAATCTCGCTCCTGGTCCTGAAGGAGAAGCGCCGCCGGAGGGAGCCGCCCCTCGCGTATGCAGGGAAGGAACCCGCCCTCCCCATGCCCCGGGAGATCGAGTACGACCCCTGCGGGAACTTCCGGATCGGGATCGAGGGGGACGAGATCGTGGCCGTCCACCAGGGTATCGCCTTCCGGGGAAAGCGGTGGCAGGACATCCTCCACACCCTGATTGTCGATGGGCGGGTCTCACGGCTGGACCATGCCGCGTACCTGGGCATGGAGCTGTACCGGGCCGGTCTCGCCATCCGGTTCGGGCGCTCCTTCGAACAGGACGGCGACTTCTGATGCTGAAGGTTACTTTTTCATTCGCTTATTACTGGGACGCTTTTCTGGGGATCCCGCCCCCACCGCAGCACCTGAGGTGTTGAATGGTAGAAACGTGGCGGTATCTTCCATTCGAGTACTATTACTGGTACGCTCTTGGGGGCTCCGCCCCCGCCGCGTGGGCATCCCCCCTCGGTTTTCCGGGGACATGAGATTCCCGCGGTCACACTTCCCAAAGGATCGATTATCCTCATTGGGGGAGGGGCCGGGAGGGGGTCTCCCCCTCCCGTCATCCTGTGCGTACACGTGGATGGGAACCGATCAAGGTGACGTGGTGCCTGCCCCCATGGAATCCTTCATCACATTCCCAATCCAATACCCGGGGGATGAAGATCCGGGGTATCGCGGAGGATCTGCTCCTGGGGCTCCTTGCGACGGCGAAGGAGGTGGACGCTTCCCATGGCAGGGAGTTCGTTGCTGTCCTCCGCGAGGAGGACGGGGTGATCCGGGAGTTCACCTTTCTGCCCTTTGAGAGCACCCCCGAATCCGCCTCTCTCCACTTCGAGCTGATGCCGCTGGATACCCACATCGCCGGCTCCGTCCACTCCCACCCGAACGGCGTGCTGGAACCCTCCAGTGCCGACCTCCGGTTCTTCCCCTCCATCGGGAGGTATCACCTGATCCTGGGGCCGCCCTACGATTGCAGGAGCTGGCGGTGCTTCACCGCAGACGGGGATCCCTTCCCGCTGGAGGTGGTCCCGTGAAGCGGGTGGTGGCCACGGGCACCTTTGACCTCCTGCACCCGGGACACATCTATTACCTGGAGGAGTCGCGGAAACTGGGGGACGAGCTCCATGTCATCGTGGCCCGGGACGCCAATGTCCGTCATAAACCGCCGCCCGTGATCCCCGAGGCTCAGCGGCTGCGGGTGGTCTCGGCGCTGCGGATCGTGGACCATGCACGGCTGGGGGACCCGGTGGACATGTTCCGGCCCATCGAAGAGATCAGGCCTGCCGTGATCACGCTGGGGTTCAACCAGCATTTCGAGGAGTCCCGGCTTGTGGCGGCGCTGGCAGAGCGGGGGATCCGGGCTCGCGTGGTCAGGATCGGCGAGTACCGGGGTGATCCTATCTGCAGCTCCCGGCAGATCGTCGAGCGGATCCTGGAGATGCGCACCCGGGAATGAGAAATCCGGTTCACCCGGGCAACCCCTGGAATCCTTCTGGAAGGTGCGGGCGGGGCCCGGAACCCTTTTCTAGCCTGTGCACCATCCCTTCATGAGGCCGTATGGCGAAGAGACCCGCACTGGATGAGGAGATCGGGAAACTGGCACGGCTCGCCGCAGGGAAGGGTGTGGTGGCAGCCCGGATCCCGGCAGGAGAGATCGTGGTCGCGGAATGGGTCCGGTTCAAGTGCCGGTTCGGGTGCAAGGGCTATGGCAAACACCTCTCGTGCCCGCCCTATACCCCCACCCCTTCGGAGACCCGGAGGATGGTGGCGGAGTACGGGACCGGGATCCTGCTCCGCTTTGACGGTATCCCGGGCCACCCGGACCTGAAACCCGAGGAGATCCCCGTGGATTTCCACCCGTTCTACCGGGACCTGATCCTCTGGAGCCACACGACCACCCACCTGCTGGAGAAGACGGCCTTCTATGACGGGTTCTACAAGGCCTTCGGGTTCGGGGCCTATCCCTGCATCTTCTGCGAGCACGAGCACTGCGTGGCCGAGGAGATGGAGGGGATCGTGGACGAGTCCGTGCGGCGCCTCTGCCGGCACAAGGACCTGGTCCGCCCCTCCATGGAGGCGGTGGGGATGGATGTCTTTGCCACGGCGAAGAAGGTGGGCTGGGACCTCTCCACCATCCCGTGCAAGGACCTGGAGTATGGGAAGATCCTCCACGGGGATATCCACACGGTGGGGCTGGTACTGCTGGAGTGAAGGGTTCAGGGCGGGGCGGTGTCGGAAAGGGAGAAAAGGGAAAAAAAGGATCAGCGGAGGATGATCTTCGGGCCCTTGGGATCAGCCACCACGTGGAAGGTGAAAGGCAACGGTTCCGCGTTGTTGCCATCACCCTGTGCGTACACGGTCACGGTATATGTGCCGATAGGGAGCCCATCCCAGGGCTTTGAGATCTCCTGCCATTCATTCTTGGGCTGCCTGGCATCGGCGAGGTTCTCCGACACGTCATAGCCGTTATCATCTTTGGTGACCTGGATCTTCAGGTTGGCCTTCCCGTTGGGATCGGTATTGGTGAAGTACAGCGACCAGACGAACGTGAAGGGCTCGTTCTCCTTGATCAGATCGGTGACCTCCCCCGCGGAGTTCACGGTGTGCAGGTTCGAGAGGATGAGCCGGACATCGATCGGCAGGGTCCCGGGTTCGAGCACGGTGACCGGGGTCTCCGGGAAGCCGAGCGACTGGGCGACACCGTCCCAGTCCGTCCACTGGAGCAGGGATCCGCTCCCGAAGACATCGTAGGTGCCTGCCTGCTTCGCCTGCATCCGGTATTTCATCGACCACTTCTGCCCGATCTCGATGGACCCGATGTCGTACGAGAGCTGGTGGTTCATGTTCCATTCGGGTTGCTGGCTCTTCCAGGTGGGACCCTCGATCAGCTTCTTGGCCTTGTCCCACTTCCAGGTCACGGTCGAGATAGCGGGAACGGGCCCCGAGGCGACGTACTCGAAGACCTCTGATCCCTTTTTATCTTTCGATCCTCCTGGCAGGAGGTTGGCGAACTTGGTATCATATTCAGCCATGACGTCGGTATCCACGCCGGCGGAGGTGATCAGGTCGGCGGCGATGTCCTCATACACCTTCTCCAGATCAGCTCCGGTGGCCGCATGGTAGTACTTGCCACCGGTGGACTCGGAGAGTTCCGTCAGGGCTGCCGCGACGTCCTTGTAGGGCGCATCAAAGGTATTCTGGTCATAGTTCTCTGCATAGGTGATGGTATAGATCCGGATGTGGTTGTTCTTGGCAAAGACAGCCATGTTCTGCTCGGAAGATGAGCAATCCGTGCCGGTATAGGTTTTATCACAGACGTCCACCCGGTATTTATCGTTGCTATAGCATCCGATGTCGCTGTTGCACATGCCGGTATTCTTGACGCACATATTGGGGTCCCACGCCGGTCCTCCCGGGTCCTTATTCAGGGGGACGATGGGATGACAGAGGTAGCCGTTGCTCCCATCCCGCCCGTCGAACCGGTGTGCCGGGCCAAGCCCTGCCCCGCTGTAGGCCAGCGGGCCGGGATCCGTCATGACGGGGTTGCCCTGTGGATCCTTGTACAGCTCCTGGTTGTAGTAGGTGTACATGGAGAAGGACACGGCGCCCGGCCAGTAGAAACTGTCTGTGCGATACTTCTGGAGGCATGCCGACCCTGACGCGCAGTTGGCCCCGAAGTAGGTGTCTTCCCAGACGACCGTGCGGGTTTTCTCGGCATAGCCCCTCCCTTTGGCCAGGGGGGTGCCACCCCAGTTCCAGACGCCATCAGTGAGGACCACGATGGCCTTGTTGACCTTGTCACTCTTGCTGCCATAGATCTTCAGGTAGGTGGTGGCATTGAAGATCCCGTCCCGCATGTTCGTGAGCCGCACCGGGCCCTTGTTGGGAATCCAGTCGTTGGCACGGGGTATCGTCAGCGTGTCAATGGTGGTCCCCAGGCTGGTGAAGTCCGAGGTGAGGTCGTGATCCTTGGTGGCCCAGGTGTGGTAGGAGACGAGCCCCACCCTGTCCTTCCCCGGGTTCAGGGCATCCAGGAAGGCATGCGACGCCTGCTTCACCCAGTAGAACCGGGTCTGTCCACCCATGCTCATTTCCATGGAACCGGAACGGTCGGTGACGAGCATCACTTCGATGGGGTAACTGGTCATCATCGACCCGTCCCCCGTCACGTTCACCGTGACATCAAAGGTCCCTCCCACCGGCACCTGGAGGGGCTCGACCTTGGTCTCCAGGGAGAGGTAGGCTGTCCGCTTGAAGGTGAGCGTGATCGGCTCGGTCTTGGACCCCCAGGTGGCCGTGATGGTGGCCGTGCCTTCAGCCGAGGGGTCAAAGTCCGGATCCGTCCTGGATTTCGCAAACTCGCCCGGAATGAACTGCAGGGTGGCAATCCCGTCGTTGTTTGTGACCAGGGTCACCGACTTCTTCTCGGCGTAGATCTTCCCCTGGCTGGTGAGGTAGGGATCCTTCTTCATTTTCGTGGATGCGGTAACGGATGTGATCTCGAAGGTCACCGTCTGGCCGGAGACCGGGTTCCCCTTGGGGTCACTGACCCTGCCTGTGATGGTGGAGGTGCTGCCGGGGCTGACATCAAGGCTGGGCATGGAGATGGGATTTCCCGTGGCCAGCAGGTGTTCCGGCGCCATGGAGATGATCTCCACCCGGTCGACCACCCGCACGGCGGAGTTCGCATCCAGCGAAGCGGTGATGGTGTGCTGCCCTGCCATGGAGAAGGGACCGTAGTAGTAGCTGGCCTGGCCGTTCTCATTCGTCACAAGCGAGAAGGACTTCCCCTCGCTGGTGAAACCCGTGATCCCGGCCGCCTGGACAGGAAATCCGTTGGTGTCAGAGACCGAGTAGGTGATGGTGAATTTGCTGCTCCCATCCGCATACACCCAGGGGGGTGTGGCGGCATCGGGGACAATATAGGTGACTATAGAGGCTGGCACCCCATTCGGGATCCCATCGAGGATCAGGATACCGGGCACCAGAGGGGCGGGAGGTGTGAAGGTGATATAGTTTTTGGAGACATATTCTCCCACATAGTACTGGATTTCCACAACTCCATCCATATTCACCGGTGCTGTGGTCGTCTGCACCATGAGGTCTGGATTTGTGGAGGGGCCGTCCACAAAACCGGAACTGCCATAGGTGGTGAAACCCACCGTCTCGACGATATTCCGGTTATCCACGATGTTATGGTACCGGTCCTGGAGCCATACCTTCACCGGAACAACGGTGCCTACGGTGGCTCCCTGGGGTGCGATTCCGCCCGCATACCCCGGTGTGGTGTGGTCGATCTTCTGCGAGAACTGCTGGGTGACGGAATTACCACCCGCATCGGTTACCTTGATGTCAATCAGGCAGACGCCACTCTTCTCCTTGCTCTTGACCTGCATCGGGTCGGGTCGAATGGAGGAGGTGGTGAATGAGGCGGGGGTCACTGTGCACAGGCCATCAGGGGGGACTGTCGCGGTGATGGTGAAGGGGCTGCTCCCTCCGCTGATCACCAGGCTGAGCCCGGCGGTGTCTCCGCCGGCCACCAGCCACTCCTTCTCGCCCGCGATGTCCAGTTGAAGCGCTGTTCCGGCACTGGTGAGCAGTACCAGGGCTGCCAGGATACAGCACAGGCGTGAGAGTATCATCTCGACCACACTCGTTTGGGAGTTATTAGATGCCCATTGTATATAAATATTGGCAAATCGTGTGTGTCAAGAATATTGCATATATATTTAAATAATTTCTATTTATCTCCCTTTTTGGAATAATGGCCATGTAAAACGTTTATTTCTCTGAAAGGGACGTTTCTGGAAGGTGGTTGGTTCCTGCCTCTTCATCCCCGGAACGCCGCCGGGTCAAACAGAACCAGCTGATTTCCCCGGGGGAGGACAGGAGAACCCATCTCCCCGGGGAATAGCCGTGGGATCACCGGAGGATGATCTTGGGCCTGAGGTCCGTCACGGTGATGGGAACGGTCTGGGTGACGGTGGCCATCCCGTCGGTCACCGAGAAGGTGGCCTCGTAGAAGCCCTTGTCCTCGGGTGTCCATTCGAATGTCAGGGTGTCGATATCAAAGGCAGCACCCAGCGGGAGGCTGACGTATCCATAGGTCAGGGGATCATTATCCGCATCCGTGGCTGAGACGGTGAAGGTCAGGGTCTCCACCCGGTCCACGGTCTGCTCCCCCACCTCGTCAAAGACCGGGGGGTTGTTCTCCACGTCGATGTACGTGGGGGGCAGGGACAGCTCGTACCCGTCCTTGAAGGTCACTTTCGAGTCCGGTCCGATCGCATTGATCCGGCCCCTGGCGTTTACCTGGACGGTGTAGTTCATCTGGAAGGTGTCACCCACATCGAGGTCATCCACGAAGTAGTTGAGCCGGTGGGTGGCGAGCCAGTCCTGCGCCTCCGAAATGGTGGTAATCCCCTGGATGGGATTTCCATTCTGGTCCCATGACTGGGTGGTGGTTGAGATACCGTCAAAGTGGTGGTGGGTGAAGACCTCGTTGTTGGTATTCACGGTCAGGAGCGAGTTCAGGTCCACCGAGGTGTCCTCGATCTCCATGGTGAGGTCCTGCGTTGCCGCAGAGGAGAGATCGCGGGTGATGTCGTCAATGGCCGCGTACAGGTCCGCCCTGTCGTGTACCGGGTAGTACTTGCCGCCGGTCTTGTAGGCCAGGATCTTCATCATGTCGTCGGCGTTGGCATAGCTCGTGGGCATTGACAGGTCGGGATCCGCATCGGTCCGGAGGACCACCGTATAGAGGCGGATACTGGAGTCCCGGGCAAAGATGGTCATGTTCTGCTTGGTCTGCTCGCAGTCCCCGTGGGATACTCCACTGGCATCGATATACGGCCATTCGGGGGCACAGACGTCCAGCTGGTACTGGGCGGGGTTGATATTCTCATCGCAGTGGATGTAGCCGCACTGGGCACAGCCGGTACAGCCGTACCTGGCAGGCCAGAATCCGTAATAGCTCTCCCCATTCCCGGTGTAGGTCGGGTAGGCGATGTGGGCCGGGTCGCCCGCGTGGTCCATGCCGTTCCACTTCAGGCCCGTGAAGTTCAGCCACCCTCCGTTCGGGTGGTTCTCCTGGACCTCGTTGTAGAACGTGTAATCCTGGGTGGGGATGTAGCAGGATCCGTCCTGGCAATCGGAGCCCTCCCACCACATGGCATCTTCGACATAGGTGTTCACAAGCGCCGGATTGTAGGGATTCAAACCCGCACCTGTGCAGATCCCGCTGAAGCACGTGACATAGGCGGCCTTGCTCTTCAGGGCAGTACCCCGCCCGTTGGCGATGGGGTTGCCGTACCAGTTGTACAGCCCGTCGGTGAAGACGATCACCGCCTTTGTCCTGAGGTTCTCATGCGGAACTCCCTCCAGGTAATCGATGGTCTTGTACAGGCCATCCCGCAGGTTGGACATGCCGGCAATGCCACCCGTGCCCGGGCCGGTATACGGATCCGGTGTGTACCCGTACGGGACGTAATCCAGGGCCATGATATCATTGGCCACCTGGACCGGGCTGTTGTCCAGGGTGTGCTCGATACCCCCCCGGGTCGCGAACCAGGAGACGCCCATCCCACTGTTCGCCGACGCATTACCCACCAGGGCGAGCGCCCCCTCCTTGGCCAGGTCCCAGCGGTTGTACTGGCAGGAACCGTCGACAGATTTCATGCAGCTGTACATGGAGTCGCCGCTCCGGTCAAGCAGGATCATGCCGTCCATGGGCGATGCTTCCCCTGCGATCAGCCGGATGCTCACGTTGACCATGTCGCCCCTCCTGGCCGTCTTCCGGTCCGTGTCCGTGCTCGTG